>JAUIMF010000088.1 GCA_030433415.1 Gammaproteobacteria bacterium | reverse complement strand
TGCGCGATGCTGGCGTGGTACGACAGCAGTACGATTACAGCTGTGGTCTGGCGGCGCTGGCGACCTTGCTTCAGCTCGCGGGAGAGCCCATTACCGAAGACGAACTACTGCAGACGCTTGCCGAGCATTTTCCCGAGCACGATCCGCAGGATGGTGGTGTGTCGATGGCGGATCTTGCATGGTTGGCTGGCGTCCACGGGTATCCCGCGGGTGGATTCTATCTGGACGAGGCCGCGCTAAGGGAACTGAGGCAGCCGGTTATCGTAGCGTTGTCTGTCAATGGTCGTGCGCATTTTTCAGTGCTGAACTCGGTCGACTCCCAGGGCGTAGTGCATCTGGCGGACCCGAGCTGGGGCAATCGCCGGGTCGCGGCCTGGGAGTTTTCCACGCTCTTCGTGCCAGCTCGAGACGGCGCCAGCGACAAGTCCTATGAGATTCCCCGTGACAATTTGCGTGAACACGACGGCGACGACACCAGCGCTGCGTCAGCCACCACAGAACGGATGCCCGCTACGGGAAGAGTCCTGATCGTACTGGGCCGCGATGGCAATCGTCTGCCCCGATCAGTGGGCGGACCACAGCCCCGGGTGCCGGTGCAGCGCATCGCACCCTCGTGGCTGGGACTTCCTTAGCCCTGCAGATCGCGAAGCTCCATACCGAGATCGGCAAACAGGTCGGCGTTGTCGCGTTGCGCAGCTGCACCCGTAACTACGGCGATGGATGCCTGGTCGGGCTGCAGATAAGTCGCGGTCACACGCTGCAGATCGTCCAGGGTGACGGCCAGCACCGCCTGGCGGAACGCCATGCGCTGGGCGTAATCACGGCCAAACCGCCGGTTGTGAAAGTCCTGCTTGGCCTCGCCAGCGGGGGAGCCGGGCTTGTCGAGGGAGCCGATGACACCAAGGATCGCCTCTTCGAGGGCGGCGGGGGTGTGCTCACCCGTGTGCATCCAGCCAATGCTGGCGTCAAAGTCATCCAGAGTTCCCACAATGCGTGGATCACGATAGGAATAGAAGCGGAACGCTGCAATGCTCGCATCGTGGCTCGCGCCGCCACCATAGGCGCCGCCCTGTTCCCGAATGGCACGGTGTAAAAACCCATTGCGCAGATACCCACCGAGTACCGTGAGCGCCGCCGCATCGGGATGTCCGCCGGGAACTGTGGCATAGGCCTTGGCGCAGAACGAAACCTGGGAATTTACCACCCAGCATTCACGGTGCTTCTGCCGCAGCGGTGGGAGCTGCAGCGCTGCGGATGCTGTCCGGCACAGAGGCGCCCAGACCGACGCGGCTTCGTCAGCCAGTTCCGATGCGGCGCCGGGCTCTGCCACGATCAGCGCTTCCCAGTCGCCCGAGGTGATACGGCGATAAAGGGCATCCAGGCGCCCGGCGAAGTCCTCCAACGCTGCGGCGTCGGCCAGGCTGTCGTCGAGCTTGCGCAGCGCGGCGATTCCCGCCAGCCCCGAGAGTTCATGATGGAGACGGGCGAGGGGGCTCATACCCGCGCTGGCTGCCTGCATTGCCAGGCTGTGCCCCTGGCCCGTGATGCCCTGTTCGCGGCGCGCGCGTTGCTGGGCAACCAGATCGCGTAATCTAGGTAATTCGTCAAAGCGCAGGGACTGGACCGTATCGCGCATCAGTTCCGCCTGGGCCTGATTCTGGCGTGCGAGGGCTTTTGACGACAGCACCAGGCTTGCCTGGGCGGTCTGCTCGTCATGCAGGCTGCCGCGCATGGACGTGAACAGGTTGATAGAGCCGACGGTAGAGGACTGGCGATGCTGGGTCGCGAGGTAGTCCGCGTCGCCCATACCGAGCTCTGTGGCCATGGCGGTGATCTGGGGAAGCAACTCGAGATCATCGCGATCCAGATCGCCCAGAGGGCAGTTCAGCTGTTGGTAGACGATGCCATTGGTTCCCTGCTCATAGGTGGTCACGGGTAAACCGTGACTACGCCCTTCGGTATACGAGAGCTGGGGCAGGCTCGCGGGTACATCAGCCAGCGTCACCTTGGGAAGGATTTCTGGGTCGTCTTCCTGGCCCTGGCGTTCCAAGAGGCGACGCGTCTGCTCGATGATGGCGTTTTGCTGCGCATCGTTGAGCGTCGATTTAAGCGTTGCCAAGCGGTCACGCTCTGCGTTCTGGCGCTGTTCGCTCAAAGCGCGATCTGGGGTCATGACCAGCGTTACGCGATGGGGGTTATCAAGCAGCAGGCGCCGCGCCAGGTCCCTGATGTAGGCTGGATCGGCAATGCGCTCGCGAAGCTCGGCGATAACGGGGTCCAGGTCAAGCGCCTGGATCGGGTCGGCATAGTGAGTGGCGGGTCCCAGTGCCTGCAGAATCAGATTCAGTCCGTAGGGCATGCCGTCGCCGCTGATTTCGCGCTGATGGAGCTCCAACTGGTGCAGCACGGCTTCAAGTTGGTCCGCCGGTACGCCATTTTCGGCGACATCGCGGATAACCTGCAGAACCTGATCTTCCAGGTCCTGGGCGTGCTCGGCCTCGCTGCCCTCGATGCCACAGCAGAACACCATCTCGCGCAGGGAGTCCTCCAGTCCGCAAAGTGGTGACGGGGCGCTACCCAGATCAGTGGTCTCCAGCAGTTTCTGTAACGGCGAAGCACTGTTTTCGAGGAGTACGCTCGACAGCAGCTGCGCCTCGAGCATCTGTTTGAGGTCACTGCTCTCGCCCAGCATCCAGCCCAGAACAATGTGCGTGTGACGCTCGAGAGGGCCTTCTTCATCGAAGGCGTAGCTCTGCTGCACTCTCACGGGCTCTTTCAGCGGAACTTCCGGCTGTACGGCAATGCGATGGTCCAGACGCTGGAAGCGGCTCAGGGCTTTCTCGTGGAACACCGCCTGGTGCTCCTCGGCTGGCATATTGCCAAAGGTCAGGAACGTCGCATTGCTGGGGTGGTAATGGCTCTGGTAGAACGCGCGCAGTTGCTCGTAGCTGAGATCGGGAATCGCTTCGGGGTCGCCGCCGGAGTTCCAGTGATAGGTGCTCGTGGGAAACAGGTGATGGCAAAGGGTCTGCCAGAGCGTCGACGCAACGGAGCTCATGGCCCCTTTCATTTCGTTGAACACGACCCCTTTGAACACCAGTTCACTGTCCTTAGACTCGGCGTCGGCAAACTCCAGGCGGTGGCCTTCCTGGGCAAAGTCCAACGGGTCCAGACGCGAAAAGAATACCGCATCGAGGTAGACGTCCAGCAGATTACGAAAATCCTTGGGGTTCTGGCTGGCGAAGGGATAGGCCGTCCAGTCCGAGCTCGTGAAGGCGTTCATGAAGGTGTTCAGGGAACGCCGCAACATCATGAAAAATGGATCGCGCACGGGATAGCGTTCGCTGCCACACAGCGCCGTATGTTCAAGAATGTGCGCCACGCCGGTTGAATCCTGGGGCACGGTGCGAAGGGCAACCAGAAAGACGTTTTCAGGATTTTCCGACGCCAGGTGGTAATGCATGGCGCCGGTTTCGCGGTGCTCAAACTGCTGCACACGTAGATTGAGTGCGTCTATGCGCGTCTCGCGCAGCGGAATGAAGGATTCGTGCGCCTGGGGTAGATGGGCGGGAGTGTTCATGGGGTTTACCGGCAAAAAACCACCATTCTAACGGCTTCTGTCGATCAGCCCTATGCCTTTATCTCGGCGGGGCTGGGGCAGCGGGGCTGCTCCGTTTGATCAGTTCTATGCGCAGCAGCCAGGGCCAGCGCTTGCCCGTGACCCACAGTGCCCGGTGCTGCGCATCCCAGGCGATGCCATTGAGCACGTCGGTGTTTGAGCGCCGGTCGCCGACGGGTAACAGTCCTCGCAGGTCGACGATACCCGTGACCCGACCACTGGCGGGGTCAATACGCACCAACTGGTTGGCCATGAACACGTTGGCCCAGATCTCGCCCTCGATCCACTCCAGCTCGTTGAGCCGTGGCAGCGGTCTGTCACCCAGGCTGACCTCGATGATCCGTTGCTGCTCAAAGGTTTCGGGGTCCAGCACGTAAAGGCGGTGACTCCCATCACTGTAGATCAGCGACTGCTCGTCGTGCGTGATGCCCCAGCCCTCGGTGGATATCCGTCGGGAGTCCACCAGTTCCAGCGTATTTGCGTCGTACACGAACAGGCGCCCGGCGCGCCAGGTCAGCTGGTACAGTCGGTCGCCAAGGCGGGTGAGACCTTCACCAAAAAACGCCTTGTCTAACGCGACTTCGCGCAGCAGCTCCATGCTGGGAAACCGGTACTCGAGCAGTCTGGATTCGCCGTATTGACCGGTGCCGACGTACAGAATGTCATCGACAATCTGCAGACCCTGAGTGAAATTTCCGCGTTCCGCAGGGAGCCGCTCCAGCACCCGGTAGTCGTAAATCTGAGGTGAGCGCGCTGCCGAGCGCAGGGGCTGGGCCTGCCCGGGGGCCGTGCCCAGCATGGCCAGGGCAAGTACAAAGACAATGGCGATGTGATGGGGCGGTCGCATGCAAACGCTCATGAGGATTCTCGGCGGATGATAGCGCGGATCAAAAAGCGTGCGGGGGCGAGCGCACGCTGGAGGTCACGGGCAACGGGCAAGGGTTCACTGAAGATCTGACTGCAGATCACCTCAGCGGCCAACGCTGCATAGCCCAGCCCTCGGGAGCCGTGGGCTGCACTGACATACAGGCCCGGCTTGAAGACCCCCGGTGCGGCTATCAACTCCCGTGCATCGAAGCCCAGGGCGCTGAAGCGCTCGCGCATAGCAGTGTCGTCGGCCACCGGGCCGGCAACCGGAAGATAGTCCGGTGACACGCAGCGCAGCTCCGCGCGCCCGGTGAGTGATTCGGGGTCAACGGAATACAGGTAGTCGGCCCAGTCGGGAAACGCATCCGCCAGCGTGGCAAGATTTTTTCGGTGATCGCTGACGCGCACATCACAAGCTTCATCCTTGGGATCAAAGGTGGCACCGATGCACAGTTCCCCATCGCGCGCTGGCGCAACATAGCCTTCATGGCAGCAACTGTAGCGTAGGCTCGCCGAGGGTGGGGTTGGCAATTGGGTTGTTTGCCCGCGAACGGTGCGCAGGGGCAGGCTGCAGACAGGGTCCAGATGCCGTGTGCCCGCACCGGTTGCGAGAATCAGCAGGGGAGCGTGGGCTATCACCGCGCCGTATTGGTCTACGAGCTGCCAGTGTTCGTCATCGTCCGACCATCGTGGTTGCAGCGGACCACGCTGCTCCTGCAAGTGGACATGGGGGCGCTGCAACAGTGCGTGACAGACTGCCCGGGGGTCGAGCCAGCCCGAGTGTTCCAGCCAGAGAGCGGTACCGCGTACGGAGGTGCCCAGGTGCTCGCTGGCTTCGCGTTCTGACATGAGACGGGCGATATCGTTCAGGTCATCAAGCGCAGCGGCAGGAACCCGTGTTGCCTGGTCTCCAAGCTGCAGACAGCCGTTCACATCACCCTCGATATCCGGCTCCAGTTCTCGCGCCTCAAACATCTGGCGGTAGACATGCGCTGCGTACAGCGCGGCCGCCAGCGAGAAATCCGCCAGGGGGGATCGCTGCGGCGAGAGACGCGTGAACAGGACCCCCTGAGGGTTTCCTGAGGCGCGGCCCGCGCTGGGTCCTGAATCAAAAACGCTGACGTTTACCCCACGACGGGCGAGGGCAGCGGCGGCGTGCGCGCCGGCCAGACCCGCACCGAGAACGAGGGCGTCGCGGGGGGCGTCGTCGCGCGCGCCATCCAGATCCCACGGAGTTTGGGTATGGACTGCCGCCGGACGGCGGTCGAGCTGTCCGGCCAGACACTCACGCTTGCGGCCAAAGCCGGGCCGCTTGGACAGGGAGAAGCCCGCCTGTTGCAGGCCCGTGCGGACCAGGCTGGCGACGCTGTAGCTGGCAAGGGTGGCGTTGTCGCGGCTCGCCCGTGCCATGGCGAGAAACAGGTCGCCCCGCCAGAGCTCCGGGTTGTTCCGGGGCGCAAACCCATCGAGGTACCAAGCATCGACCGTCGGGCGGCTCAGTGCAGCGAGATCCTCCAGCGCCTGCAGGCCGTCGGCCCAGACCAGGTCCAGGGTGATACGCCCGCCAAACAGTACACGCCGATGAATCCCCGGCAAAAGCGGTGGATAGGCGTCGCAAAGCACTTGCGCCTCGTGGCGCAGGTCAGGCCAGAGCGCAAGCGCCCGGTGCAGATCAACCGGTCGCAGGGGATGGCGATCGACGCTCCAGTAGTGCAGGCGTTTGCCGGTGGGCGCGGTGGCCAGAAACGTCCTGGCCGTCAGCAGAAAATTCAGGCCCGTGCCGAAACCCAGCTCACCGATGGAAAACACTCCCTCATCGGTCGCGAAGCGGGCGGGCAGGTCGTTCCCCTGCAAAAATACGTGGGTGCTCTCGTCCAGACCCCCGTCACGCGAGAAATAACCATCGTGATAATGCGGAGAACGAGGCTCACCCGCATCGTTCCAGTCCACCAAGGCAGGTTCCACGGGCCGCAGGGGGCCCTGGGAGTGCATCACGGCAGGTCAGGGTCCGGATTATCGGTGGTGTCCTGCAAAACCGCTTCAAGCCAGGCGGGGGATGAATCAGCGGCCACTGGCAGCGGCAGTATCTGCAGGCTCCAGGCGTCGATCGGCGGTGCATAAAGCACGAGCAGATACTCCCCGTCAGTGCCCTCGGGCAGCTCCACCGTCCACTGTTCCTCGACCGCCGTGATCAGATTGCGTCCAGCATCGATGCGGGTGCGTGACACAAACTGGTGTTTGCCCACATGCGCGAATGAGAAAGTCCTGTTACCCAGGAACGCGCCATCGCGGCGTTGCTGCAATGCGCCTATCAGGGGAGCGTCGTTGCGTCGATCAGCAATGCCGCGGTCGGCGAGGCGGGCCTCGACCAGGTCGATCAGATCATCTGAGTCTGCCGAGCGTAACAGCACTTTGCTCTCGCTGAACGGCATAGCCAGGCGTGCGTCGTGAGCCGCCCGGTCGGGCGCGGTTTCTATGGCTTCATGCACCTCGATGCCAAGCGAGGGATCCTCTTCGATCACAGGCTGTTCCTGGCCGTGGTAGCGGCGCAACAGCTGTTGCAGCCGTTCCACCTCGGTACTGTGGGAATCCTGTGCCTGGCCCGTGGTAGCTAGCGCCGACAAAAAAATGCCGACGGCAGCGGCAATCATGGCACGCCGTGGTCGTGTTTTCTCGCTTCCTGCGTGAATCGTCCGATTCATCGCCGTGTCTCCAGCCCGGTTCAGGCGCGCAGCATAGCAAAGGCTGTCCCTGCGCAGTGCATTGGTCACCCCGCCGGGCGCTGGTCACGGCGTCGGCCACTCGTTAGACTCCGCGCAGTTTTACCCCGATCAACGAGGACATCATGCAGACCACGAGTCAATCCAGTCTGTCGACAGACAAATTCCTGACGATCTCTGTCAATCTGCTCAATCGCGCCATCCTGGAAGCCACGCGCACCGACGCGAAGAAAATCTTCCGTGCCCTGGCCGACGGTCAGACAATTGCGCTGACGCAGCTGGAGCTCGAAGACAAGTCGACGGTACGTGTGGACCTCTCCATGAACGATACGCTCTATCCCGGGCGCCTGAATTTTCGCGGCTTCCGCACCAGCCTGGCCCTGCTGTTGCGCAATGCGGTGGAAGCGCTGCAGGATCCGGGGAGCCTGCGAACTTTCCACAACGAGGAAAACGCTGACTCCATGTTGTTCGGGGTGACGGCGGTGGTGGTCGACAGCGGCGTGCCCAGTGTCCTGGCCCTGGGTGCCGAGACGGGACGGGGGGACGCGAGCGTGCTGCTTCAGCTCTCGTTTCTGGATCCCAAGCAGTTTGCGCCAGAGCCCGGCGCCGACGAAGGCAGCGCGACCGCCTGAACTCAGGCGGCGCCCGGCGCGATCACTTCCGCCGTGCCTCGCAGCAGGTCCCGGCCATCCTCGTGTGTTACGCGACAGTCAAGCACCACGCGCCCACGGCGTTTCTTTTCGGCAACGGTCAGGCGCACGGTCAACTCGTCACCCGGTACCGCCGCCTGACGAAACTCCAGACTCTGGCGCAGGTAGACGGTCCCCGGTCCCGGCAGGCGCTGGGCGAGGGCGGCCGACACCCAGCTGGCCAGCAGCATGCCGTGGGCAATGCGGTCGCTGAAGCCCAGACTGCGGGCGTACTCGCCGTCGAGATGCAGGGGATTGTGATCCCCGCTGGCCTCGGCGAAGGCATCGATGTCATCGCCAGTGAGGCGGTGAGCGATATCGACGCTCTGACCTTCGGTGAGCTGGTCGTAGGTGAATGGTGCATCTGTCATGACATTACTGCCTTACGGGGTGCGAGTTGCGCTGCTGTGAGCCATGAGACGATGGTGCCATGAGCCGCCCCCTTCCCGCCATCAACTTTCCTCCGGAGCTGCCGGTCAGCGAGCGTCGCGACGATATCGCGGCGGCGATAGCTGCGCACCCAGTGGTCATCGTGGCGGGCGAGACGGGCTCCGGTAAGACCACACAGTTGCCCAAGATATGCCTGCAGCTTGGCCGCGGTCAGGAAGCGCGCATAGGTCATACGCAGCCGCGGCGTCTGGCGGCGCGTACCGTGGCACAACGCATCGCTGAGGAGCTCGGTCAGGAGACCGGGGCCCTGGTGGGCTATCAGGTGCGCTTTCAGGAAGCGGTGGGAGAGAACACGGCGGTCAAACTGATGACCGACGGGATACTGCTGGCGGAGCTGCAACATGATCGCGATCTGCGACGCTACGACACGCTCATCATCGACGAGGCTCACGAGCGCAGTCTCAATATCGATTTCATTCTGGGCTATCTGAAAAAGCTGTTGCCCCGTAGACCCGACCTCAAAGTGGTAATCACCAGCGCGACGATCGATGTCCAGCGGTTTTCGGCCTACTTCGATGACGCACCGGTGATTGAAGTGTCGGGGCGCAGTTATCCAGTAGAGACTCACTATCTGCCCCGGGATCCCGAGACGGATCTGGCCAATACCATTGCGCGTGAGGTCGAAGCGATCCAGGCGGGACAGTATGGGCAGGCCGGAGACACGCTGGTGTTTCTCTCTGGCGAGCGCGACATCCGTCTGCTTGCCCGCACGCTGCGAGGACGTTCCGGGCTGGACGTGTTGCCACTCTACGCGCGTCTCAGTCGAGGCGAGCAGGATCGGGTGTTCGGGCGCGCACGGGCTCGCGGCATGCGTGTCGTGCTCTCGACCAATGTGGCAGAAACCTCGGTGACCGTTCCGGGAATACGTTACGTGATCGATCCCGGCGAGGCACGCCTCAGCCGTTATTCCTATCGCACCCGTGTACAGCGTCTGCCGATCGAGGCGGTATCGCAGGCCAGTGCGGATCAGCGTCGCGGCCGCTGTGGCCGCGTAGGCCCGGGAGTCTGCCTGCGTCTGTACAGCGAAGAGGATTACCTCAATCGCCCCGAGTTCACCGACCCCGAAATCCAGCGCAGTAATCTCGCCGCGGTGGTGCTGCGCATGCTGCATCTGGGGCTGGGCCGCGTGGAGCAGTTCCCTTTTATCGATCCTCCCGACGCGCGCCTGGTGCGCGATGGCTATCGATTGTTGGAAGAGCTCGGTGCGGTCAATGCGCGCCATCGCCTGACGCGACTTGGGCGGCGTATGGCCGCGATCCCCATCGACCCGACATTGTCGCGAATGTTGCTCGCAGCGGAGACGCGGGGCGTGGTTCCGGAATTGCTCATCATCGCCAGCGCTCTGTCCATACAGGACCCCCGGGAGCGCCCCGCTGATCACCAGTCCCAGGCCGATCAGGCCCACGCGCGGTTTCGCGATCCCCGTTCGGATTTCGTCGCGCTGCTGAATCTGTGGCGCTACTACGAGGAGCAACGCCAGGCGCTGAGCGAGAATCAGCTGCGCAAGCTGTGTCGACGTGAGTTTCTGTCGTATCTGCGTATGCGGGAATGGCGGGATCTGCACCGACAGCTGCTCATTGCGGTGCGCGGCCAAGGTTTGAAGGTGCCGCCGTCTGGCGAAGAACTGGACTACGCCAGCGTACACCGCGCGTTGCTCGCGGGTCTGCTGGGGAATGTTGCCCAGCAGAATGAGCGCAGGGAGTATCTGGGCGCGCGCAATCGGCGTCTGCAGCTTTTTCCCGGTTCCGCGCTGTACCGCAAACCGCCCAAATGGCTGGTCGCGGCGGAGATCGTAGAAACTGGCAAGGTCTACGCACGCATGGCTGCGGCGATCGAGCCGGTCTGGGTATTGGATATCAACCCCGCCGTGCTCAAGCAGCAATACTACGAGCCGCGCTGGAATCCCGATCGGGCCAGTGCCGAGGCCTGGCGACGCACTGTGCTGTTTGGTCTGACGGTGCAGGATCGAGTGCGGGTGGCCTACGGCAAGATCGACCCGGTGGCCAGCCGGGAGTTGCTGATTCGCGAAGGCCTTGTTGCGGGACGATGGAAGAAGCCGCCAGCCTTTCTGAAGGCCAATCTGCGTCGCAAACGAGAAGTCGAGGATCTCGAGTCGCGTATTCGGCGCCGGGACCTGCTCGTGGACGACGAGCAACTGTTCAAACGTTATGACGAGCGCTTGCCCCAAACCCTCGTCAATGGCGCAGGCCTCGAGCACTGGCTGAAGGAAGATCCTGCACGCACGGCAGTGCTGACCTTTGAGCGCGAGCATTTTCTGCTCAGGGACCCCGAGGACCTGCAGGACCAGTTTCCCGACCGACTGCACTGGGACGGGCAGGACTATCGACTGAGCTACCAGTTCTCGCCGGGGAACGAGGCCGACGGTGTATCGGTAACGGTGCCTGTGGCCTTGTTGAACCGTCTGCCTCGCGCGCGCCTGGAATGGCTGGTACCGGGATTGCTGCGCGAGAAGGGCGTTGCGCTGGTCAAGGCGCTCCCGAAAACCCTGCGCAAACAGCTGGTGCCGGTTCCCGACTGGGTCGATCGGGCCCTGGAGCGTGTTTCGCCGGCAGACCGGCCTTTTGGCGAGTCCCTGGGTGAGGCGCTGCGTCAGCTGGGTGGTCCGCGTATCGATTCATCGGTGTGGTCGTCGCTCGACATCGATGCGTACTACCGTATGAACCTGCGGGTGGTCGATGCACGGGGTCGCCTGCTGGCCCAGGGCCGGAACATCGATGCGCTTGTGGACGAATTTCGGGAGCAGACCCGCGACCAGCTGAATCCTGCGGCAAACACGCCAGCACGTCAGGGTCTCACCGTATGGCCCGACGAAGCGATACCCCGGGAGCACCGGTTTCGTCAGGCGGGCGTGCAGATTCAGTCCTTTCCCGCGCTGGCAGATCGTGACGATCACGTTGATGTCGAGTTGTTTGATTATCCTGCCCAGGCTTTTATTGCGCATCGCAGGGGCGTTGCGCGCTTGTTGATGCTCAACGAAAAGGCGCTGTTTCGGGAGCTTCGGCGGCGCTTGCTCAAGAGCAATGAGTTGGCCCTGATTTTTGCCGCTCTGGGCTTGTCCCGTGATCAACTCGTGCATGACCTGCTGCCCGCCGTTGCCCTCGCTGCTGCCGGTGCCGAGGATTGCCGGGACCGAGACTCATTCGACGCGGCGCGCCGCCAGGTGGCGGCCAAGGGTGTGAGCATGGCGAATGAGGCAGAACGGCATCTGTCTGCGGCGCTACAGGCCATGGCCGGGAGTGTCCGGTTTGTGGCTCGCCATGGCGAAGACTTTGCCGCTGCAGCCCAGGATATGGCGGCCACGCGATCAGAGCTGGTGGGGGAGGGGGCGTTGATCCGCAATCCCTGGGACTGGTTCAGCCACTATCCGCGCTATGCCAAGGCCATGGCCGTGCGAGCTGAGCGTCTGGCGGCAAACTACGCCCGGGACCAGCAACTACAGCAGCAGGTTTGCGAGTTCGAAGCGCGTTATCGCGACCTCGTGAAGTCTGGTGAAATCAGTCCCGAGATCTCGTTCAGTCTGCAACGCTACCGCCTGATGTTGCAGGAATTTCGGGTGTCCCTGTTCGCCCAGCAGTTGGGCACCTCTCAGGCCGTGTCGGCGAAACGCCTCGAGGCGCAATGGGAACGCGTGCAACGGTGGATTGATGAAAGCGGAGGGCGTACCCCCGAGAAAGTGTGAATATTTCTCTTTTTTCGCCGTGACGCAAAAGAAACTCATTCAGACCTTACCAGTCATAGTAGGTGTGTGTGGAGCGAAGTACACGAAACATCCTTTCTTCGTCCGTCACGCTAATCAGACAGTTTTTCCGGCAGTGCATAACCATTCAAAGAAGGAATTAAAGTGATGGCTAACAGCAAGACTCCCCTCGCAGCGGCGCTCGGCGCAGCGTTTCTGGCTACGGCGGTGGCACCGCTGGCAAGCGCCTCGGCCAACCCGTTCTCAGCACAGACCCTGAATGGCGGCTACGATCTCGCCTCGTACGACCGTCACGGTGAAGGCAAGTGTGGTGAAGGCAAGTGCGGCGAAGGTAAGTGCGGCGGCGCCAAGGCTGAAGGCGAAGGCAAATGCGGCGAAGGTAAATGCGGTGGAGCCAAGTCCGAAGGCGAAGGTAAGTGTGGCGAAGGTAAGTGCGGCGGCGCGTAATGGCTGCTGAAAACTCCCGGGACCCGCAAGGCGCGGGCCTGGGACTGCGGCGGGCCCTGATGGGCCCGTTGCTGTCTATGGATGACGACGCCGTCGATTTTCTGGAGCTGGCACCCGAGAACTGGATCGGTGTTGGAGGTCGCTACGGCAAGGGCCTGGATACGCTGGGAGAGCGATTTCCCCTGGTCATGCATGGTTTATCGCTCGACATTGGTGGCCCCGATCCGCTGGACGTTGAATTGCTTGACGGGATCGGCGAACTGGTTCGACGGTTCGATATACCGCTTTATAGCGAACACCTGACCTATTGCGCTGCCGATGGCCACCTGTATGACCTGCTGCCGATCCCGTTTACTGAAGAGGCGGTGCGCTACGTCAGCGAACGGATTCAACGAGTGCAGGACCACCTGAACATGCCCCTCGTGCTCGAAAACGCCTCGTACTACGCCCAGGCTCATCAGGATCTTGACGAGGCGAGTTTCATCAGTGCCGTGGTCGGTGAGAGTGGCTGCGAACTGCTGCTGGATGTTAACAACGTGTACGTCAACAGCATCAATCACCGGTATGACCCGATCGAGTTTATAGACGCCTTACCCATGGATCGCGTCCGCTATCTGCATATTGCCGGGCACTATGACGAAGCAGATGATCTGAAAGTAGACACCCATGGTACCGATGTTATCGAGCCGGTCTGGGCTCTGCTGGACACGGTGTACGATCGCCTGGGTCCCGTGCCAACGCTCCTGGAGCGGGACTTCAATTTTCCGTCCCTCGACTCCCTGCTCGCTGAAATCGAGTGTATTCGCGCGGCCCAGGCGCGATCGACGCTGTCGGGAGGCGCTTGATGAGCGAACTCCACACAGCGCAGAAAGCCATGGCGGCCTATCTGCGCAGCCCCGCGGGCGATGGCGCACCT
>JAUIMF010000087.1 GCA_030433415.1 Gammaproteobacteria bacterium | reverse complement strand
TCCAGCAGCAACAACGAATAGGGCCGACGACGCACCGCCTCGGTGAGATAACCGCCCTCTTCGTAGCCCACGTAGCCCGGAGGCGCGCCGATGAGGCGCGCCACGGAGTGCTTCTCCATGAACTCCGACATATCAATGCGCACCATGGCCTGCTCACTGTCGAACAGGAAGTTGGCCAGGGCCTTGCACAGCTCCGTCTTGCCCACACCCGTCGGGCCCAGGAACAGGAACGACCCGTTGGGACGATTGGGGTCTGACAACCCGGCCCGGGAGCGGCGCACGGCATTGGCCACGGCCACGACCGCTTCGTCCTGCCCCACTACGCGGGCGTGGAGTTCCTCCTCCATGCGCAGGAGCTTTTCGCGATCGCCTTCGAGCATTTTAGAAATCGGAATACCCGTCCAACGAGACACGACCTCGGCGACTTCTTCATCGCTGACTTTGTTGCGCAGCAGGGTACGCTCCGCACTCTCGGCGGCGTGAGCCTGCTGCAACTGTTTTTCAAGCTCGGGAAGACGTCCATACTGCAGCTCCGACATGCGCGTGAGATCCCCCGCGCGCCGCGCCGTTTCGAGGTCGAGCTTGACCTGCTCTATCTCGCCTTTGATGGCCGCCGCCCCCTGAAGTGAGGCCTTCTCGGCCTTCCAGACTTCTTCAAGGTCCGCGAATTCCTTCTCGACGGTGCTGATCTGCTCTTCGAGCAGCGCCAGCTGCTTCACCGCTCCTTCGTCGTCATCCTTCTTCACCGCCTCTCGCTCGATCTTGAGCTGGATGAGTCGGCGCTCAAGGCGATCCATGGCCTCGGGCTTGGAATCAATCTCCATGCGGATGCGACTCGCCGCCTCGTCGATGAGGTCGATGGCCTTGTCTGGCAGCTGACGATCGGTGATGTAGCGCTGGGACAAGCGGGCCGCGGCAATGATCGCCGAGTCCGTGATATCAACGCCATGGTGGACCTCGTAGCGCTCTTTGAGACCACGCAGGATCGCGATTGTGTCCTCTTCACTGGGCTCGTCTACCAGTACCTTCTGAAAACGTCGCTCCAGCGCCGCATCTTTCTCGACATGCTGGCGGTATTCGTCCAGTGTTGTGGCACCCACGCAGTGCAGTTCGCCCCGAGCGAGCGCCGGCTTGAGCATGTTGCCCGCATCCATGGAGCCTTCGGCCTTGCCGGCCCCCACCATGGTGTGGATTTCGTCGATGAACAGAATCACCCGCCCTTCTTCCCGGGACAGTTCGTTCAGCACCGCCTTGAGGCGCTCCTCGAACTCACCGCGGAACTTGGCACCGGCCAGCAACGCACCAAGGTCGAGCGAGAGAATACGCTTGTCACGCAGGCCCTCGGGGACTTCACCATTGATGACCCGCTGGGCCAGGCCTTCGACGATGGCGGTTTTACCCACGCCGGGTTCGCCGATAAGCACGGGATTGTTCTTGGTGCGACGCTGCAGCACCTGAATGGTCCGGCGGATCTCATCATCTCGCCCAATCACCGGATCGAGCTTGCCGTCGCGGGCGCGCTCGGTAAGATCGATGGTGTATTTTTCCAGCGCCTGCCGGGTTTCTTCTGCATCGGCGCTGTTCACGCCGTCGCCACCGCGCAGGGAATTCACCGCGCGCTCCAGACCCTCCGGCGTGACGCCGCTGGTTTTAAGGGCCTGCGCAACCGCGCCGCCCGCCTCCAGCAGTGCCTGCAAGACGGCCTCGCTCGAAATGTAGGCATCGCCGTTCTGCTGTGCCCGGCGATCACTCAGGTTCAATACCCGACTGAGATCGGGGGACACATGGACTTCGCCGGTTACGTCGCTGACCGTCGGCAAGCCATCAATGAGTCCGCGCAAGGCCTGCTGCAATGCATCCAGGTTCGCGCCAGCGTTTTGCAGCAGTGGTCTGGCGGAACCCCCCTGCTGGTTCAGCAGCGCCTGTAACAGATGGGCGCTGTCAATCTGGTTGTGGTCTTTTCCCAGGGCCAGGGACTGGGCGTCTGCCAGGGCTCCCTGCAGGGAATGAGTAAGTTTGTCCATTCGCATAGCTACCTCCCGCGAAAGCGGGGAACAGGACAACTTTGCTGCGCCCCCGCAACTGTGTGTGGTTTCTATATGGGGGTTTCTAGCGTTATTTCAAGCTGTCAGATGACGGCCCGTCGCAGAATAAATGAGGCCATGCGCCCGGTCTGGCCATCGCGCCGATAAGAGAAAAAGCGTGCTGGCTGGCTGTAGGTGCAGGCGTCGACGGCGGAAATATGTTCCACACCCAGGCGCCGCAGGCGCAGGCGCGCCAGACCGTGCAGGTCGGCAAAATAATGTCCGTCTCGAATCGACGGAGCAAAGCAGCGCAGCGTTGCATCCGCGTCAGCAGGATGCATCGCATCAA
Organism: Gammaproteobacteria bacterium; assembly: GCA_030433415.1. Classification (GTDB taxonomy): domain Bacteria; phylum Pseudomonadota; class Gammaproteobacteria; order Pseudomonadales; family Halieaceae; genus Congregibacter. Next base: position 11,054 of record JAUIMF010000087.1, on the reverse strand, counting down.
CAAATGCAGATCGCACTTCCGTGCCCACTTCAAACGCTTTGGCCCCGATCGCCGGACCCAGCCACGCAAAGCAGGAATCCCCTCCCAGCGCTGCGACCGACGCTTCAAGCACCCCCGCCGCCAGACCGCGCCAGCCCGCATGGGCCGCCGCTACGCGCGCGCCATCAGCCGTACACAAGAGCACGGGCAGACAGTCCGCCGTGAGCACGCAGCAGGCCAGACCCGGTTCGTCGGTCCACAGCGCGTCGGCTTCGGGAACAGATCCGTCATCTGCCCTGGCCACTGCAACCCCATGCACCTGTTGCAGCCAGGCCAGTCTTGCAGGTGCTGGCAACGCTGCCTGCAGCTGCTGTCGATTGCGCTCCACGCGGACAGGGTCATCCCCCACGTGCAGCGCCAGATTAAAATCCGCGTCGGACTCACCCCGCCACGTGTATCCGCACATCACCTGCTCAGGCCAGCCCGGCAGCGAGAGAAGCTGGACGCTCAAGGGCCCCGCCCCTCAATCCCGTCCTCACGCTCCAACACCGCGAGGAGTTGCTGCAGGTCATCGGGGACCGGTGCTTCAAACGCGTACTCCTCGCCATCGCCGGGATGCACAAAGCTCAGGCGCCGGGCGTGCAGCGCCTGCCGGCGAAATCCGCGCAGAGCCTCTTCCAGGGCGGGACTGCAGCCCCGTGGCAACTGCAAACGGCCGCCATAAACGGGATCTCCCACCAGGGGAAACCCACGGTGAGCCATGTGAACGCGAATCTGGTGTGTGCGCCCGGTTTCAAGATGCACCGCCAGCGCCGTGTAATGGGCGAAGCGTTGTGCGATACGGTAGTGCGTCACCGCTGGCTTGCCACCGGCAAGCACCGCCATCTTGGTGCGCTGGCGGGGATGACGGCCCATCGGCGCATCCACGCGACCACCGCCGCTGGGAACACCACGCACGACAGCAAGGTACTCCCGTTGCACGGATTTTTCCGCCAGCTGAGCCACCAGGGAATGGTGGGCCTCGAGCGTAGCGGCGACGACGAGCAGCCCAGAGGTTTCTTTGTCTAGGCGGTGCACTATGCCACCCCGCGGCAGCTCCTCCAGGGATGGGCGGTAGTTCAGCAGCGCGTTGACGAGGGTACCCGAGCTATTCCCCGCGCCAGGGTGCACCACCAGACCCGCCGGTTTGTTGATCACCAGCAATTGGCTGTCTTCGTGGACGATGTCCAGGGGCAGGTCTTCGCTGGCCCACGTCACCTCTGCAGCCAGCACCGCCGAGAGACTGAGCACGCTTCCGGCACGCGCTCGATCCCGCTGGCGCGCCGCTTCGCCGTCCACGCGCAGGCTGCCGTCACGAATCCAGGCCTGCAGGCGACCGCGGGAGTAGTCGGCAAACAGACGTGCCGCCACCTGATCGAGGCGATGCCCTTCCATGGCCACCGGCACCTCGGCGCTGGCCTGGATTCGGGTGCCTTCGTGGCTGTGTTTCTCCGGTTTATGCACTGTGATGGCTGTGCTTAAATAGCGCCCCCTGCGAAAGACTGATGTTAGCATGACCCCAGAAGCACCCTTCGGCACCGGATCCCACTCCGCTCGTCTTTTCCCGCGCCCCTTTGCGCGCTCCCTCGTCCCCGTCTGGACGTTATTCCTGTGCCTGGCGCTGCTCGTTGGCCTCGGTGGCTGCGCGGGCAATGACGAAGACTCGGAGTTTTCCGCAGACAGTGGCGAACAGCAGATCTATGACCAGGCGCAACGCTACCTGAACTCCCGCAGCTTCGATCAGGCGATTCGCGCCCTGCAGGCGCTGGAGTCCCGCTACCCCTTCGGTCGCTATGCAGAACAGGCCCAGCTCGAACTGATCTACGCCCACTACGGTGCCTTCGCCCCGGAAGCGGCCATCGAAGCGGCGGACCGGTTTATTCGCCTGCACCCCCAGCATCCCAACGTGGATTACGCCTACTATATGAAAGGGCTGGCGACGGCGAACTCGGGTCAGGACTTTTTGTCGCGCTTTGCACCGACAGATCACACCAAGCGGGACACAAGCTTCGCCAAGGAAGCCTTTGCTGAATTTGCCCAGCTGGTTTCGCGTTTTCCCGACAGCCCCTACGCCCCCGATGCGCAGACCCGCATGGTGTACCTGCGCAACCTGTTGGCGCGCAACGAAATCCATGTTGCCAATTACTACTTCAGACGTGGTGCCTACCTGGCGGCGGTCAATCGCGGACGCTATGTAGTCGAGAACTTCCAGCGGACCCCAGCGGTGGGCGACGGTCTGGCGGTGATGGCTCAGGGCTATCTGCTGCTGGGAATGGACGATCTGGCCCAGGACGCTATCGACACCCTGGTGCTCAATTTCCCTGATCACCCCTCACTGAACAGCAAGGGTGAGTTCGACACGGTGTACACGCAGGACGGTCTGCAGCGCTCCCTCATCAATAAGGCGAGCTTTGGCCTGTTTGATCCGCCCAAGCCCCCCCAGTTCGACAGTCGCGAGCGCGGCGGCCTATTCCGCTAGACGCCTTCAGCGCCCCATGCGCCAGGCCGAGGTGATGGGGTAGCGCCGATCCCGGCCAAAACCGCGCTGGGTTATGCGTACCCCGATCGGCGCCTGCCGCCGCTTGTATTCATTGAGATCAACCAGACGTACGGCACGCTCCACGTGGGCCCGATCGATGCCCTCGGCAATGATCGCATCGGCACTGTAGTCCTGCTCAACGTACAGTTCGAGAATCCGATCCAGCACATCGTAGGGCGGCAGACTGTCCTCGTCTTTCTGATCCGGCGCCAGCTCCGCCGAGGGCGGCCGCTCGATTACGCGCTCGGGAATACAGGGCCCCAGAGTGTTGCGATACTGCGAAAGCGCATAGACCAGCGTCTTGGGTACGTCTTTGAGCACATCAAAGCCCCCGGCCATATCGCCATAGAGCGTGGAGTAGCCCACGGCCAGCTCACTCTTATTGCCGGTAGTGAGAACCAGTGAACCCTTTTTATTGGAGATCGACATGAGCAGCACACCGCGACACCGGGCCTGCAGATTCTCTTCGGTGGTATCGGGAGCCAACCCGGCAAACTCATCCGCCAGCGCCGCCATAAAGGCTTCGTAGATCGGCTCGATGCCGATCACTCGATGGTTCACACCCAGCGTTTCACTCTGCTCGGCCGCGTCAGCTATGCTCATGTCAGAGGTGTAGCGAAACGGCATCATGACCGCCTCGACGCGATCTGCACCCAATGCATCCACCGCGACGGCAAGGGTGAGCGCAGAGTCGATGCCACCCGACAGCCCCAGCACAACGCCCGGAAAACCGTTCTTGTTCACGTAGTCACGCACACCCAGTACCAGCGCCTGCCAGGTCGCGGCGAGGTCCTCGAGGGGCTCATGCTGCGTGCCTTCCATCACTACCACAGTGTTGTTGGTGATCTGTAGTTCGCACCAGCACAGCGACTCCTTAAAGCGCGGCGCCTGTACCTTCCGGTGCCCCGATGCATCCGTGGCAAACGATCCGCCGTCGAACACCAGCTCGTCCTGCCCGCCCACCTGATTCACGTAGATTACGGGCATCGTATGCCGCTGGGCCCGACGCGCCACCAGTTCGTGGCGCTGCTCCTGCTTTCCGCGATGAAACGGTGACGCATTGAGGTTAATCAGGACCTGGGCTCCTGCTTCCGCCGCTGCCGCTGTGGGACCGTCAACCCAGATGTCTTCGCACACACTCAGGCCGATCCTGAGGCCCTGGATGTCAAGCACGGAGGGCATATCTCCCGCTGCGAAATAGCGCTTCTCATCGAAGACCTGGTAATTGGGCAGCTCCTGCTTGTGGTACTCCGCCACCAGTTCACCGCCATGGATAACACCGGCACAGTTGTACAGGCGCTCATCGCGCCGCACCGGGTAGCCCAGTATCACCCAGGCCTGGGGTGGCAGCTGCCGCTGCAGAACCTGTAGACACTCTTCAACCCGCAGCGTCAGCGAGGGGCGCAGTAACAGATCTTCAGGCGGGTAGCCGGACAAGGTCAGTTCCGGGAACACCACCACGGGCTCATCGTGCTCATTGATAGCGTCGTTAACCGTACGCAGTACCGCCTGCATATTGCCGGCAAAGTCGCCCACTACCGTGTTCAACTGGGCCATGAGAATGTGCATAGATCGTCATCAAGCTTCTTTGGGGGCGCTATTGTCGATGATCGCGGCTAACCTGACCAGACGCCTGACCAACCCCCTGACCAGACGGCCCACGGGCATTCCCGGGCGCTGCTAGAATGGCGCCATTCAATTACGGTGCTCATGCATGAACGATACGGCGATTCTTTTGCCGCCAGGTTCAGGCTCCCAGAGTCAGAACCAGCTGCTGTTCCGGATCTATCTGATCTACCGGACGATTCTGTCCATCGTATTCCTTTTTCTGCTGGCCATGCCCGCCACACGCCAACTTGTGGGCTCGCAGAATCCGGTCCTGTACACCGCGGTCAGCGTCATTTTTCTCTTTAGCAACGTTACGCTGCTCGGCGTTGTAGCGGCGCGCTGGCAGCGTTCCAATGCTCGCCTGGTGCTGCTGTTCTGCGTCGACATTGTCTGCATCACGCTGCTCAGTGACTCCTCTGGCGGTATGGTCAGCGGCCTGCCGCTATTGCTTACGGTCACCGTCGCCTCCAGCGCCGTACTCATCAGCAATCGTACCGTCGCCACGCTGGTAGCGGCCCTGACGGTACTGGCGATCCTGGCCGACACCCTGCGCCTGGTGTCCATGGGTGAACTCAACGTCGAGGCATTTTTTCCCGCGGGGCTGCTTGGCATTCTGTTCTTTGTTGTGTCAGGCATCGTGCAGCTCATCGCCCTGCGCCTTGGTCGTGCCGAGGCCATGGCGCTGCAGCGAGCCAGTGATCTCTATCGCCTACAGCGCCTGAATGAGCAGATCGTGCAACACATGCAGACTGGAATTCTGCTGGTAGACAGCGAAAATCGAGCGCGAGTGATGAATGCTGCGGCCGGTCGCATGCTGGACCCAACGCGCCCCGTCGCATTGGAACAGGGACGCCCCATCGAAGACTACAGTACGGAACTTACGGACCGCCTGGACGAATACCGACGCTCCGGAAGCCAGAACAGCGTACCGTTCACCGCCGGGGCAAGTGATGTCGAAGTTCTGGCGCGATTTCAGGCCCTGGAGGATGAGCGCCTGCAGGTACTGGTGTTTCTCGAGGACTATCGCCCGGTTGCTGCCTACGCCCAGTCGTTAAAGCTCACTTCGCTGGGAAGCCTTGCCGCCAGCATTGCCCACGAGATCCGCAATCCCCTGGGTGCAATCAGTCATGCGACGCAGTTGCTGCAGGAATCCGAGACTCTGGACGCTGCTGATCGTCGGATGGTCGAACTGGTACTTACCAACAGTCAGCGCGTAAACGATATCGTAGAAAGCGTACTGCAGATATCCCGGCGCGAACCTCCGCGCCCCGACGACATTGTGCTCGCCGACTGGATTCCAGGTTATGGCGAGCGCTACCGCACCGCCCGCGAAGAGCCGGGGGCGCTCACCGTGGAGTACATCGATCCCCTGGCCCAGGTGCGCTTCGACCCCGAGCATCTGGAGCGGATTCTCGACAACCTTATCGACAACGCCATGCGCCACACCAAAGACGCTACCGGCAAGGCTCGCGCAGAGCTGCGCGTGCGGGTAGACAGGGGGCACAGAGAGTGCATCATCGATGTGATGGACGATGGCACTGGCGTAGAGCCTGCAGACATACCCCGTTTGTTCGAACCCTTCTTTACGCGTAGCGCTAGCGGTAGCGGTCTGGGTCTACACCTGTGTCGTGAGCTGTGCGAGCTTAACGAGGCCCGCATCGCCTATGCGCCCACCACCGACGGGCGCAGTCGCTTTCAGATTACGATTCAACAACAGGAGTGGCAGGATTGAGTTACGGCGATAGCAACCCCCGGGTTTTGATCGTTGACGATGAGCCCGACATTCGGGAGCTCCTGGAGATCACTCTGGGTCGCATGGGCCTGGAGACCGTAAGCGCTGCAAATCTTGCCCAGGCGTATGCCTGCCTGGCCCAGGGAGAGCCTTTGCAGCTCTGTCTGACCGACATGCGCCTGCCCGACGGTAACGGCATTGAACTGGTGGAGCACATCCAACAGGAGCATCCCTCCCTGCCCGTCGCCATGATCACCGCGCACGGCAATGTAGACAGCGCAATTCGCGCCCTCAAGGCCGGTGCCTTCGATTTCATCAGTAAACCCGTTGCGCTGGAGAAACTGCGTAGTCTGGTCAGTTCGGCGCTGGAACTGGGTACTGTGCCCGCATCCACCAGCACCAGCGACGGGGAACTGATTGGCGAAACGTCCGCGATGGATGCACTGCGCCACCAGATCGACAAGCTTGCGCGCAGCCAGGCGCCCGTACACATCCGCGGCGAATCCGGCAGTGGTAAAGAAGTCGTCGCCCGTGCCATCCATGGGCATGGCCCGCGCGCTGCCGGCCCCTTCGTCGCGGTGAACTGTGGCGCCATTCCCGCCGAACTCATCGAAAGCGAGTTGTTTGGCCATTTAAAAGGCAGCTTCACCGGTGCCAGCCGCGACAAGCTGGGCCTGTTCCAGGCGGCAGAAGGTGGCACGCTGTTCCTGGATGAGGTGGCGGATCTACCCCTGGCCATGCAGGTGAAGCTACTCAGAGCAATTCAGGAGAAGCGCGTAAGACCCATCGGCGCCAATGAAGAAGTACCCACCGACACGCGCATTCTGTCGGCAACACACAAGTCCCTGGCCCGTGAGGTCGAGGCCGGACGTTTTCGCGAGGACCTGTTTTTTCGCATCAACGTGATTGAACTGGAAGTACCCAGCCTGCGCGAGCGCACCGCTGATATTCCGCAGCTCACAGAGGCTTTGCTGCAACGTATCGCCACTGCCAATGCCAGCGATACCCCCGCCTTGTCCCAGGACGCACTCGCGGCCCTTGCCAGCTATCACTTTCCCGGCAACGTGCGGGAGCTGGAGAATATTCTGGAACGGGCATCGGCGCTCTGTGATGGTGGCGTTATCAGCGCCGACGATCTGCAGATCGGCAGCATCGATCGCCCATCATTACCTACGCCTGAACAAACCGTAGTGGCCAGCGGGCCACCCACCGACAGCCTGGCAGAAGTCGCCGGGGATCTGGACGCCTATCTGGCAGATATCGAGCGACGCGTCCTCACCGAAGCCCTTGAGGCCAATCGCTGGAATCGCACCGAAACCGCCCGCAGCCTGGGTATCAGCTTTCGCAGCCTTCGCTATCGCATGAAAAAACTGGCGCTGGATGACTGATAGCGACCTGACCTGATCTGCCGCGTCCCGCACTGCTCCACGGACAATAGGAGCAAGGCCGTCTTGAGGATCAGGCGATGGCGGGCACAGCACCTGCTCGGGGTTTCACACTCATCGAATTACTGCTGCTTGTGGCAGTTATCGCTATCACCCTGCCCATGGCCGGGGCGGTCTTTCAGGAACGATTGACGGAGTACCGCAGCGCCAGCGCCATGGCGCATATTCGCACGGTGTTCGCCGTAGCGCGGGAACAGGCGGTAATGACGGGAAAGACCGTGACCGTCTGTGCGCTGACGGCCTCGGGCCGATGCAGCCGCGACTGGCAGAATCCGGGGACTATCGCGGTGTTTGTCGACACGAATGGCGATCATCGCTACGCGTCCGGGGAACGGTTGATCCGCCAGATTCAGTGGCCTTTGAAAAACGGTGAACTGTCATGGCGCGCGTCTCTGGCACGCAACTACATCACCTTCGAAAGCAACGGCGGTACCTGGCAGAACGGTACGCTCTACTACTGCCCTGAGAGCCGCGATGCCCGTGCTGCCAGGGCGCTGGTGTTAAGCCACAGTGGGCGCAGCTATCTGCCGGGAGACAGCAACGACGATGGAATTCGCGAAGATCGACTCGGGCGCAATCTGCGCTGCTAGCAATCGGTTGGCCCGGGTCTAGCGATCATCCTGGGTATCAGACTCGGTGCGCAGCACGCGTCCATCGTCTCGAACATAGACGTTCCAGACTTCCCTGAAGAGACGCCCGGACACTCGGTAGACCCTGAAGTCGTCTTCCCAGTAGCTGATCGCATCACTGAAGTAGACGTCCGGCGCTGCTTTGCGCGCTGCCGTCATCACCTTTGCAGGTACCGCGTCGAGCGTGTGCGTCATCAGCTCATCATTCGACGTATCTCCTAAGGTACGGGAGTCCTTGCCCTGCGCCAGGGAAAGCGCAGGCACGAATAGCGCGACGAGCAATAATGTCTTGAGTGAGTTCATCGAATTCCTAACCTCCCGCCCCTCGCATGGGACTGGCCTTGTCATTACTCTTCCCAGGTACGTTCCGCCGCCGAGAAAGAACCATCGTTGTTACGGTCCCAACTGCGTCGTCCAAGAGAATCAATCTCGAGAATTCCGTCACCATCCATGCGATCACCAGCGATGGGTGTGGCACGCAGCGTAAAACCCGTCTGCCAGGTGATCGGCGCCGTTACATCACGAATAGTGAGGTTGTAGAACTTGGTGGTTCCATCAATGGGTGCCTGGCTGGGGAACACATCGGCGTCGGGCGCCCCCGTGTCACTGCCACCGGCGGCGGCACCGGCATAGGTGTAGTTCTGCTGAAAGTGCCGTTCCATGGCCTGGGCAAAGCCCAGCAGCGCGGCCTGACCGTCGGCCCGGGTGGAGCGCACGATGTACCGCTGGTACGCAGGCAGCGCAATGCCGACCAGAATGCCCAGAATCGACACCACAATCATCAGTTCAATCAGCGTAAAACCCGCCTGTTTTTGCTTCATCGTCACTGCTCCCTGAGCCAGTAGGTCTTGTTGGCGTCATTACACCATTCATCGAGCGGACCGTCCTCTGCGTTGAGCTTAATGACGATCTGGTTGCCATTGGGGCAGGCACTACCGGGATCGTTCGGATCATCGGGATCGTTCGGATCATCGGGATCGTTCGGGTCAGGCACATAGGGCGGCGGTACGATAATCGTCGCCTGGTCCACAATGCTCGGCGTCAGCAGCGGCCTGGGCTCGGTGCGCACCGCATCTTCGAGCTGCACCGCGTACGCGCGCGATGTACCCGCCGCGGGTCGACACCAGACGCCAGAATCACCGGGGGTATAGGTGGTGAAGATGATCTGGTCGTTGGCGATCAGCGGCGACGACAACACCTTCTCTCCTGAGTAATTCAGGTCGAAATACCACCCCTGAGCGGCGTAGAGTAGTGCCTGCTCCGTCGCCAGCGCTGTACCCGTCGCTGTGGCAAGGGTGTTGCTCGTCGCGTTATACAGATCCGCTGCCGTCAGGCGCGTGTAGGTCGACGGTGGGCCGAACACTGCCTTCTGGCGAATCATGAACATGCGGTTCTCTGCGAGGACCGACAACGGTGACGGACGGAAGCCGGAACCGATAGCGATGGCCATCTCAGGTCCATCCGGTCCGCGCACCAGCGCCACCGACGGTGAGGCGAAGAATCGGCGATTAGCCGTGATGGAGTTGGTACCCCCGGCAACACCAAGGTCGGCGATCACTCCACCAGACACCAGGTTCGCCAGCGTTTCACCATTGCGAATATCGAAGCGCCAGAGCTGACCACCCGTGTCAGCGGCAAACCACATATCCGCCAGGCCATCCTGATTGATATCCACCACCGACATGGTGCTCGGGAACGAGTAATCCATGGACGAGAAAGATTCGGTCCACGCCTGGGCACTGGTCTTGCCTCCGGACCAGATCAGCGCACCCGTGACAGCGTCCACAATGTACATACCACGACCCACGGAGTCGGACGTACGCAGCTGCGCTGAATCCTGACCTTCGTCATAGCCGGCGCTGAAGATCAGCACCTCTCGGGGAGCGGTATCGCCACTCAGTACAATCTGGGTTTTGATCGGCCGTGACCAGGTTTGCCCCAGCTCCCTGAAATCATCGCCGTTGCTCTGGATCGCGCCACCAGTGATCTGCCACATGAGCTCGGGATTACTCCGATCCGTTACATCCAGGGCGTAGTAGTTACGGCCACCGCGTCGCATGCCGGTATAAATCCGCACGAAGTCCAGGGGGTCCGTGGGATCGATACCATCGCGGTCATTGTCATTGGTCCAGGGCGTGGGCGTGCCGTCGATGCCATAGGGATGCGATGTCGTCGAGAGGTTTTCGCGCAGCTCATTCTGCATCGGCAGGAGCTCTTCGGGAATGAAGGCGAAGGTCTCCTGACCATTGCTTGCATCTACCGCATGCAGCGCTCCTGCGTTGGTACCAAAAAATATCTCGACATCGGGACTCACCTCGGTGCCGCCGTAGGTGATCGCTACGGGGCGGGAGTGCAACGGATCACCGTAGATATAACGGGTCTCCGTGGTATTGCCGTTGTCGTTTTCGTCGTCCACGTCCTTGCCACGAATCCAATCCAGGAGTTCCGCAAACTGCGCGTTAGTCATGGACGTAGCATCAAACATGGCTTTGGTCAGGTTGGTGTTCGTGCTGACAAGCGAGTTGACGCTGTTGGCGAGATTCGCACTGGTGGAGCCCGCGTAATAGGTATACACATTCCGCGACGCATGGCCCGGCACGTTTTCCGCGGCCCCACCAAGATCCACTGCCGATCCGTCAGTGGCGCTGCTCCAGAAACTCCGAGCATCCGTGTCGAAAAAACCGGTTTCGGGATTGATGGCCAGGTTGCCATCCTCATCCACGATCTCTGTACCCTCTTCGCTGATGGCATAGCGCTTGAGATTTCCCGGCCAGCGCGGGAATTCATCGGGGCGGAATACGGCGAAATACACCTGATTCAGGTGACTGAGCTGGTTGAACTCGTTCACCGCCGCCACCGGTGCCACAAAGGTCGAGTCGGTTTTTAGCACCTCGCCAATAATCGCCTTGATCTGCTCCACCAACTGCGTGGCGTTATCTGCCGTGGTGTACACACCACCACCCGCTGTGGCCACATCCTCCAGCCACTTGCTTGAGAAGTTAAAACCAATGGTATGCGTGGTCACCCGCTGATTGCCGGTCAGCGTCGGGCGAACGTCGTTCTCGTTCATGTACTTCACGAGG
>JAUIMF010000007.1 GCA_030433415.1 Gammaproteobacteria bacterium | reverse complement strand
GTGATACCAGGGCCAGTCGGTACCGAACAACAGGCGTCGCCCACCGGTGCGCTCAATGATGCGATGCAGCGCCGTGACGCCCTGGCCGTGGATTCCCAGCCAGCAGTTGTCGTGGGCCATGAGTTCCAGCATTGCTTCGCCGTCCCGGGCGCCGGCGTGGCCCATTACCACGGGTAGCTCAGGGAAGTTGCGCAGCACCGCGCTGTAGTGCCGTGGCAGAGCGTACTGTTGTCGATCACCCGGTTCGATGCCGGCGCGACCACCATGAAAGAAGATCACCAGACCAAGGTCCCGGGCCTCTTCGTAGATGGGAAACACCTTGGGGTCATCGGGAAAAAACTGCTGCACCGTGGGATGTAGCTTCACCATGCGCGCGCCCGTTGCCGCATGGGCGCGAAGTTCGTCGATGGCGTTCTCGTCCCCCGGGTAGACCGACAGACCGGCGATCAGCCGGTTACCCGCCCCTGCGGCAGCAATGGCATTGCGCCAATCTTCGGTCAGGGAGTCCCCGAAGGGCAGGTCCAGCTTGATGGGCAGCACCACGCTTTGCGTGACGCCCATGGCGTTCATCTCACGCAGCAGATTGGGAATCGTGTGGGTGCGCAGGCGCTCGTTGCCCCACAGACCCTGGGTGAGGGTGTTGTGGCCGAGGGTTTTGAGCTCGGCGTCGTCGAAGTTGCCGTTGATGTAGATATCCAGATCCAGATCGCAACCGGGCGTCGTGGCGTCGCAGTCCAGCAGGTGTTTCACCCGCGGGGTTTGAGCGAGCAGGTCCAGCTCGGGTTTGAAGAGTACAGAGATGCCCAGGTGCGCATGCACGTCTATGGCGCGGGGCACGCTGTCGTCAATCAGTTGCAGCTCGCCCGCGTCATTGAGATCGAACCAGGGAAGTGCCGCGAGGCCGCGATAACCCTGGAAGCGCTGAACGCCGTAGGGGCCATTGCCGCGATTGGCCTGTTCCTGTGCGCGCTGCCTGGCGAGCGATGCCTGGTCATCCGCAGTAAAGCGGTGGGGCGGCACGTTGTCGTCGCAGCCGGTGAGAGCGATGCCGGTTGCCAGTGTGGCCGCAGCCTGGAGCAGGCTTCTTCGGTGCAAGCGGACGGTGGTACAGGCGCCGCCCCTTGGATTTTTCACGAACGCCCCCGGAGGTTCAGCTCAGCAGCCGTTGAGGCTGCCAGCTTTGCCTCCGGTGGGCAACCGGGGTCCGTCCACCGGGGTCCGTCCGCCGGTGGAGCCATTGTCGAGAACATGTAGTTGTCAGCAATGCGATAGAAACCCGGTATCCCGCGACGGACGGGATTGCACCGGATATCGCGGTTCATGCACTGTTGGGTTTTATCCGGAAACCTGTTGCCATGCTTCGGACCCTGCCCATTGTGTTTCTTGCCCTGCTGGCGTCGGCCTGCGCCTCGACGACAGCTCGCACGCTGGAAGTCGTATCGCCGGGATCATTTCACGGGGAGGTTGCCGGGCGGTTGAGTCTGGAGCTGCCCTCAGGTGATGTCGATATTCGACCTTCGAACGACGGGCAATTACACGCCACGGTGCGCTTCTTTTGTGATCCTGCCAGCGCTCGCTGTGAGAGCAATGCGAGCGAAGCGCGAGTAGTGCATGTACAGGACGGTGCCCGGTCGACGCTGCGCTTTGAACCCGAAAGCGCGTATGCCACGCGCTACGCGAACATCGTGATCGACATTCAGATACCCCGGGTCGAGCGGCTGGACGTCGATATCCCGGCGGGCGATCTGGACATCGCCAGCCCCACGGGCTGTCTGAGCCTCGTGGCGGCCGCGGGAGACGTCAGCATTACCGCACCACTTGCAGACACGGGCAGCGTGGAACTCGACGCGGATCTGGGCGAGGCGGACCTGAGGACTCCTGACGGACGCGCAAGGGACGAGCGCAAGCTGCTGGTGGGGTCTGAGGTTCGGTGGTTCGACGGGCCGGGCGACTGCAAGCTTACGGCGCGGTTGCGTGCGGGGAGTTTGCAGGTGGTGCTGGAGTAGCGTCTACCTGGTTGTACACAACGAGCGATTCAGGGTGCCCTAGTCGATTTGGGGGATGTTCCCCCGGGGTGGCTCGCCGATACTGCAAGCCTCTATTATCGGCGCTGCATGGATCTGTTCTCTGCCTTGCCATTACCCGAATTCACGACAATCGCTTAACCGGTGACCCTTGATGACTGACTCCCAGCCTTCGAGCGAGATCGAAGAAAACATCGTGACCTATTCCGCCCAGGACGGGATTGCCTGGATCGCGATGAATCGTCCCCGCTACAACAATGCCCAGAACGGGCGCATGACCTACGAACTGGACGCAGCGTTTCAGAAGGCGGTGGCAGACGACGAGGTCAAGGTCATCGTGTTGCGTGGTGAGGGCAAGCACTTTTCTGCCGGGCACGATATCGGTACCCCCGGCCGTGACGTGCACCTCAGCCAGGAGCGTGTGACCTCATGGTATGACCACGCGAACAAACCCGGCGGGGAGTTTCTGTACGTGCGCGAGGCGGAGGCCTATCTGGGCATGTGTCGGCGCTGGCGGGATATTCCCAAGCCCACCATCGCTGCGGTGCAGGGCGCTTGTATTGCAGGCGGTCTGATGCTCGCCTGGGTATGCGATCTTATTGTGGCGACCGACGACGCGTTCTTTTCTGACCCTGTGGTACGCATGGGGATTCCCGGCGTCGAGTATTTCGCCCACCCCTACGAGCTCAATCCCCGCATTGCCAAGGAGTTTCTCTTCACTGGCAACAAAATGAGTGCAGAGCGGGCGTACCAGATGGGCATGGTCAACCAGGTGAGCACCCGCGAGACACTACTGGATGACGTGACGGCCCTGGCAGAAAAAATCGCCACGATGCCACGCCTGGGGCTGGCGTTGACCAAGCAGGCGGTCAACAACGTTGAGGATCTGCAGGGCAAACGCAATGCCATGGAAGCGGCCTTTGCGTGGCATCATTTTTCCCACGCCCACAATGATCTGGTGTCGGGCCACAAGTTGGCGGGCTTTGACGCCAAGGCCATGGCCGAAGAAAACAAGAAGGACGACTGAACGCCGAACTAACGCCTGATTTCGAAGCCCGACTCCCGCTGGCTCCAGGTCGCGTCGGTAATGCCGCGATCCCGCAGGCGGTACTTCTGCACTTTCTGCGTCGGCGTGTAGGGCAGCTCCGTCACGAACTCCATATACCGGGGCACAAAAAAATACGGCGCGTTGTCGTTGATGAACCGGGCAATGTCTTCGTGCGTTGGCGCTGCGTCGGCCTTGAGGACGACATGCAAGGCCAGCTCCGATTCGCCGGGAGAATCCTTGGCGGGGAATCCAAAGGCCGCCACATCGGCGACATCGGGATGCCGTCGTACGACGGACTCGACTTCGATGGAGCTGATGTTGCGGCCACCAAAGCGCAGCGCATCGCGTTTTCGATCAACAAAATAGTAGTGGCCGTCGACATACTTCAGCAGGTCGCCGGTGTGGTACCAGCCGCCGGCGAAGGCCGCCTCGGTCGCTGCTTCATCATCCAGATACCCGTTCATCAGCACGTGATCGGCCAGGGGCCGGATGCATAATTCGCCCGGCTGGCCCTCGCCGCAGGGTTGCAGGTCATCGTCCAGGAGTGCGAGCTCCGTGTCGTTAAGCGGGTGGCCCAGGGCATTTTCTGGCAGATCGTACATGTACTGAATCGGCGAGAGGATCGCCATGCACTCGCTCTGGCCAAAGCCCAGCGGCAGGATGTCGACGCCAAAACGCCGCGCAAAAGGCTCCCGCATGGATGCCGCCATTGGCACCATCTGGGCAACGCGCAGGGGATTGTCTGCGTCATCGGGGCGCTCGGGCGCATTGAACAGAAAGCTGTGCATGGCACCCAGGGTGAAGGTCTGTGTTGCGCCAAACTCGCGGATGCGGTCCCAGAAAGTTGTGACGCTGAACTGCTCTTCGATGACCACCGGCAGACCTTCGTACAGCGCGCGAAACACGGCGGTCATCCAGGCCGCCGAGTTGTACAGCGGAAGTACGTTGTAGATCACATCCCCGGGGCGCGAGGCGTAGTAGATCGAAGCAGAGTCCGCGATGGGCCGAATCCAACTGTTGTGACTCTGGAGCACGCCTTTGGATTTTCCCGTGGTGCCCGATGTCCAGAGCACCGCACAGCTGTCGCCGCATGTCATGGCGCTGTAGTCCGGTGTCAGCGGGGCACTGCTCAGCAGGGTGTCGAGACCGACGCCGCCATCGATAGCTTGCGGGTCGCCTTTCAGAATCACAGGTAACTCTGCGGGAATCGTATCAAGGGCATTCAGTCGATCCGCGAGACTCTCCTCAGAGACAAGGACCCGACAGCGGCTACGCGTCAGCGTATCAGCGAGCCAGGCGCCCTTGTAGTCGGTGTTCACGGGAATCCACAGGGCGCCAAGCTTGTTCACCGCCAGCGCCGTGATGACCGGCTCCCAGCCATTCTTGAGCAGAAACGCCACATGATCACCACGGCGCACACCATGGGCACGCAGACCCGCCGCCAGGCGATTCGCCAAATCATCAGCTTCGGCAAAGCTGATGCGGCGGTCGTCGGTGATGAGGAACTCGGCGGAACCGTTGTCCCGGGCCTGCCGCGTCAGCATCAGCGGCAGAATACGGTCTTCACGGCGCGTCAGGTCCAGCTTGTTCATGGGACCGTTCTCAGGCGGGGTAGTAACGGCTGATCGTATCGGCGACGCAGGCGGGGCGGTCCTGCCCCTCGACCTCGACGCTGACGCGCACCGTGGACTGCACGCAGCCCTTGATGGACTCGGTCTTGATCAGCTCGCCGCTGCCGCGCACCCGGGCACCCACGGGCACTGTGGCGGGAAAACGGACCTTGTCACAGCCGTAGTTCACGCCCATGGAGATCCCCCGGACTTCGATGATCTCGGGCAGAAAACGATTGACCAGGCTGAGCGTGAGGTAGCCGTGGGCGATGGTGCCTCCGTAGGGTCCGTCCGCCGCCTTCTCCGGGTCCACATGAATCCACTGATGGTCGTCGGTGGCGTCGGCAAAGGTGTCGATGCGATCCTGTTCAACGGTCATCCAGTCACTGACTCCCAGGGGGCCTGGTTCGCAGGCGAGCAACTCAGCGGGGGTGGCAAACAGTCTTGGCATAGCGGCGTATTCCTTGGGGGGTTCAGTCGCGGCTGGCACCGCTGAGAAAATCCAGGCTCGTGCGGTTGAACAGCTTCGGGTACTCGAGCATCACCCAGTGGCCACAGCGCGAGACCATCACCAGGCGCACATCCTCAATGCCGTCAGCGAGGGTGCGAAAGCCCGTTTCGGGCATCATGATTTCGTTTGCGCCCCAGAACACCAGTACCGGGCACTGCACTTCGGCCAGGCGCTCGCTCATGTTGGGTACCACCATGGACTTCATGACCTGGTCGTTCTGCTGCTGGTAAACCTCCCAGCGCTGGTCCATGAGTTCTTCGCTGACCTTGCTGCCATCGAAGACCAGGCCCGTGCGCACGAATTCCGCCAGGGACTCGCGGTTCACACCGCCGCTGAATACCTGGGTCATCAGGCTCATCGCTGGCATGGCAAAGTAGGCCTCGCGCTCTTCGAGACCACCCGGTGCCATGAGGATCAGGCTGCTGACCCGATCAGGCTGGGCCAGGGTCATGCCCAGGGCAACGGCACCGCCCAGGGAGTTACCCACGATGGCGCATCGGTCGATGGCCAGGTGATCGAGCAGTTCGAACATGTAGCGGCAGAAGTAGTCGAGGTGATACTGCACGTCCTGGGGCTTGCTGCTGTAGCCGAAGCCCGGCAGGTCGGGAACCAGTACGCGATAGCCCTCGTCAACAAACGCATCCACGTTGTACTGAAAGTTGGCCCAGCCCGACGCGCCGGGACCCGAGCCCTGAAGGAACAGCACCGCGGAGCCATCGCGTTGGCCAAGGTCATGAAAATGAATTGCCATGTCATCGCTCAACGGCGCGACCTGGCCCCGGGGGAGTACTCCCTCGCTCATGCCTCGTCTCCCTGCGGCGCCTCAAAGCCGACGGAAAAATCATGACCCCAGAAACTTGCCGCGGTGCTCTGGAAGGCGGGGAAGCGGGACCAGTCGTCGATCACGCGCCCTTCGGCGCCGAATTCCACATCGAAGCCCGAAGGCGTCTTCATATAGAACGACACCATGTGATCGTTTGCATGGCGACCGAGGGTGGCGGACAGCGGCGCGCCATGGGCTTCACGACGATCCATGGCGTAGCCGACCTCGTCCATGTCGGCGGCCTCGAACATGATGTGTACGCAGCCACTGGGCATCGGTGTTTCGAACAGGGCCAGACTGTGGTGGCGTCCGTTGCAATGCATGAACCAGAGGCGTTTCTCTGGTTCCGCCGGGTCCGGCGTAAAGCGAATTTTCATGAGATCCGACAGGCCAAAGCCCAGCACCTCGGTGAAGAAGGTAACGGTCTCGTCAAAGTTCGGTGCGGGGAGCACCGTATGACCCATGCCGAGATCGCCGGTAACAAAGGGCTTGGCGCCAACGGGCGACACAAAGCGCGAGAAGTCCGACACCATGCCCCAGTAAAGCTCATGCACGTTACCCGCAGGATCTTCAAAGCGAGCCAGCGCCTGTACCCGCCGCTGTAAAAGCAGGTCGCCGGTGATCTCTTCCACGGCAACGCCGGCATCGGCCAGGCGCGCCAGGGTGTCGGCGTAGTCGTCGGGACCCGCGCATTCCCAGCCGCTGCAGCCGTAGCGGCTCTCTTCGCCCGGCTCGATCACCAGGCGATAGGGGCGGTCATCGATCTTGTAGTAGTGGGCGGCGTCACCCTCGACGCGCAGCTCGCTGGCGTCCTGAAAGCCCAGGACCTGCGTGGCGAAAGGGGTCCACTCATTGGGATCGCTGCTTTTTGCCACCACGTAGCCGAGACTGTGAATAGCCATGCTTGAGTTCTCCTTGTCGGGCCGCTTCAGGCCAGGTGGGCGCGCAGCTCGGTTTTCAGCACCTTGCCGGACGCGTTGAGGGGCAGGGCGTCAACAAACGTGACGCCCCGGGGGACTTTGTAGTTCGCCATCTGCTCGCGGCTCCAGGTGATAAGTTCAGCTTCATTGATCTCTGCACCGGGGCGGCGTACTACAAAGGCATGGGCGACCTCGCCCAGGCGCTCGTCGGGCGCGCCCACCACCGCGACCATCTGTACGTCGCTGTGGGCGCTGAGCGCGTTTTCGATCTCGGCGGGATAGCAGTTGAAGCCACCGCAGATAAACATGTCTTTCAGGCGGTCGGTGATGCGCAGGTAGCCACGCTCGTCCAGCACACCGATATCGCCGGTGCGCAGCCAGCCGTCGGCTGTGAAAGTCGCTGCCGTGGCCTCGGGGTTGGCGAAATAGGCCTGCATGGTGTTAAAGCCGCGCAGTTGGATTTCACCCGCCTCACCCGTGGGCAGCGGTGTGGCGTCATTGGCAATACGCAGCTCGACGCCGGGAATGGCGCAGCCCGATGTGGTCGCAATGGTCTCTGCATCATCGCCGCGGCGACACATGGTCGCCAGGCCGCAGCACTCACTCAGGCCGTAGGCAGTAATGACCGTATCGATGCCAAGTTCGTCGCGCATGCGCTGTATCAGGCTGACGGGAATGATGGCAGCACCCGTGGTGGCCTTGGCCAGGCTGCTGATATCTCGTTGCGCAAGCTCAGGCTCTGCCAGCAGTGACTGAAAGAGTGTGGGTGGCCCGGGCATCACCGTAATGCGCTCCCGCTCGATGGTCTCAAGCACCGAGCCGGTATCGAACACGGCCATGGGGTACAGGGCGCAGCCTGCGCTCAGGCAGGCGAGGATGCCTGCCTTGTAGCCAAAGCTGTGAAAGAACGGATTGATCACGAGGTAGCGGTCATCGGGCTCCAGGCCGAGCAGGTCGGCGAAGCATGAGAAGGCGCGCAGATTCTGACCGTGGGCGGTAACCACGCCCTTGGCTCGCCCCGTTGTACCCGACGTGAAAATAATATCCGAAGGGCTGTCAGCTCCGATGCTATCGCGGCGGGCATCAACGGTGTCCGCATCCACCTCGAGGCCCTCGGTGATGAAGTCGGACCACGCAGTCCCCTCGGCCTGACTCTCGCCGATGGTTACCAGATGCTCCAGGGCAGGGAGCTGGCTTAAATCAAGGCTGGCGGCATGATCTGTGTCGAGAAAGTTGCCGATACTGAACAGTAGCCTGGCACCACTGTCGAGCAGGGTCTGCTGCGCTTCGGTGGCTTTGAAACGCGTGTTGAGCGTGACCAGAACAGCACCGGCATACTGCGCACCGAAAGCCGCAATGGCCCATTCGCTGCGGTTGGGGCACCACACCCCCACGCGATCCCCGGCCTGAATGCCGCGGTTGATCAGGCTTGCCGCGACGGCCCGAACGGCTTCACGAAACTGCCCGTAGCTCAGGGTCTGGTGAGCCTCCACCAGAAAGTCCGCCTCCCTGCGCTGCCGGCAGATGTGATCAACCAGCGCCGGTGTCGTCGTTATCTCAGGCATCCCTGTCACCGGCGTGCTGTTCAGTCCCTGAAATCGTATAGGGCACGGTGAAAATTCGGTCGATGGAATCCATGGGAATAAACCGCGCGGTGCTAGCCATGAGCTTTTCTATATTCGCCTGCATTTTCGCCGCATCGTCGGGAGCGCCAAAAAAGAGCCCGATGTCGCTGTAGGCCGCGACGGGAAAGCATTCCTCGACGATACCGTGAATCACCGGCGCATCAGCTGTGAGCGGCGCCTGCACAATGTTCTGGATATAGGCGATGGTGGTCTGGCACTCGATGGCGATAGCGCTGTGGGAATCGAGCCAGGTGCTCAACCAGTCCCGATAGGCCATGTCCTCGGGTTTGCGAAGCAGGCAGACCTGGCTCAGCGTGTCGATGCGGCCGCTGCTATCGGGAGACGGCAGCGTATTGTGCATGGGGCAGGATTCACTGACGGAATAACCGTGAAATCCGTCGCACAGTGTATTGAGCGCCGCTTCTACAGGGTCGCGTTCCAGGCGCGAGTCGAGCCACAGGCTGACGGTGCCATCGAAGTGCTCGAGCATGTTGCGAATCGGTGCCTGGCCCCCCTCGAAACGAGCATCAGGCAGATTGATCTGCAGTCCGCGAACACCGTGTATCGGTGCGAGGGCATCCGCTAATGCTGCGGCGAGCTCCGCGGCGCCCGGCGTTTTCCAGATCGTATAAACCAGTTTTTCCACGGTGTCGCTCAGTTCGCCTCGCAGGTAGGTTGCGATGCATTGTAGCTGCGTCTTTCACCGGGAAAGCGCTCCTACGGTAGTCCTCTTGGACGATGATTCATCAATCGGGCCTCACGATAATTCGCGGCATAGACGCAGAAGTACGGCCAAAAAAAGGGGTTTTGCCAGGGCATGAACAAGCTCACATCAATCGAGTCAGCCATTACGAGCATCGAGAGCGGCATGACCCTGGGCATCGGAGGCTGGGGTTCGCGGCGCAAGCCCATGGCCCTGGTGCGCGAACTGCTTCGCTCCGACGTGCGTGATCTCACGGTTGTGTCCTACGGCGGTGCCGATGTCGGCATGCTCTGCGCGGCAGGCAAAGTGCGTAAGCTGATATTTGCCTTTGCGTCGCTGGACTTTATTCCCCTCGAGCCCTACTTCCGCCAGGCGCGGCAGAGTGGCTCCATAGAGGTTATGGAGATCGACGAGGGAATGATGATGCTGGGACTCGAAGCCGCCGCGCGCCGCCTGCCCTTCATACCCACCGCCATTGGCCTTGGGACCGATGTGCTCACCCGCAACCCTGACCTCAAGCTGGTGCAGTCGCCCTATGACGATTCCCGTGACTGGGTGGCCATGCCGGCGCTGGAACTCGATGTGGGGCTGATTCATGTGGATCGCGCCGACGCGCGAGGTGTTTGCCAGATCAATGCGCCGGACCGTTACATGGATGATCTCTATGCCCGCGCAGCTCGCACTACCATCGTCTCGGCGGAAGAGATCATCGAGGTGGAGTCGATGCATAACGATCCCCATGCATCCCGGGCGGTGTACTGGGAGCGCAGTGAAACGACACAGGTTGTGCACGCACCACTGGGTGCTCACCCCAGTTCCTGCCAGCCGTTGTACGGGCACGATGCGGCGCACTTCAAGGCCTACGCCGCCAGCGCCAAGGCCGACGGCGGTTGGCAAGGCTACCGCGACCAGTACCTCACGGGTGATGAGAAGGCGTATATCGACGCCGTGGGTGGCGAAGACGCCATTCGCGAACTGCCCCTGCCTGTTTATTGACCGACTCGTCGGAGAATCGACCTATGACTTATCGCCTCGTAGACCAGGTGATCTGCGCCGCCTCTGAGAGCTGGCGCGACTCCGGCGAAGTGCTGGCCACGGGGATTGGCCTCGTGCCCCGCCTTGCGGCGAGCCTGGCCATGTGCAGCAGCAACCCCGACCTGATGATGACGGACTCCGAAGCCTGGATCGTGTCAGAGCCCGTGCCCGTGGGCCCCCGGGGTGACTACACGATCCGTGCAGAAACCTGGATGGGTTTCTCGCGAATCTTCAGTAACGTCTGGGGCGGCAAGCGTCACGCCATGGTCGGTCCGACGCAGATCGACCGTTTTGGGCAGGCGAACATCTCCTGCATTGGCGACTACGCGGCGCCGAAGGTACAGATGCTCGGCGTGCGCGGCTTTCCCGGCAATTCCATCAACCACCCCAACTCGTTCTTCGTGCCGGCCCACAGCAAGCGTGTGTTCGTGGAGGGTGAGGTCGATATGGTGTCCTCCATTGGTTTCAATCCTGATCGCCTGCCCCGGGGCTACGCTCTCGACGATATCGTCATCGGTCGCGTGATCACCAATCTGGGGGTGTTCGACTTCGCTGGTCCCGACCACCAGCTACGGCTGCTGTCGCTCAATGGGGATGCAACGGTTGACGATGTGATTGAGAACACGGGTTTTGAGGTGTGCATCGATGGCGACGTGCCGCCCACGGCGGCACCGACGACAGAGCAATTGGCGCTTCTGGCAGAGCTTGATCCCCACGACCTGCGCGAACGGGCGCTGGGCTGAGCGGTGACGGATCCCCTTAACACTCGCCTTTGCGAGCTGCTGGGTTGTCGTTATCCGATTATCCAGACTGCCATGGGCTGGATCGCCTCGCCCGAGCTGGTGGCGGCAAACTGTAATGCGGGAGCCTTCGGGTTTATTGCCTGCGCCGTCATGTCGCCTGCCGAAGCCGAGGCGGCAATAACGCGCACGAAAACGCTGACGGACAAACCCTTCGGCGTGAACTTTCATATGTTCCAGCCCGGGGCCACCGAGATCGTTGAACTGGTGCTCAAACATCAGGTGGCAGCGGTCAGCTATGGCCGTGGACCCAATGCAGCGCTCATCCAGCGATTCCGCGATGCCGGGGTGCGCTGCGTGCCGACGGTGGGCGCCCTTAAACACGCGATCAAGGCCGCGGAGCTCGGCGCCGACGCGGTCGTGGTTCAGGGTGGTGAAGGCGGGGGCCATACGGGCAGCGTTGCCACGACGATTCTTCTACCGCAGGTGCTCGATGCGCTCGACATTCCCGTCGTGGCCGCCGGTGGCTTCAGCGATGGCCGCGGCCTCGCCGCAGCCCTGGCCTATGGTGCGTCGGGTATGGCCATGGGCACCCGTTTTCTTATGACCCAGGAAAGCCCCGTACCCGGCGCGACCAAGTCCCGATACCTCGAAGCGATGGCAGAGCAGATTCAGGCCAGCGACAAGGTCGATGGTATGCCCCAGCGTATGATCATGAACCCGGCCCTGGCGGATATCTCGCGCTCCGGTTCCGTGGGTATGTTTTTACGGGCATTGCGCTACGGCCTTCGCTATCGCAGCCAGACCGGCGAGTCGCTCCCCGGTCTGCTGCGTTCCGCCTGGGGCTTGCGCAAGGCCAATGGCCTGAGCCTGGGGCAAACCCTGATGTCGGCCAGTGCACCCATGCTGATACAGCAGGCGGTGGTCGAGGGAGACGCCGATGGTGGAATTCTGCCCAGTGGGCAGGTGGCGGGAAACATCACGGATCTGCCAGCTTGCGCGGATCTTATCGAGAGCATTGTGTCTACGGCCCGCGATCGTCTCGCGGTGCTGGCGGGTATGGACTGTGCTTCCGAAGAGGGCAACCACGACGAAGAGGTGAGTACCCATGCCATTTAACACCGACATCAGCAACGGTGTTGCGGAGCTTGTGCTGAACAATCCGCCGGTGAACGCCTTCGACAGCCACGGCTGGGCGGCCCTGGCCACTGAGATTACCCGGCTCGGCCATAATGACGACGTGCGTGTCATTGTGGTGCGCGCCGAGGGCAAGGGATTCTGCGCCGGCGTCGATATCAAGGAGCTGGCGGCAGACCGCAACCGCATCATCGAGGTCAACAAAGGCAACTACGACACGTTTGAGGCGATTCATCGCAACCCCAAACCGGTGATCGTGGCCTTGCACGGCTTTGTACTCGGCGGTGGCATCGGTATCAGCGGTGCGGCCGACATAATCGTTGCATCGGAGTGCGCCCGTTTCGGTGTGCCCGAGATCGATCGCGGGGCCATGGGGGGTGGTGCCCATCTTCAGCGTATGTTCCCCGTGCAGAAGGTTCGCTACATGTACTACACCGGCGAGTTCATTGATGCCCAGGAAGCCTGGCGCCTCGGTTCCGTCGAGCGCGTGGTGCCGCGGGCTGAGCTGCGCGATACCGCCATGGCGATCGCCGCGTCGATTGCCGAGAAGAGTCCGGCGATGGTGCGCCTGGCAAAAGAGTCGCTCAATGGTATCGAAGACGGCAACCTCGAAGACAAGTACCGCTGGGAGCAGGGCTTTACCTACCAGGCCTACCTCACCAGCGATTCCGATGAGGCTCGCCAGGCCTTTGTTGAGAAGCGCGATGCAAAATTTGACGAGTAACGCCTTATGGATCTGAGCTACACACCTGACGAGCAGGCCTTTCGTGCCGAGGTACGCAGCTGGCTTGAAACGCATGTGCCCAAAACGCCGCTCGCCTCCTTCGACACCGAAGCGGGTTTTGAGCAGCATCGCGAGTGGGAGAAGACCCTCGCCAGCGGCAACTGGGGCATGGTGACCTGGCCCGAGGCCTATGGCGGGCGAGGCTGTAACCTCATCGAGTGGCTGATTTTTGAAGAGGAGTACTACCGCGCGGGTGCGCCGGGTCGCGTCAACCAGAATGGGATTTTTCTGCTTGGTCCCACACTCATGGAGTACGGCACGCCGGAACAGAAAGCGCGCTACCTCACCAAGATGGCCAGCGGTGAAGAGATCTGGGCCCAGGGCTGGTCTGAGCCCGGTGCCGGTTCAGATATGGCGGCGATTCGTTCCACCGCCCGTCGCGAGGGTGACGAGTACGTTATCAATGGCCAGAAAATCTGGTCTACGCGGGCGGTCTACGCCGACTGGGTGTTCTGTATTTTTCGCACCGATCCCGATTCCGAGCGCCACAAGGGCTTGTCCTTTATCTTTGTCCCCCTGGACGCGCCGGGTGTTACGGTGCGCCCCATCCGGCAACTGGATGGTCTGCCGGGTTTTGCCGAGATTTTCTTCGACGACGTGCGCGTGCCCGCCGACAACCTGCTCGGTGACGAGGGGCAGGGCTGGCGCATTGCCATGGCCACCGCCGGCTTTGAGCGCGGGCTCATGCTGCGTAGCCCTGCGCGTTACAAAAACACCGCAAAACGATTGCTGGAACTGTACCGGTCTCGCGATAACGACATTCTCGATCTGTCCATCGAGGACGCGGTGGTGCGCTGCTACTTGGATGCTGAAGCCTATGCGCTGTCGACCTATCAGACCGCATCGCGCCTGGTCGCCGGTGGCAGCATCGGTGCTGAGGCCAGCTGTAACAAGATTTTCTGGTCCGAGCTGGATGTGTTGATGCACGAAACCGCCCTGCGATTGCTGGGCCCGCAGGCAGAGCTCATTGATGCGGATCAGCCGCCGGAAGCCCAGGGCTGGCAGGACGGATTTCTGTTCTCCCTCGCAGGCCCTATCTATGCCGGCTCGAACGAAATCCAACGCAACATCATCGCGGAACGCATGCTCGGCATGCCCCGCGCCTGACTGGGGAGACTCGCCATGGACTTTTCTTTCAGCGAGGAGCAGCTCGAGTTTCACAACGCCGTTGCCAGCATGCTCAGAAACGAGGTAACTCCTGAGCGGATTCGCGCCCGGTGGGACACCGAAAGTGGTGCCGATGCCGAGGTGGAAAAGCAGATCGCCGAGATGGGCATACCGATCATGCTCGTACCCGAGGAGCAGGGCGGCCTGGGTCTAACCGCGGTGGACATCGTGCTCATTGCCGAAGCGGCGGGGCAGGTGGCGCTGCCCGAGTCGATCATTAACGACGCCCTGGTCTGTGCGCCGCTCCTGGCGGAGCTGGCGTTAGACAATGAGCGTTGTGCCCAGCTCCTGCCACAGCTGCTGGCCGGTAAGATTCGCCTTGGCGTTGGACACCTGATCAACCCGTACATCAATTTTGGCGCGGACCGGGACTGGTTCATCCTGCCCCAGGGCGACGAGGTGCACCTGGTGGCGCGCGACGAAGTCATGCTTACGCCCGTGGGGTCCGTCGACCCGAGTCGGCGGCTGGTGCGCGTGGACTGGACGGCGTCAGAAAAAAGCTGCGTGGCGAGTGGCAATTACGGCGCGAAGCTCTGGCGCGCAGCGCTCAATCGCGGCGCCCTCGGCGCGGCGGCGCAGCTGGCGGGCCTTGCCCAGGGCATGATCGAACGCGCGGTGAACTACAGCATGGACCGGGAGCAGTTTGGCAAAGCTATCGGCAGCTTCCAGGCGGTTAAACACCTCATGGCGGATTGCGCCACGCGCCTGGAGTTTGCGCGGCCACCGCTATATCGCTCCGCCTACACGGTGTCGGTTGCAGCGGAGCGTGCCGACTACGCCATATCGCATGCCAAGGTCGCGACGGGAGAGGCGGCATTGCTGGCCGCCCGCAATGCCATGCAGGTGCACGGTGCCATGGGTTACACCTGGGAGTGTGATCTGCAGATCTGGATGAAGCATGCCTGGGCCCTGGACAAGGCCTGGGGTGATGCGGGCTTCCACAAAAACCGGGTGCATCAATGGTTGTTGCGTGAGGGCGCCCTGACGGGACCGGAGTACAGCTTCGGTCGCCAGGACGAGGAACTGAGCTATGCCTGAGGCGTACATCGTTGACGCGCTACGCACGCCCACAGGGCGGCGCAAGGGAGGTCTGGCTCACATCCACGGAGCCGATCTGGGTGCCCACGTACTGCGGACCCTGGTGGATCGTAACGGTATACCCGACGAAGACTATGATGATGTGATCTTTGGCTGTGTCGATACCATCGGCCCCCTGGCCGGTGATATCGCACGCAGTTGCTGGCTGGCCGCGGGCCTCTCAGAGGCGGTGCCCGGCACCACGGTGGATCGCCAGTGCGGATCGTCGCAGCAGGCGGTGCATTTCGCGGCGCAGGCGGTGATGTCGGGCACGCAGGATGTGGTGATCGCCGGTGGTGTGCAGACCATGACCCAGATACCCATCAGCTCGGCGATGATCGCGGGCAACGCCCTGGGCTTTAGCGATCCGTTCTCGGGCTCCGAGGGCTGGGTGGCGCGCTACGGCGCCGAGCCGCCAACGCAGTTTCGCTCTGCGCAGATGATTGCCGACAAATGGAATCTGTCCCGGGAGGAACTCGAGCGCTTCGCGCTGGAGTCCCATCGCCGGGCTCGCCAGGCCATCAGCGAGGGTCGATTTGATCGCGAAATCCTGCCCCTGGGCGAGGTGGTCATGGACGAAACGGTGCGCGATACGACCCTGGAGCAAATGGCAGAACTCGACTACCTGTTCGGCTGCGACAAGGTGACAGCGGCGGTATCGAGTCAGACTTGTGATGCAGCCAGCGCCCTGTTGGTCGTGTCCGAAGCCGCGTTGAAGCGCTATGGGCTGACGCCCCGGGCTCGCATTGCCCACATGAGTGTGCGCGCCGCTGACCCCATCTGGATGCTCACGGCGCCGATTCCCGCGACGGAATATGCCCTCAAGCGCGCGGGCATGAGCATGAACGACATCGATCTTGTCGAGATCAACGAAGCCTTTGCATCGGTGCCCATGGCATGGCTTGCCGACACGGGTTTCGACCACGAAAAAACCAACGTCAACGGTGGCGCCATCGCCCTGGGGCATCCCCTGGGCGCGACGGGTACCAAACT
Organism: Gammaproteobacteria bacterium; assembly: GCA_030433415.1. Classification (GTDB taxonomy): domain Bacteria; phylum Pseudomonadota; class Gammaproteobacteria; order Pseudomonadales; family Halieaceae; genus Congregibacter. Next base: position 68,932 of record JAUIMF010000007.1, on the reverse strand, counting down.
CATGACGACGCTGCTGCATGAGCTTGAACGCAGCGGTGGCCGCTATGGCCTGCAGACCATGTGCGAGGGCGGTGGCCAGGCCAACGTAACTATTCTGGAGAGATTGAGCTGATGTTTCACAACGAGCGTTTTGCCGGCCAGGTGGCCGTGGTCACCGGTGGCAGCCTGGGCGTTGGCCGCAGCACCGTGCTGCAACTGGCGGCCGAGGGTGCCCATGTGGTCGCCTGTGCGCGTCGCAAGCCCAAGCTGGACGAGTTGCTTGAGCGTGTCCAGGGCCTGCCCGGTTCCATGACGGCGGTGGCGTTGGACGTGGGTGACACCGACGCCTTTGATCAGCTGATTACCGACACCGCCGCCGAGCATGGGCGCCTGGATGTGCTGGTCAACAATGCGCCCTCGGTGATTGGCGGCATGATCGCCGACCAGGGTCTGGACGAGTGGCGCAGCAATTTCGGCGTGGGCGTCGACAGCGTATTTATCGGTACCAAGGCCGCATTCAGAACCATGATTCCCCAGGGCAGCGGCAGCATTGTCAACGTGTCCTCGGTGAGCAGTCTGCGCGCCGGTATCGCCAGCGGGGCCTACGGGGCAGCCAAAGCGGCCCTGAACCAGTTCAGCCAGTGTGCGGCCATGGAGGCGGCGCCGCACAACGTGCGCGTCAATGTGGTGGCGCCCGGTGCCATCGATACGCCGGGATTCTCGGCGGCGACGGCCAAGAACGAAGCGGTGAAAAAGATCATCACCGACGCCATTCCCATGGAGCGGGCCGCCACGCCCGAAGAAGTTGCCCAGGCGATCTGTTTTCTTGCCTCCGGTGACGCCTCGTTCATCACGGGTGTGATCTTACCGGTGGATGGGGGCAAGACTCCCCAACTCTATGTTCCCAAGTTCGACATCACAAACCTGGATAACCGCGCGGATCGGGTCTGAGGTGACAATGAGCAGATTGAAGAATCGCGTCGCCCTGATCTCTGGCGCTGCGTCGGGCATTGGTCGCGCCACCGCGGAACGCTTTGCCGCCGAGGGTGCAACGATCTTCGCCGTGGATTTACAGGAGCAGGCCCTGGCCGAGACCGAGGCGGCGCTGCGTGAGGTGGGGGCTACGATCACCACGGCGCTGTGCGATGTCACGGACGAAGGGCAGGTGCGCGAGGTCGTCCAGCGCTGCTTATCGCAGTTTGGCGCCTTGCATCAGCTGACCAACATGGCCGGCATTCTGCGCTTCGACCATTTTCATGAGTTGAGCCTGGCGGATTTTGAGCAGGTGCAGCGCGTCAACGTGACCGGCACGTTCCTGCTTTGTCGCGAGGCGGTGCCTGCATTGCTCGAGCAACAGGGCAACATCGTCAATGCGGCGTCCACGGCCTCACTGCAGGGCGTTCCCTGGGGAGCGGCCTACGCCGCATCCAAGGGTGCGGTGCTCGCCATGACCCGGGCGATTGCCGTGGAATACGCAGACCAGGGTCTGCGCGCCAACTGTGTTTGTCCCGCAGACATCAAGACACCCATGACCTCGCCCACGTTTCCAGAGGGTGCAGACCTGCGCAAGCTCGGACGCCTCCGCTCCATGACGGGTGTGCGTGGCCCCGAAGTCGTCGCATCGGTCATCGCCATGCTCGCCTCGGATGACGGGGCTCATATCACCGGCGAGCATATTCGCGTTGATGGTGGTGCCCTGGCCTGACCTTTTGGTCCCGCTCACGGGCAGGCTATGATGCGGCGTCGCAACCCAGGATAACGCTGGCACCATGACGCTTGATCCCCTCGATACGCGGATACTCGACGCCCTGCGCGAGGACGGCCGTATGTCTGTCACCGATATCGCCCAGCGCGTGGAGTCCACTGCCTCGACGGTGCGCAAACGCATGCGCCGACTGGAGTCCGAAAACGGGCTGCGCGTGGTGGCCATGACGGACTATTACGCCGCTGGCTTCGAGATTTTGCTGGCGGTCGGCATTGAAGTGGAGGGGCGCTCCGTCGATCAGGTCGGTCGGGAGTTGGCCGGATTCCCCGAGGTTTTCTGCGTCAACGTAACGACGGGAAGCTGCGCTCTAGAGTTGCTGGTGGGCGCCAGGGATCACGGCGAGCTGCAGCGCTTTCTTCATGAAGAGGTGATCAACGTCGAGGGCGTGGCGCGGCTGATTCCCGCCTTTGCCGTCGATGTGCTCAAGTACGAATCCGAGTGGACGCCGGGGCTGAGCTCATGAGCGAGCGCGCCCTGGACCAGATCGATCGGGCAATCCTGGAGTTCCTCTGGAAAGACGCGCGTGTCAGCAATCGCGAGATCGCCCAGGCCCTGGGTATTGTCGAAGGCACCGTGCGTCTGCGGATCAAGCGCCTGCAGCAGGACAACATCATCCGCATTGTTCCCGTCACAACCACGCTCGGTGAGGCCACACCCAGCCTGGCCTACCTGGGTATCCATACGGACCTGGCGTTGACCCGCGACGTGGCTACAGCGGTTGCACGGCTCGATGCGGTGCGCTTCGTCGCGACCACGCTCGGGCGCTACAACATTCTGGCCATGACCGCCGTGACCTCGGGTGAGGAACTGATGGACCTGGTGGACCGGGAACTCATGAGCATCGCCGGCGTGCGCCATGTCGATACGTCCCTGGTGGCTCGCCTTCTCAAGTACGACTATCGCTGGGGTCGGGTATTGGAGCAGAACTGCGACTGACGGTCAGATTTGGCCAATAGTTGATTTGTGGTACCCCATATTACGCAAATGGAATTATAGTTAGCCTCGAAATACAGTTACGCGTAATTGAAAGGTGCTTTATATGCGGATATGACTCCGCGGAAGGCGCCGCATGCGTTGAGCGACAACCACGAGGGACACGCCCATGACCGCACCTGCCAACGTCACCAAAATCCACAGCGAACAGCTCATCGATATCGATCCTGTGCTCGGCAACTTCGCAGAGCGGGCCGAGGCCTCGCGCCAGGCGCGCCAGCTGGCAGACAAGTCGGTGGCCGAGATGAAAGAGGCGGGTCTGATGCGCGCATTTCTGCCCAAGAAGTGGGGCGGTCTGGAGTGCACGCCCCAGGAGTTTTTCGAAAAACAGATCGCGATCGCCGAGAAAGATATGAGCGCTGGCTGGGTGGCCGGCATCATCGCGGTGCACGCCTTTCAGATCGCCATCATGGATGAGCAGGCCCAGCGCGACGTGTACGGCGAAGACCCCGACACCTGTGTTTCAAGCTCCTACAACCCCGTTGGTGCCAAGGTTGAAGTCGCCGACGGTGGCTGTATGGTCAGTGGTCGTTGGGGCTGGAGCTCCGGTTCCCATCACTGCACCTGGGCGCTGCTGGGCGGTATCGTGCCCGGCGAGGGTTACCGGACCTTCCTGATTCCCCGCAGCGACTATCGCATTGAGGACACCTGGTTCCCCATGGGGCTGCACGCGACGGGTTCCAACGATATCGTGATCGACGAGCCCGTGTTTGTGCCGGACTACCGTTCGCACAAGCGCCTGGACGGCTTCCTGTGCAAGAACGATCAGAACAATCCCATGTACAGCATGCCGTGGGCACAGCTGTTTATTCGCATCGTGTCATCGCCGGCGATCGGCGCGGCGAAGCACGCCATTTCGCTGTTTATTGAAAAGCTCAACGGGGCCAGCACGGACCCGACCAAGGCGGCGGGTGACCCCGATATCACGTCGCGTCTCGCCCAGGCCCAAAACCTGATCGATGAGACCGAAGCGGTGCTCTACCGCAACTTCGACATCATGATGGACACGCTCAATCGCGGCGAAGAGATTCCGATGGTTGACCGGGTCAAGTACCGCTACCAGGCGTCGCTGGTGATCGAAAAGATGAACAAGGCGGTGGATCTGATATTCGACGTGGCAGGTGGTCGTAGCGTCTTCGATGGTCACCCCATCCAGGAAATCTGGAAGGACATACACATCGCCCGCAGCCACGTCGCCAACAACCCCGTGGGCTTTGCCCGTAACCTGGGCGGCATGATGATCGGCGCCGAGTCCCAGGACGAGTTTGTCTGACAGCCCATGAGCGGCAACTACGAGACGCTTTTAAGTCCCGCCAGGATCGGCTCCATGACGCTGCGCAACCGCATGGTTGTGGCAGCCATGGGGGTTAACCTCGCCGAGCCCGACGGTTCCTGTGGCGAAAAGATCGCCGCGTTCCACGGTCGCCAGGCCGAAGGGGGCGCGGGCCTGATTGTGGTCGGCTCCGCCGGTGTGTGTTGGCCCGCGGGATCGAACGAGCCTCGGCAGGTGGCAATCTCCGAAGACTCGCATATTCCCGGCATGCGCGCCCTGGCAGACACCGTGCATCGGCACGGTGCCCGGCTGGCGATGCAGCTTCACCATGGCGGCACCTCGGCGGTTGAAGATCGCGCCGCAGGACGGCCTCTGCTGGTGCCCTCGTACCCCGAGGCGAGCAATATCGATTTGCCCCAGCTGATGCTCGAAAGCGAAATGGCCGAAATGTACGCGGGCATGCGTGCCGAGGTAGAACTTCAGCCCATGAGCGTTGAGGATATCGCCGAGCTTGTCGAGCGTTTTGCTTCCGCCGCCCGGCGTGCCAAAGAAGCGGGTGTCGATGGTGTAGAGATTCACGCGGGGCACGGCTACATCATCTCGGCATTTCTCTCGCCCTTTGCCAATCAACGTGATGATGAATACGGCGGCAGCCTCGAAAATCGGGCGCGCCTGCTGCTCGAGATCATCGCGGCGGTGCGCCGCGAAGTGGGGCGGGACTATCCCGTGTGGGTCAAGATCGACTCGAAGGAGTACGGCAAGCCCGAGGGGATTTCCCTTGCCGATGCCATCGAGACCGCCAGGCTTGTAGAAGCCGCGGGCGTCGATGCCATCGCGGTGAGCGCCTACCATGACGTGGGGCAGGGCGCCCTGCATTCCCAGAGCAATATTCCCCATGAGCCCGGCCATCTGTTGCCAGCGGCAGCGGCGATTCGCGAGGCTGTCACGATTCCGGTGATTGCCACCGGACGCGTTGAGCCCGATGTCGCCGAGAAAGGCCTGAAAAAAGGCCAGTTCGATTTTCTGGCCATGGGTCGCAAACTGCTTGCGGACCCCGACCTGCCGCACAAACTCGCCCAGGGTGCGGCGGACCGTATTCGCCCCTGCGTGTACTGCTACTGCTGCGCCAGCCAGATCTATCTCAAGCGCGACATCAAGTGTGCGGTCAACCCAGAGACCGGTTTTGAGCGCGAACGCGCGCTGGTGGCCACCAGCAAGTCGCGACACATGGTAGTTGTTGGCGGCGGTCCCGCGGGCATGGAAGCCGCGCTGCGCCTGAGCCAGCAGGGCCACCGCGTGACCCTGCTGGAGGCCGGCGACCGGCTTGGCGGTACGCTACCCTTTGCGGGCATCGCCTATCCCGCCAACCTGAAATTGCTGGACTGGCTGCGCAGCGAGCTTACGCGCTCCACCGTCGACGTGCGCTTGTCTACCGAAGCCACAGTCGCGCTGGTGCGTGACCTCGCGCCCGACGAGGTGATCGTCGCGACGGGAGCCCGGCGCGATATGCCGGATATACCGGGCAGCAATCGTGACTTTGTGTTCAGTGGCGACGAAATGCGTGCTCTGGTGGCCGGAGAATCCAACCCAGGACTGGCGCGCAAAACCAGTCGTTTTACCCGGGGCATGGCCTGGATGGGCAATGTCACGCGCCTGGGCAGGCAGCCACACATCGTGCGCCAGGTCTCCCGGGCCTGGATGCCGCTGAAGAAAGATATTGTCGTTATCGGCGCAGAGCTGGTAGGGCTGGAGCTGGCCGAATACCTCGCTCACCGTGGTCGCAATGTGACGGTGATCGACGAGGCGAATCGCCCGGGCAAGGGTCTGTATCTTGTGCGCCGCATGCGCCTGCTCAGAGAGCTCGCAGCGCTTGGCGTGACGTTAATCAACCGCGCCACCGAGATTGCCATTGACGATGGCGCGGTCAGTTATCGCAACTTTCGTGGCCAGCGCCGTCGTGTCGGGGCCGGGAACGTGATCGTGGCCCAGGGAGCGATGGGCGATCTGAGCCTTGCCGAGGCGTTGCAGGGCGCGGGCCTGTCGGTGCACAGCATCGGTGATGCCAATGGCGTTGGTTACATCGAGGGTGCCATCGAATCCGCCGCCGAGCTCGCGGTGAAGCTGGCCTAGCCTCTTGTTGCTATGCCCCGAGACGTCTCGCATTTGAAACGTACCGGGGCCGGGTATTTACCTTATCCCTAGAAAGTCTCTTCGAACTCGATGTGTTCCGCAGGCGGGGGCGGCAGGTCACCGAGTGTGATTTTGCCGTTCAGCCGCTCCCGAATCGCCGGTAGCTGATCCTTCGCCGCATAGAACTGCTTGTACCAAGTTCGTCCCTGACTGAAGCGGCCGTCGTTGCGCACAGCGAGAATGCTGGTCGCCGCACGTTTGTTCTTCCAGATCTCGAAGTCCGAGCTGAAGGCCTGCAGAGCGCCGGCCTGCACTTCCCGGGCTGCGGCGCGATCCTCATCGGTAATTGGGAGCGCCGGTGCCCGATAGAGGGCGCCGTGCCAGACCTGTACGGTTCCTTCATCCACCGGCGTGTTGGCAATCAGTTCGATGGTCTTTATGTCACCAAATACCTGGCGCGACAGCAGCACGCCCGGCCCGGTATACCAGGTGCGCGAGCGCAGCATGGCCTGGTAGCCCTTGTGGAAGCCCCCCTGGCGCTGCATGTAGACGTGGTTGTTCCACTCGTTCTCGAAATACTCACACGGCGCGCCGTGCGTGGGACCCAGGTGACGCGCGTCCGCCATGTTGTCGACGATTTCGATGGGGTGAATATCGAGCTTACCCAGATGATCCAGGGGGCCCCATTTCACCCACTGGGGGTCATCCCATTCTGCGAGCGTCGGGGGCTCGAACTCGGGCTCGCCGAATTCCGGGTCGTGCCACATCATGATGCAGCCCATGACCTCGCGTACCGGGTAGGATCGGAGGTTGCCTTTGGAGGGGCAGGGGCCTTCGTGGTACGGGATGTCATCGAGTACGCCATCAGGGTCAAAGCGCCAGCCGTGGTAGGGGCAGCGAATGGAATCGCCCTCGATCTGCTTGCCTTCGATGGCCAGGCTGGCGCTGCTGGCCCCCGCCAGGTGGGTACCCATGTGGGAACAGTAGGCGTCGAGCAGCACAACGCGACCGCTTTCGCCGCGGTACAGCGCGAAGTCCTTGCCAAAAAAGCGCAGGGGCAGTGGCTCTTTGCCCAGTTCGCTGGCCTCGGCAATCACAAACCATCCCCGCGGGAAGGTGTTGCCCTCGATACCGTATTCCGCATTTGTTGTCATGAAATCTCCCCGCGGCCCTGAGCCGAAACGCTGGTGTTGAACTTGTGTTCAATGGGTGCCGCCGCCGGACAATCGGTGCGGTACTTTCTTACCCATAGTCTGCAATCGACCGCCTTTTCCTGCATACCTCAAACGGCTGATATACACGGCCGACCCCTTTGCTAGCATCCCGTTCACACTGTGAGGAGCTACGCCATGAGCGATGATCTGCTACGTCGCATCGACCGCCTGGAATCCCTGGATGCGATCCGCCAGCTTGCTGCCAAGTATTCCCTGGCGCTGGATATGCGCGACCTCGATGCCATGGTGAACCTGTTTCCCGAGGACGTGCGAGTCAGTCGCGACGAAACCGGACGCGCCGCGTTTCGACGCTGGATGGACGACACGTTGCGCCAGCAATTCACGGGTACGTCCCACCACATCGGTAACCACGTAATTGAGTTTGAGAATCCGGATCATGCTCTCGGTGTGGTGTATTCCAAGAACGAGCACGAGACCGGCGGTGAATGGGTCATCATGCAGATGCTGTACTGGGACAACTACGAGCGCATCGACGGCGTCTGGTATTTCCGCCGGCGTCTCCCCTGCTACTGGTATGCCACGGACCTCAACAAACCGCCCATCGGTGATCGCAAGATGCGCTGGCCGGGTCGCGAGCCCTACGAAGGGGCGTTCCACGAGCTGTTTCCGAGCTGGAAATCCTTCTGGGACAACCCGCCGGGTGAGCACGGGCCTGCGCTGGCAGCGCCGGCGCCCGCCGAGCAATTTCTGAAGACCATGCGCGGCACCGATGCACCGCCCAGCGTGCGGGTGCGCTGACATGAGCCTAGACCAACTGCTGTCACCCACCACGCTCGGTGACCTCGAACTGAGCAATCGCGTGGTCATGGCTCCCATGACCCGCAGTCGCGCCGGCGAGGGTGACGTGCCCACGGCGCTGTCGGTGACCTATTACCAGCAGCGGGCATCAGCGGGCCTGATCATTACCGAGGGCACGCAGCCGTCTGACGAGGGTAAGGGGTATTGCCGTACACCGGGTATACACAACGACGCGCAGCAGCAGGCCTGGGCACGGGTGGCCGATGCGGTGCACAGCGAAGGCGGACGCATTGTGATGCAGCTGATGCATTGCGGGCGCGTGGCAAGCCACCACAACAAACAGGGCGAGACCGTCGCGCCGTCGGCGATCGCCGCCGCGGGTGAAATCTACACCGATGCGGCAGGTATGGCGCCCCACGACACGCCTCGGGCCCTGGCGACAGAAGAAATTCCCCGGGTCATAGAGGACTATCGCGCTGCAGGCGCACGCGCCTTTGCTGCGGGCATTGATGGACTGGAACTGCACTGCACCAGCGGCTATCTCCCGGCGCAATTCATGGCAACGGGCAGTAATCAGCGCACGGATCACTACGGGGGCAGCATCGAAAACCGCATTCGATTCACCGTGGAGACCATTCAGGCGTTGGCGAGTCTCAAGGGGCCGGGACGCATCGGCCTCCGTATCTGCCCGGGCAACCCCTTCAATGACCTCAAGGACGACGAGCCGGGCGAGAGCTTTGCGGCGTTGCTCGATGCCTTGAGTCCGCTGGGTCTGGCCTACCTGCACGTCATCCGGCGACCCCAGGGCCCGGTGGATAACATCGCGCTGGCGCTCAAACATTTTTCCGGGCCCATCATCGTCAACGACAGCTACGCGGCCGATGAAGCGAACGCGGTGCTGGACGAGCGCATTCGCGCCGTCTCCTTCGGTCGCGACTACATCGCCAATCCTGATCTTGTAGAGCGACTGCGCGACGGTAAGCCGCTCAGCGCCTTTGACGTGAAAACCCTCTATACCCCCGGCGCCCGGGGCTACACGGACTATCCCCGGGCAGACGCCTGATCACCGGTATTTGGAGAACACAGACTATGGGTATGCTCGACGGAAAAGTGGCCATCGTTACCGGTGGCGGACAGGGCGTCGGCCAGGGCATCGCCCTGGCCCTGGCGGCCGAAGGTGCCCGGGTCGCCGTGACGGGGCGCACACTGTCCAAGCTGGAAAACACCGCCGCCCTGATTGCCGAACGGGGCAGCGAAGCGCTGCCGGTGGAATGCAACGTTAAGGATGGCGATTCGCTTAAGGCCATGGTCGATCAGGTGGTGGCGCACTTCGGTGGGCTCCATATCCTGGTCAACAACGCACAGGAAGTGCCCCTGGGCACCCTGCTCGATGTAGACGAGGACAAGTTTGAGGCGGGCTGGCAGTCCGGTCCGCTGGCGGTCCATCGCCTCATGACCCTGTGCTATCCGCACCTGAAGGGCGACGGCTCCATCGTGAATCTCGCCAGCGCGGCGGGCAAACGTTGGGACATGACCGGCTATGGCGCCTATGCGGCGGTCAAAGAGGCGATTCGGGCACTGACCCGCGCCGCGGCCTGCGAGTGGGGCCAGGACAACATCCGCGCGAACGCCATACTGCCCCACGCCCGCTCTCCGGGCCTGGACTGGTGGATCAACAACAACCCCGAAGAAGCCGAGGAGTTCTTCAGCACGATTCCCATGCGCCGCGTCGGCGAGTGCGAAGAAGACATTGGTCGTTTCGTGGCGCTGCTGTGTAGCGAGGGCAGCGCTTACGTGAATGGCCAGAGCATCGGACTGGATGGTGGCCAGGCACTGATCGGCTGACGCATTGCTGGCGACGAACCCATGTCTGCAATGTGCGCTGGTTCGGACGTTCGGAATGACATCGACAAAGGAGAGAGCTGTGAATCTACGGGGCATCAATCGCGTTATCGTCGCCGTGCGCGATCTGGAGAAGTCCAAGAACTACTATTCGGAACTGCTCGGAGCGTCGTTTCACGATGCCAACTGGACCGGTGAGAACTACGGTATCAATGTGGCGATCAGCTGGGATGCAGGAATAGAGCTTTGTGCTCCCATGAAGGGTAGAGAGAGCGACAGCGCGGTGTCACCGTTTCTGGATGCGCGAGGTGAGGGCGTTCTGAACGTGGTGTTCAATTATGATGACGCCGCCACGGCTCTGGACAAAGCAGTGTCCAACGGCGCGCAGTGCTTACATTCCCTTGATTACACCCAGGAAGAAATTGACGCTCATCTGGATGCGCTGTTTTCAAAGTATGAAGAGCACGTATTGGGTACGTCAGCGGAGCTTGGTTTCTCGGTCACGATTGCGGAAATCACAGAAAAATAACGTAATCGCAGGTCGTGTACAGCAGCGAACCTTCGAGTCGGCTCTAATCCTTCAATTCTGCGAGCATGTCTCCCAGATTTCGAAGTAATCCTTCGCAGTGATCCCGGTCTGGTGATGTGGGCAGCAAGTAGGCCAATAGCAGCACTAGCAGCTCGACTTTAGCCTTGGCAAATGCATCATCCTCGTCCGGCAGATCTGCACAGCGCACCAACACGCCCATCAGGGCGCCATGGCAGATGGATGCCAGCAGGTTCACATCATCCGATGCGAGTCGCTCATGGTGCTGCAGCAGAAAACCCGGCAGCCAGTCGCCCCATTCAGGGTTTTGCCGGGACTGGGTCAGGGCATTTACCTTGGCGTGAACATCCACACTTTCGGGGTAGCGAGCAAAAAACGCGGGATTCAGGCGCACCAGGGCCCGTCGTTGATCGAGTTCGAGTTCGACAATGGCCGCCAACGTGTGCTCCAGCGACTGTTTGGACAGGCGATCGACAACGTTGAACAACTCGGCGGTTCGCCGGGCAACGCCCATCGCCTCGTGATCAAGAAAATCCGCGATGACCGCATCTTTATTGGGAAAGTACTGATACAGCGAAGCGATGTTGACCCCAGCCACGTCGGCGATGCGCTGCGTGGTCAGCGCCTCGGGACCAGCCTCGCGCAGCACGATGCCGCAGGCCTCGCGAATGGCGCGCACGGTCTGGCGCGAACGTCCCTGCTTGGGCGCCTTTCGAGGCTCTGGCGGTGTGGCGGTCGAGATGGTCGGTTGCCTCCGGGGGTGTTGGGTGGGGTGTTGGGCAGGGTGTGGGGTGTGCGTACGCGCTGTCTGGCCGGGTGAGTAATTTACCACTGGGGGTCGTGCGGTGCTGCCAATAACGCCGCAAAATGTAAGTGCCTCACCAGGGGTGAAAAAATTAACGATAAAACAAAGAGATAGGAATCTCGGGTGCGCGCCTAATGTCAGTTGTCATCGCGTACGTTTGCCCTAGGCTTAAGCAAAACTGACGCACAGGGCACGGCGGACTCCGCACCATGTATTTCGACCTTCACTTGTATCTTCGCGTACTTCGCTACGCCTGGTCGCAGAAGCACTGGGCGCACCGGCGACGCACCGTGGCGATCCTGTTGCTTTGGACTCCAGTGCTTACGCTGATCCACACGTTTTTCTTTCTGCTCGATTATCTGCTCTTCCCGCGCCTGTGGAGCCAGCAGGTCGTGGCGCCGGTATTTATCGTTGGGCATGCCCGTAGTGGCACCACGCTCATGCAGCGACTCATGGCGCTGGATGAGGAGCGGTTCAGTTTTTTCCGCTATTGGGAGACGTTTTTTCCCGCGCTGTCGCAGCGCATGCTGGTACGGGCCCTCGGCTGGTGCGACGGTGTGTTTCTTCGTGGCACGCTGCGACGGCGACTCGAAGCCTGGGATGAGCGCACCTTTGGCGCCTGGCGTCATATTCACGAGCAGGGATTGTGGTTGGCCGAGGAGGATCTGTTTATTCTGCGCGCCGCATTCGTGCCTCAGCAGTGGACGCTCGAAATGCCTGTTTCGCACCGCATCGACATTTTTCACATCGATGAGCTCAGTCCCCACCGCCGTCGGCGCTGGCTGTACCACTATCGCGAATGCGTCAAACGTCAACTCGTCTTTCACGGCGGAGACCGCTGCCACCTCAGCAAAAACCCGGTCATGAGCGGCTGGGTGAGGGGACTGATCGAAGAATTTCCCGATGCGCGCTTCGTGGTTATGGTGCGTGATCCCGTGCAATGTATTCCCAGTACGCTCAAGCTTGTCGAAGGGAGCTGGCAGGCGCGGGGCTGGTCACCGGAAGACTGGCAGGCTGCGGAGCAGACCCTGATCCGCATTGCGTTTGACTGCTACCACCTGCCGGCGCAGGCCCTGGCTCAACATCCGTCGACGCGACGGTACGTAGTGGATTACCGTGAGATGCTCAGCGATCCCCTCGCTACGCTCGAGGCGGCCTGTGCGGCCCTGGCCTTGCCGGTGAGCGATGAGCAGCGACAGGCGGTGCAGGCCCTGGCCTCTCCCCAGGGGCGTCACAAAAGCCGGTTTCGCTATTCCCTGGATGAGTTTCCGCTCTCGGCCGCCGATATCGAAGCGGAGCTGGCCGTGTTCTACGAGCAGTATGACTGGCCGCGGCCCGTGGACTCGCAAAGTGGCAGCGAAACGCCTGACACGGCCGGCGACAATCCGTCGGCAGGCATGGAGACAACCCAACAATGAATACCAATGAATCCCCTGTCGAAGCGCAGCGGCTCAAAGCGGCCTTCGACGAAATGATCGAGCGCCTCTGTGCCGCCCGCGACGCCATTGATACACCCGAGCTGATGCCCCCGCCGGCGACGGCGCGCAACCTCGCCGAGGGCTATCGTTATCTGCTGGGATTTTTGCACGGCAGCATCGAGCGTGCGCTGGAGGACCCGCACCATCCGCGTTTTCGTCGCGCGATCCAACCCCTCAATAAATCCACGATCGATAACGCCGACGCGGTCTATCTGCGCGCAGCGATCGATGGCAGCCGCAGCTACCGGATTCGCGGGCGGGCCGGTGATACAGCCCACTGGCGCGGTGGGGCACCGGTATCGGGTCGACGCGCACCGCAGTACGTGATCTTTGAGCTTGCCAGCGGTTATGCCGGTGACAGCGGAAGACTGGCGGAGCTTCGACCGGGTACGCGCATCAATACGGGCACGCTCGACAGCAGCGAACTGGTGGTCGCCGATGACGGCAGCTTCGAGATACGGCTGGCACCGGAGCGTCCCGAGGGCTACGACGGCAACTTCATCGCCACGATGCGGGAAAGCCATGGCGTGATGCATCAGGGCCAGCACCTGACCTGTCGTCAGCTCTTTCACGATTGGGAGCACGAAGACGTGCTCGACCTCGAAATTCTGATGGATGGCTGCGAAGCCGAGCCGGAACCGCCGCTGGACCCGGCCCGGGCCTGCACGATGCTGAACACCGTGGGGGAGCTTACAGTTAACCAGATGCGTTTCTGGAATGCATTCTATACGGTGCCGCTGGGCACCTACGGGCGCGTCAAAGGCACCATCGAGACGGGTACCGATGCGCCGTTCATGCCGACCAATGCCATGAATCAGCCCAACGCCCTGGGGATAGCCACGGGCGGCGGTCAGAGCACGAACCTCTACGCGGGTGGCGTTTACCAGTTACAAGCGAATGAAGCGTTACTGATCGAAGCCACGGTGCCTGTCGAGCCGCTGTTTCTCGGCGTGCACCTGTCGAACCTGTGGGGTGAGTCCCTGGATTTCGAGAGCTATCAATCCAGTCTCAATCGTGTGCAGGTGCACGTGGGTGAGGACGGGGTTTTTCGCTGGATCATCGCCCACGACGATCCGGGGTACGCCAACTGGCTGGATACCACGGGGCTGGATCACGGCTTTGTCACCTTCCGGGCGAGCTACGCGACACCGCCAGACCAATCCCTGTGGCCGGATCTGCACGCGCGCAAGCTGACGCTGGATGAGCTTGCCCAGGCCATGCCCGCAGATGCGCGACGCAGCAGCGCAGAAGCGCATCAGCGCAACATTCTCATGCGGCACCGGCACGTACAGCGCCGTTACCGACAGTATTGATCACAGGAGACAGGATTGTGAGCACCCTCAAAGACCGCACTGTTCTGATTACGGGCGCCTCCCGGGGCATCGGCCTGGCCATGGCCCGACGCTTTGCCCGGGATGGCGCCAACGTGGTGGTGGCGGCGAAGTCCGATCAGCCCCATCGTTTTTTGCCCGGCACGATTCACGAAACGGTACAGGCCGTCGAAGAGGCAGGTGGCAGAGGCCATGCCATCGCCCTGGATGTACGCGATGCCGACGCCATCGAGGCCGCCATCGAGGAGACCGTCGCAAAGTTCGGTGGCCTCGACGTGCTGGTGCACAATGCCGGTGCCTACTGGCTCAAGCCCACCGCCGAGTTTTCGACCAAGCGCCATGATCTGGTCTTTGATATCAATGAACGGGCCTATTTTCTGCTCGCCAAAGCTGCCTATCCCCACCTGTGTAAATCCGACAACCCCCACATTCTGGGTCTGGCACCGCCCCTGGACCTGAACCCCATCTGGTTCATGAATTCGTCGGCTTATACGGTTTCAAAGTACGCCGTGAGCCTTTACACCATGGGCTGGGCGTCGGAATGGCGCGAAGAAGGTATTGCGGTGAACACGCTGTGGCCGCGCTGTGGCATCTACTCACCCTCGGCGGTCATTCATGGTGGCGACGAACTCGTGAAGGAATTTCGCAAGCCCGAGATCATGGCCGACGCCGCCTATGGCATCGTCACGTCGCCGAGCCGGGGTTTCACCGGCAATCACTGTATCGATGACAGTTTTCTCTACGGGCGTGGAGTCACGGACCTGGAGCGCTACGCGATGGAGCCCGGGCATCCGCTGGTGCGCGACTACATGGTGCCTGCCGCATGTGTACCACCACCCGGCGTCGTGCTAGCAGATAACCGGCTCTACGACTTCTCTACCGGCGAGCTGTTGCCTGGTGCCGAGGTGGGCATGGCCGGCAAGGACTGACCAGAGTCCGGCTGACGCCCGGTTTCAGTCCGCGTCGATGCTTGCCAGCAATTCATCCCTGAGCGGTTTCTTGAGCACCTTCTCGGTGACGTTCCTTGGAAAGGCCTCGTCGCGGATCAATACATGGCTGGGCACCTTGTAGCCGGCGAGTCTGCTACGGGCATAGGCGATCACATCATCGTCTGTGAGGGACGCGCCGTCGTGCAGATGCACAATCAAGCCGACGTTTTCGCCCATGCGTTCGTCGGGTACGCCAACCACGGCCGCTTCGGCAATAGCCTCGTGCTCCAGCAGGGCATGTTCGATCTCAACGGGATAGATGTTCTCGCCACCGCGAATGATCAGGTCCTTGGCACGGTCGGCCAGGTATACGTAGCCATCCTCGTCCTGATAGCCGACATCGCCGGTCCTGTACCAGCCATCCACAAAGTCGCTTGCGTTGGCCTCGGGGCGGTTCCAGTACTCGATGATCGCCGTCGGTGTGCGCAGCCACAGCTCGCCGGTTTCGCCTGTCGAAAGGGAGTTGCCCTCTTCATCGCGCACGTCTACATCCACGATAGGATGGGGGCGACCAGAGCTGCCCTGTTTTTCGCGGACCAGCTCGCCGGCGATGGACACGCCCTGGGCGTTGGTTTCGGTCATACCCCAGCCGGTGCCAAAGAAATGTCCGGGAAGTTTCTCGTCCATCAGCCGGAATGCCAGCGGCGGTGTGGCGGCCCCCCCGGCAGCCAGGGCGAACAGACTGCTGGTGTCGCGCTGCTCAAAGTCCGGATGTTCCATCAGGGCGATGAGCATGGCGGGGGCGGCGGCGATGGTAGTGATGTGTTCGCGCTCGATCAGCTCCAGCGCCTGCTGCGGCGACCACTTGTACATCATGACCAGACGGCGACCGCCGCGAAGGTTGAGCAAAAACTGGGAGTGACAGCCGCTGTTGTGAAAGAGCGGAATCCCCAGTAGCGCGGTGGGTGGATGACCACGCTCCAGCATGGCCGCAAACTTCTCGCCATTGCACATGGCCGCGGCGATGTGCGCGCACTCCATATTGAATACTGCCTGGCAGATGGCATCGCCCGTTGACACCGCACCCTTGGGTTTGCCACTCGTGCCCGAGGTGTACATGATCATTGCGACATCGGATCCGCTGAGCTCCACTTCTGGCGCTGCCGACCCCGTGTAGGGCGCGATAAACGCAGCCCACGCATTCGGGTGATCGGGGTTCGTGGGACGGGCAATGACTGCCGTCTCTGCCAGCGCCGGGGCGCGTTCGAGCACCGCATCAAAGCGTTGCTGATCGCAGATCACCAGCTGGGAGCCGGAGTCTTCGAGACCATAGGCGATATCGTCGGCCGTACCCCAGCTGTTGAGCGGAACGATGACGGCGCCAAGGTTGGCAATGGCGATGAACGCCACCATCCACTCGGGATAGTTGCGCATGGCAATGGCAACGCGATCACCCTTGCCGATCCCCCGCGCGGCCAGGGCGGCACTGGCGGCATCGGCCTCGGCGAAGACGCGGTTGAAGCTCCAGCGCTCACCCTCGTACACCGCAAATTCCGCATCGCCATGGGTGCGTCCCGCATCGAGGGCCTGGGGCAGCGTCGCGGGGGCATTGCGATAGCGGCGCAGGCCATCCACGGTATGGATTTCAAAGGGCGCGCCGGGTGACGTGAGTTGGGCGATGGCTTCGCGGTACTGGGTATCGTGGGCTGCCATGGCAGTTCTCCTTATTTTGATCCGCCGATACTAGGCCATCCGGCCGAGGAGTCGGCACCTTAAAACGGATTAGGATTTACGACAGGGACCGCTGCGGCCAGGCCGTGGTGGTGTTATCGGTAGCGGTGCAATCACGGGAGCGGATTTTATGGGATTACTCGATGCAAAGGTGGGGCTGGTGACAGGCAGTGGCCAGGGCATTGGCCGGGCCATCGCCCAGGCTTTTGCCGCTGAGGGGGCTCGGGTGCTGGTCAGCGATTTCAATACCGCGTCGGGCGAAGAGACCGTTGCTCTCATCGAGGCCGCTGGTGGCGAAGCCCTGTTTGTGGCCGCTGACGTGTCAGACGAGGGCGCCGTTGCGGGTATGGTGCAGGCGGCCGTGGACAAGTGGGGGCGCCTTGATATCGCCTGTAACTCAGCTGCCCTCAGTCGTGGCTCTGGCCCCATTCACGAATATTCCCGCGAGGTCTTCGATCAGACCCTCGCCATGTGCCTCACCAATACCTGGTTGTGCATGAAGTACGAGATACCGGCGATGCTGGCCAACGGCGGTGGAGCCATCGTGAATATTTCGTCCAATGCATCCCTGCGCGGGCAGGCCTTCAATACCGCTTACGCCGCTGCCAAAAGCGGTGTGAATCTGCTGACGAAGAGTTCGGCGGCGGAGTACGGTGCAAAGAACTTACGTATCAATGCGGTATCGCCTGGCGTGGTGCGTACCCCGGGGCTCGAAGCGTATTTTGAGGCCGAGCCAGACAAGAAGCCCGGCCTGGAGCGGGCGGCGGTCATGAATCGTCTGGGTGAGCCCGAAGAAATCGCCCAGGCGGTGGTGTTTCTGTGTTCGGAGCGGGCTTCGTTTATTACGGGCCAGATACTATCGGTGGATGGGGGCGGTGCAGTCCGCTAACGATGTGATATCGAGCGTGTATCGCAGAACGCTGTTGCCTGCCGCTGTTCTGGCCTTGCTGACAATGGTGTCCGCAACGCTGGGTGCCAGTGAACCGGATGCGATGGATTCGAGTGCCATCCAGGCCTGGCGCGCATTCACTGCAGAGCTGGAGGCGGCGGGCGTCGCCGTGCTGCGGGACTACCCCCAGCCCCATGCCATCGATGAGGCCGAGGCCCTGCCGTACCTGTTGCAGCAGCTCAGTACCGCCATCACCCGTACGATGATCAGGCAGCCCGGTCAGCCACCGCTGCTGCGCGTTGACGCTACGACCATCAACAAGTGGGCTCTGGATGGGGCCGACGTAAAATACCTGATTGCCCCTGTGGACGGGCAGCGCCGCTATCTGCTGCGGGGCAAAGCCGGCGATGTGCGCCTCTTCGCCGTACAGGCGGTGCGCATGGCGGCGCCGTACGCATCCTTTGATTCGCTGACCGGCGATCAACTGCCGGTCGACGAAAACGGGCACTTTGAAATCATGGTTTCGAAGGATCGCCCTCAGGATTGGACTGGACCCTGGCTGCCGATGCGCGAAGGCACGGATTACCTGCTGCTGCGCGAGTATTTTGCCGACTGGGATGTTGAAGCTCCCGGTACCTATACCCTCGACGATCTGCAGGCACCGCAGACCGCGCCGCTAACCATGGCCACAGCGGAGGGAATGCTTGTGTACTGAAAGGCTTCGTTGGTCGCACAACCCAGTGGCAGCCGCTGGTGGAGCGGATTCGGGATCATCGCCGAAACCAGGTAACGCTGATGGCGGCACCCGGACAGGGTTTGTCAACGAATCTCTACGGCACATCATGGTTCGATGTGCCGCCGGACAAGGCGCTGCTCATCGAGTGGCAGCCGCCCGCGGCGCAACTGTGGAGCGTGCAGCTGGCCAATGCCTGGTGGGAGTCGCTGGATTACATCAATCATCTGAGCAGTTACAACAGTAGTCAGGCTGTCGCGGATCCGGATGGTGTGTTTCGGTTTGTCATCGCCCACGAAGACCCGGGACTTGCCAATTGGCTTGATCCCACGGGTCACCCCGAGGGCTCGTTGCTGTTTCGCCTGCAGGGCGCGAGCGAAGCGCGGGACCCCGTGCTCAAATTAGTCGACCGGGCGTCGCTTCATCAGTATTTGCCGGAGGATGCGGTGCGGGTAACGGCTGAGCAGCGCCGCGAGCTTCTGGAGCGGCGCCGTCGCCATGCCGCGGTGCGCTGGGCGCCGTGAGCCGCGGTAAACGATGGCCGTATCTTGGCACCATACTTTGCGCAGTAAAGTTAGGGGCTTGCGCGTGCGCCGGTTCGGGTCCCAGGTATCTGGACACTGACGAGATACGTCTGCGTTTTGCCGACGTGCGTGACCAGGCCGTACTGCTGGATGCTCCGGGTACAACCGCCACCAATCGGTGGTATGCCAATGGCCGCTTTGTCAGCGAATGGCGCCATGGTGAGCGCCATGGTCGCGTGACGGGGCGCTGGTATGCCAAAGCCGATCAACGCTGCGTATTGATTGATGCCGCGGAAGACGCAGTAATCACCGAGCCCCGATGCGGTGCTATCTCCCGGCAAGGGGAGTGGCTCGTTTCCCACAATCCCGATGGCAGCCCCCACGGGCGCCACATTATTGAGCCCCTCTTCTCGTCCCCGTAGCAGATTACACGCTGGTCAGATCCTCTTCTTTAGAAAGCGGCCAATTTTTTAGCAGGCAAAAAAAAGCGCCGCAGAGCGGCGCCAGCAGCTCGAAAGAGAGTGGAATCAGTACTCGTAGGTCACATCGATGCCCCACATACGCGGCGCGCCGTACTGCTCCGCGATCGGACCCAGTCCACCGTAGTTGATGCCGAAGGTCGGGTAGTCGTCATCCGTCAGGTTACGACCCCAGAGGGACGCGCGCAGCGTACCGTCGCCAACCTTGATGCCTTCGAGATTGATGCGACCGTTCACAATGGTGCGTTCGTCCATGACCTGGTGGTCGTAGATCACGGGTTGACCTGAAACCACGGCCTGCCAGAGAGCGGTTTCGTACCATTCGCTCTGCCAGTTGGCCTGTACGTAGGCTGTGAGCTGGGCAAAGCCCAGGTCCGCGATGCTCCAGTCCACGCTGACACTCAGCATGTCATCGGGAGACTGAGCCCGCTTTGCGAAGTTCTCGCCCGTGAGGCAGTTGGTTGGATCCGTCGTGCCACACACGTCGGGGAACTCCTCGAAATCGCCATCGATGTGCGAATAGCTGAGATTCAGAAGCAGGTCCGGGGTGATCAGGTAGGCGGTCTCGAGTTCGAAGCCCCAGCGCTCCGCCTCACCAGCGTTGGTCAGGAGCGAAGTTGCTGCGCCACCGTCGGTGAGAATCTGGCTGACCTGCAGGTCTTCGTAGGTGTAAGTCCAGAGGTTGGCATTGACGCGCATGCGGCCATCCAGCCAGTCACTCTTGATGCCCACTTCGAAGCTGTCCACGGTTTCTTCGTCAAATGCGTTTTCGAAGACTTCGCCATTGAACCCGCCCGAGCGGTAGCCGCGTGCGAAGCGTGCATACAGATTCATGTCGTCGGTAGCCTGATAGGCCACGGTGAGTTCACCCGTGACGTTGCTGAAGTCCTCGTCAAGGCTCGACTGACGCGCCGGAGTAAAGCCAAATGGTGTGAGATTGGCTTCGTAGTCGTAGTCGACCTCTTTGGTTTCTCGCGTGTAGCGCAGACCGGCGGTGAGGCTCCAGGCATCAGTCATTTTCCAGGTGGCCTGCCCAAACACTGCCCAGGCATCAGTCCGGTTGTCGTAGAACTGACCGCCGGTGCCATTGAGCGGCGCGGCGAATACCGCGCGGCGACGGTATTCCGCCTCGTCTTCAAACCAGTACAGGCCCAATACATAGTCCAGAGAATCTGTGGAGCCGATCAGGTTGAATTCCTGGCTGAACTGCTCGTAGTCAGTGCCTGTATCCTGCTTGGAGTGGTACGCACCGACGTTGTCGATAGCGTCCCAAAAGCTGTCAAGGAAGGGATAGGCAAAGCCTGATGAGGGGCCATACAGGGCCTGCAGCGTCAGGTGTACCAGATCACTGTAGCTGCCGACGCCGTTGGCACCAATGGTGCTATCGATGTCTTCAAGATCGCCAAATGAGTAGTTCTCGACATCCCGGTAGCCGGTGATGGAACGCAGCGTGACGTTCTCCCAGTTGTACTCCAGCGTCAGCGTGTGCGAGGTCACTTCCGCCTCGGTAAAGGGGGCAAAGTCGGCACCACCCTGGTCGACGCGACCCTCGCCCTGGGCCTCGGCCGCCTGGTAGTCAGCGATGGTCTGCATTAACGAGGGAATCCATCGCTCTGTAATGCGCGGATCCGTGCCTGGAATCTGTGCCCATTGGCTGGCCTGGAAAAGAGCGCCCTGCATACCAAGGACACGGCTGAATTGACCACCGGGATCCAGGGGCGTGAAGCCGACGACCTGTATGAGCTGGTTGGACTCGTTCAGTTCGTTGTAGTCAAAAGCGTAATCCGCCGTCAGATTCTCGGTAGGCATCCAGCGCACGGCAAGGCGGTAGCCTTCGCGATCCGTGTCATCGAAGCCATCTTTCGACGGGTCCGTATTGTCAAAGAAGGCATCGCGCTTGCGAATGGACGCGCCGAGGCTGACAGCAACCTGGCCCATGCCTTCGCCGATATTACCCATCGCGGGTAGATCGAGGTTCAGTTTGGCACCGTAGAGGTCGTAATCACCGACAGTGCCGGTGGCGCGCAGGCCAAACTCGCCCGTGGGCTTACGTGAAATGAAGTTGATGGCGCCACCGGTTGAGTTGCGGCCATACAGCGTGCCCTGGGGGCCCCGCAGCACTTCAACCCGTTCGAGTTCCACCACGTCCATCGCGGAGGCGGTCATCTTACCGAGGAACACGCCATCCAGATAAAGAGCCACGGCGGGATCCAGAGATACGTTACCCGGCGAGCCGCCTGCGATACCGCGAACGGTCACCGACGCACTACCTTTGGACCCGGGGGAGTCAAAACCGCCGATACCCGGCAATTCGCCGATGAGGTCCTGGGAGTTTCGCAGCCCCCGTTGTTCGATCATGGTTTCGCTCAGCGCGGTGATTGCCAGCGCCGTATCCTGCAGGGATTCGGCGCGTTTTTGCGCAGTCACAATGACTTCTTCGAGCACATTGCTGTCCTGCGCGGTGGCCAGTGGTGCAGCCAGGGTTCCCGAAAGCAGGCTGAGGCTGGCGGCGGATACCACCATGGCCAGTGGGCGTGAAACAAAGTTGGGTGCGGGCATGGGTTTCCCTCTCGCTAATCGCGCCGGACCTCGCTGGTGTCGGCAGATTTATGGGGCCAGTGATCTGGCTGTTATTGCTTATAGCGAGGCGGATGCTATCCAAATACCCTTGGGCGGCGCCTACTCCGAATGTATTACTTCCAAACCGGCACCCTCCGACGGAATTCGTGAGCCGCGTATCCCGGGTTGCGGATCAGTGCTCCGTGCAGAGTCGGGCCTTGCCCGCCACGTGCAGTCCGAAGCTGTTACTACCTTTGAAGGCAATATCGGCACGGCGTGCGTCAGGGGTCTGCTCCAACGATTCCACGGCGCCGGTGAAACGCATGCAGTCGCCCGGCGTGTTGGGTGCAAAAAGGCGAAAACTCAGGGTCTCGAGGCGCGCCTGAGGGCCGGCCCAGTCGGTCAGGTAGCGGGCGCACAGCCCGCAGGTGGTCAGAATATTCATGAAAATATCGTTCATGCCGGCCTCGCGGGCGGCGGCGTAGTCGTGGTGTACCTCGGTGAAGTCCTGTGAAGCCACGGCGCCTGCTACGATCAGCGTGGCTGTGATGGGGATCGGCAATGGTGGAAGTTCATCACCCTCGGCCACCGTGGGCATCGGGCCCGTGTTGCAGGTTAACGCACCGGATTCCGATGAGGCAGGTGCATCCCTTTTTGCACTGTTCGAGTCGCCTTCGCCCTCACCAGCGCCTGCGGCAGGTCTGTAGGCAAAATAGCTGATGGTGGCTTCGGCGAACGCCGTGTCAGTCTGGTCGAAGTACTCCGCTCGCTCCGTCACAAAATAACCTTCGCCCAGCGCGGTCTGCTTCAGTTCGGTGATGTGGGCGACGGTGCTGTAGCTGTGCACGCGATCGTTTTCACCAATGTAACGATGAAATTTGATGTCATAGCTGACCGCCACGTTGGCCCCATAGCCCAGTTCCCGGAGCACAGCGAGCACCTCAAACGGCTCGTCGCTGACGGAGCCGGGGGCGTAGCGAAAATGGGAGTCCCGCATGGTCCACGCCTGCATCATGGCCGGAGGCGCCACTGCAGGGGCGCCATTTTCGGGCAGATACCGCGGGTTGGCGTCACTCAAGGCCGAGCACCACTGCCAGATCTGCGCCCGGCTGACCGCGTTGTAGCTCAGGTAGGGTCCCAGGCGACGGCCGACAAATCGTTCAACCTCTTCGCGGACCTTATCGGTGGTGGCTTCACTCATCGGGGGCTCCTATGGGATCAGATTCTGGTGCCGCGATGGTAAAGCACGGGCGCCTGTTGCTGCGCTTTTTACCGGTTGCTTTTCCTAAGCCAGTCGGACTACTCGGGTAGCGGAGTGCCGCCCTATGATGCGCAACAATCTCTCCCGGAGTCCGCAAGATGCCCGCGTCTGATCCCATCGCCCCGCTTTCCAGCGCCGACATCGACCATTGGGATCACGAAACCGATGTGGCGATCGTGGGTTTCGGTGGTGCCGGCGCCTGTGCGGCCATCGAGGCCGCCGATCAGGGGGCGAGCGTGGTGCTGCTGGATCTGGCTTCCGAAGGCGGTGGTTCTACCCGTTTGTCGAGCGCTGAGTTGTATCTTGGCGGCAACGGCGGTACCGCCGTGCAGCAGGCCTGCGGATTTCACGATGAGACTGCAGATATGGTGAGCTATCTGCGCGAGAGCGCGGGCGATAACGCTCCCATGGACAAGATCACGGCCTACTGTGAGGGCGCCGCTGCGCACTTTGCCTGGCTCGAGGAACTGGGTGTGCCCTTCAAACGCTCATTTCTGGATGAGCGAGCGGTCATGGCACTGACCGATGATTGCCTGCTGTACACCGGAAGTGAGACGTCCTGGCCCTATCGCGACCTTGCCATGCCATGCCCCAGGGGGCACAACCTGCAGGTCGAGGGGGACAACGGTGGCCCCCTGCTCATGGATACGCTGGCGTCGCGTATTGGCGACCGTCAGATCGATGTGTTGCTGGAGTCACGGGTGCTGCGCCTGGTCACGGATGGTCAGGGCGTCGTGGGTCTGGTCTACCGGCGCGACCTTAAGGAGCACACGCTGCGCGTGCGACGGGGCGCGGTGCTCTGCGCGGGCGGCTTTGTCATGAACGATGCCATGCTTGAGCACTATGCACCGGCGCTGAAGGCCCGGGGCACCATCAAGACTGGTAATCCCGGTGACATGGGCAGTGGAATTCTTATGGGCCAGGGCCTGGGGGCCGCGGTAGAGAACATGCACGAGGGCTTCATCAGCCTGGCCTTCTATCCGCCGGTACCGTTGACCGAAGGCATTTTTGTCAACGCCGAAGGGCAGCGCTTTATCAATGAAGACTGCTATCACGGTCGCGTCGGTGCCAAGGCCATGGCGCAGCGTGAGGGTCGCAGCTTTCTGGTCTTCTCGGTCTGGGATGAGTTCAAACCGCCACCGTATCTGAACGCGCCGATTGCGGGCACGGGAGAGACGGTGGAGGAATTGGAGGGCGAGCTGGGTCTGCCGACAGGGTCATTGGTGCAAACGCTACAACGCTACAACGAATGCGCCGCTCGCGATGAAGACCCGGCCTACCACAAGGACCCCCGCTACCTTCGCGTACTTGAGCCGCCCTATGCGGCGCTGGACTGCACGCCGGGTCACGGGGCCTTCGTGCCGCACTTCACGCTGGGAGGCCTGGTAACCACGGTCGACGGTCAGGTGCTGCGGGACGATGGAAGTGCTATCCCCGGTTTGTTTGCAGCGGGTCGCACAACGGCGGGGGTGCCCCGGCGGGGGGATGGTTATGCGTCGGGCCTGTCGGTGGGTGACGCGACGTTTTTTGGTCGCCGCGCCGGACGCTCAGCTGCCCTGCGCAGCGCCTGATTCGGCCGCTTGGGGTGCCCGGATGCCGGCGATAAGCACCAGGGACAGCAGCAGCATTACACAAAACGCCATAAAAGCACTGTCGTAGCTTCCGCTCTGGTCGCGCAGCGCGCCGGTGAACAGTGGGCCCAGAATCGAGAGGGGAATGATGCAGGGGTTCATCATGCCCATGACCCGGCCGTAGTGAGCAACGCCGAAGATCCAGGCGAGCATGGCTCCCCACAC
This sequence comes from Gammaproteobacteria bacterium, assembly GCA_030433415.1. Taxonomy (GTDB): domain Bacteria; phylum Pseudomonadota; class Gammaproteobacteria; order Pseudomonadales; family Halieaceae; genus Congregibacter. The sequence continues at coordinate 43,915 of JAUIMF010000007.1, read as the reverse complement.
GGGCAACATGCCGCCGGCGGCCAGCCCGATGCTGATGCAACCGACAATGATCAGGGTCTGTCCGCCGACGACAAAGGCACCCAGTCCTGCGACGACCAGCACAACGGCAACACCCAAAGCCAGGCGTAGATCCACCTTGTCGGCCACAAAGCCAAAACCCAGTTTTCCGATCATGCCCATCACCGCAACCAGGGCAATCAGCAGCGCCGCCTTGTCACGGGCAAAGCCGGACTCAACGGCAAAGGGACCCAGGTTCGAAAGTATGGCGCCGTAGGCGGCGAACAGCGAACCGAGCACGCCGGCGATGAGCCAGAAGTTGCGATCCTTCCAGACCTGGGGCGCCTCGGTAGCACCCGCTGTGGGGGCACTGGTATCACCGGTACCGTAGGGGACCAGGCCCCGGTCCGACGGGCGATTCACGATCAGCGCCGCCGCCGGCACCGTCAGCGCGGCGATAACAATCGCCATGAGGCGCAGGGCATCGCGCCAGCCATGGTTTTCAATCAGCCAGCTCACAAGGGGCGGGAACACAAAGCCCCCGATAGAGGTGCCGATGGCGGCAATGCCCATGGCAAATGCCAGGCGCTGCTGGAACCAGCGCGAGAGCAGCGTCGACGAACCCAGCGGACCCAGCATCAGCGTGGCATAGCCCATGCACAGGGCATAGATCACCGGTACCTGCCACATGGCGGTAATCAGCGACAGCAGCAGAAAGCCCACGGGAAGCAACACCGCGCCAAGCAACACAAAAAAGCGTAGGGAATGCCGGTCGATGGCCTTACCCAGGAACGGCGACATCAGCGCCGATGACAGCGGCATCAGGGTAATGCCGAGCATCATCATCACCCGGGTGGCGCCAAATTCGGTCTGGAACGGCAGCACAATCAGGCTGTAGGAATAATTGATGGTGCCGATGCCCACCATCTGCAGTATCAGCAGGGCACCGACGAGCACCCACCCATAGAACAGTCCGTTGGGCTTGTTCACAATAATCAGGCCGCGAGGGACAGGCTGGCGTTGGAGTCATCGCCCAGCAGCTTGCCCAGGGCACGGCTGTGGGTAGTCGCGCCGCCAAGATAGCGCTCGTTGCGCTTGGCCCAGGTGAAGAAACGATGAATCGGATATTCCAGGTCCTGGCCCATACCGCCGTGCAGGTGCATTACGGTATGCGCCACCCGGTGGCCGGCGCGACATAGCCAGTACTTGGCGGCATGAGTGATCAGTGCGGCGTTCCGACCCGCGTCGATGTCGTCCATGGCCCGCCAGTACACGCCCCGCAGTGCTTCAATCTCCATGTAGGCATCGGCGGCCTGGTGTGCCACAGCCTGAAAACTCGATAGTGGACGGCCGAACTGCTTGCGCTCGTTATCGTATTCGGCGGTGCGTTTAAGCCCCTCTTCGAGCACGCCCACCTGCATTGCGGCAAGTCCGGTGAATACGAGTTGGGACCCGGTCTGCCGTAGCTGTTGCGCGGCCTGGCCACTGGCGACAAGCGCTGCAGCGGGGAGCTGCACGTGGTCGAAGCTCAGCGTGGCAGCGCAGAAGCCGCCGATGTGCTGTTGTTCGGTGCTGCGAATTCCCGCCGCACCCGGTTCCACTACAAAGAAATTGGTTTCACCTTCGTCATTCTGGGCCTCGACCAGCAGGTGCGTGGCGACAGGCGCCCAGGCGGTGCTGGCACTCTCACCGCTCAGTATCCAGGTGTCGCCCTGGTTGCGGGCGCTCAGGGGTGAGCGATCCTGCAATCCTTCGTAGGGGCGCACGCAGGCAATCATTGCCTCGCCGCGGCACACCGCGCCCAGCAGCGTATCGACCGACTCGCTGCGTGCGTGGCGACTCAGGGGCAGGGCGGCTGCCACCACGGTCTCGAGCAGTGGCAGGGGGGCAACGCTACGACCCTGGGCCTCGAGCAGCAGGCAGGTCTCGGTAAATCCGAGTCCGGATCCACCGACGGCTTCCGGCAGTGAGGCGCCCAGTACGCCGGCCTCGGCCAGCTGCTGCCAGAGCTCCCGGTGCAGAGGTTGGGCGCTGGCGTATTCCGTTTTGATGCGATCATCGGTGCACAGGTCCGCGAACATGCGGTCCACCACATCCTTGATGGCTGCCTGGTCTTCGTTAAGCGTGAAATTCATGGCGGGATCCTCGCAATCGGCCTCAGGCAATCGTATAGGGCATGTTCAGGGCCATGCTCGCGGTCATGGAACGCAACACTTCAACGGCACCGCCACCGAAGGTGTTCACCTGCGCGCTGCGGTAGTCGTACTCCAGATGCCCGTCTAGCAGTGCATCGGTGCTGCCGAAGGCCACCGCACTGTCGTCGCCGGCCAGTTCCGTGAGTTTGTGCAGAATGTCTATCATGCCCAGCACGTTGAAAAATTTGGCGCCGGAAGCCAGGGCAACGTCGATCTGATGCACGTCGATCATGTTCGCCAGGCGCAGATTGACGAGCTCCATGGCCTGTAGCTCGGCGTAGACCTCGCCAACGCGAGACGCCACCAGGGGGTCGTCGATGGGGCGGTGCCCCTGAGCGTCGGGCTTTTGGAGAAGCGGCAACAGGTGTTCAAAATTCTTGTGCGCGAGCACGGTCATGGATGCGAGCACAATGCGCTCGTGGTTCAGCTGTGAGGTGATGACTTTCCAGCCGCGGTTGACCTCGCCGACCACGCGATTCGCGGGCACCCTGACGTTGTCGTAGTAGGTGACGTTGGTGCCGACACCAGCGACGGTTTCGATGTGCGAATACGAGAAGCCGGGGTCGCTCGCGTCGACGATGAACAGAGTGATGCCGTCGGACGGGCGCTTGCACTCAGTGTCGGTACGCGCAGCGAGCCAGACGTACTGGCAGTCATGGGCCGAACTGGTCCAGATCTTGGTGCCGTTGATGACCCAGTTCTCACCATCGAACTCGGCGCTCGTGCGCAGTGACGCGAGGTCTGTGCCCGCGCCGGGCTCGGAGTAGCCGATGGCCATGATGCACTCGCCGCGGGATATCTGGGGCAGAAAAAAATCCTTTTGCTCCTGGGTGCCAAAGCTCATGATCGATGGCGCGACGCTGTGGAGCGTGATGAGGGGGAACGGGGCATGGACGCGCCAGGCTTCTTCAAACAGGATCAACTGTTCCACTGAACCGTAGTTGCGTCCGCCGTATTCTTCGGGCCAGCCAAGGGTCAGCATGCCGTCTTGACCCAACTGACGCAGAATACGGCGGAATTCTTCACCGCCCTCTGCACCGGCCAGTTCGATGCTCATTTCTGGCGAAACATGGCGACGGAAGTAGGCGCGCAATTCGCTGCGCAGCGCCTGTTGTTCGTCGGAGTAGCGTGTATCCATAGTATCGGGTGCTCGATCGTGTTGGGTGTCAATCGGCGTCAGATGCGCGATGCCGTCGCGGGTCGTCCTGACGACGGGCCGGTCGGACGAAACGCCGCTTCATTGGGGTAATTCTAGTGATTTGCCGCGCCGGGTTTATCGTCCGTTTGCGGGAGTACCCCGTGCCTCCTCTGCGAGGCGCAAAAATGCCGGGGGTTCGCCACCGCCATAAACCTCCAGGGCGGCACCACTAACGTAGGCGGCGTCGGGGTGGGCGAGGTACAGGCAGGCGCCGGCGATATCGGCGGGCGTTGCCATGCGCCCCATGGGCAGGGCGGATTCCAGCAACGCCATGCCCTGCTCTCCGCCATAGTGCTCGGCCGAGGCTTCGGTGCGGATCAGGCCTGCAATGATGGCGTTGATGCGAACGGCGGGTGCCCACTCCTGGGCCAGAGAGCGCGTCACGTTCACCAGCCCCGCCTTGGCTGCGCCGTAGGCGGCGGTGCCGGGCGAGGGGCGTTCCGCCGATACGCTGGCGATGTTCACGATGCTGCCCCCACCCTGCTCCAGCATGGCACGGCAGGCGATCTGGGCGCAGACGATGGGCGCGATCAGATTCAGGCGAATGATCGACTCGGTAAAGCGCGGTGACGCCTCCAGAGCAGGAACCTCGGGGCTGCCGCCGGCATTGTTCACCAGCACGTCCAGCCGGCCGTGCGCCGCCAACAACTGGTCCACGACGTTCTGAAACTGCGTCGCGTCCCTTACATCACAGGCATGAAATGACGCCGTGTGGCCTTTGGCATCGGGTAATTCCTCAGGTTCCGAGCGGCCGCAGATGGCAACCTGCGCGCCTGCGGTAAGGAAGGCTTCGGCGATGCCACGGCCCACGCCCCGGGCGCCGCCCGTAACGATCACAACGCGATCCTTGAAGTCAGACATAGTTCACCTGAGTTAGCTTTTCGTTGAAAAAGTCGTGGCAATATTACGAATGTGGTGATTCAATCACAACAAAATACGCAATATGCGTATTGTCTGGCTGGACTATTCACCCGCGTGCCAGAGCCGTACAGCATAGCAGTACCAGATAGGGGAAACGCCATGTCACCGATCGATGCTCGTCAGTTTCGCAATGCCCTGGGTCAGTTCGCCACCGGGGTCACCATTGTCACTACCTTTGATGACGCGGGCAGACCGACGGGGGTAACCGCCAGCAGCTTCAACTCCGTTTCGTTGGATCCACCCCTAGTGCTGTGGTCACTCGCGAAGTCCGCCCAGTCCCTGAAGGCGTTCCAGGAGTCCGGGCATTTTGCGGTACACGTGCTGGGTCAGGACCAGCAGGACATGTCCAACCGCTTTGCCCGCTCGGGCGAAGACAAATTTGCCGGCGTGCCGCACCATCTGTCTCCCGAGGGCGTGCCCCTGTTCGACAACTGCGCCGCACGCTTTGTCTGTCGCACTGCTTATCAGTACGAAGGCGGAGACCATGTGATTCTGGTTGGCGAGGTCATCGACTTCGACACGGCGGATACCGATCCCCTGCTGTTTCACGGCGGGCACTACAAAGAGGCGCGGCAGACTGCTGCTGAAGACGATACAGGCGCAACGGTAGATGTGGATACGGCCACGTTTACCGAGGATTTTCTGTCCTACCTGATGGCTCGCGCGCATTTTCAGCTGTCGCTGCCAGTAGCGCAGCTGCGCCGGGATTGGGGCATGGGTGAGACCGAGTTCCTTTGTCTGTCCTTACTGAGTCTGACGCCGGGCCTGACTCTGAGCGAGTTGCAGCGACGGCTGGAGCACACTGGGCGCCTGCCGGAGCCCGAAACCCTCGAACACATGACGGCGCAGGGCTGGGTGTCGTGCCAGGTGTCTGCAACGGGAGAGCCCGTCTACGAAAACACCACCCAGGGGCGCGAGCTATTGGTGGAACTGCTGGCGAACTCCCGCCTCATGGATGAGAAGGCCAGCGAAGCGTTCACGCCCACGGAGCTGGCTGAGTTTCGTGCCTATCTGCGTCGTCTGGTGGCGCATCTGGACCCGGAAGTTCCCTCGCTCTGGAGCAACTGAGACAGGCCATACGCCATTCGGACTAACGGTGCCCGGCGCTGCGCGAGCTATGCTGCGCGGCCTACGCATCGCAGGACAGGGAACATGGCGGAGTTTGCAGCGCACACGGATTTACTGGTCATTGGCTCGGGTGCCGGTGGACTGACCGCCGCCCTCACCGCCGCGATCGAGGGTGCCGATGCCCTCGTGATCGAAAAGAGCGACCAGTACGGCGGAACCTCCGCCATGTCCGGTGGCGGCATCTGGATTCCCAACAGCCACCATCTTGCCGGTAATGCGCAAGCCAGTGATTCGCGCGATGAGGCCCTGGCCTATCTGCGCGGTGTGATGGGTGACGAGGTGGAGCCCGAGCGCCTGGAGGCCTTTGTGGATGAGGCGCCGCGCATGCTCGCCTATCTGGAACAGCACTCTCGTCTGGCCTGCGAGCCCGTTCCCTATTCGGATTACTACCCTGAGCTCGAAGGGGGCAAGCCCGGTTATCGCACTCATCAGCCCCTGCCCATGCATGCGCGTCGTCTGGGCGACCAGTTCTCCCGACTGCGTGGCCAGCATCCCCAGACCCTCGTTGCCGGTCGCATCACCATGACCATGATGGAGGCGCGGGCTTTTCTCACCCGCGCGCCCGGCTGGCGCTGGACCGCAGCCAAAATAGCCCTGGGCTACATGCTGGATATTCCCGGACGCCTCAAGGGCAAGCGGGCGCGGCGCCTGGCGCTGGGTAATGCCCTGGTGGGGCGCCTGCTCTGGTCGCTGCTGGAGCGCCGGGTGCCCCTGTGGCGCAACACCAGCCTCAAGGAACTGATCGTTGAAAACGGCCGGGTCACGGGCGCGGTCGTGGAGCGCGACGGGCAGGAGCAACGGATTGCCGCCCGGCGCGGTGTGGTGCTGGCTTCCGGTGGCTTTGAGCACAACCGCGAACTGCGTGAGAAGTACCTGCCCCAACCGACAAATCCCGACTGGAGTGCATCGCAGGAGAACAACACGGGGGATGGCCTTCTTGCCGCCCAGGCCCTGGGCGCGGGTACGAAGTTCATGGAGCACGCCTGGTGGGTGCCCGCGATCAAGGTGCCACGCTGGGATCGTCCCTATGTATTGATGGCCGAGCGCGCTAATCCCGGGATCGTCATCGTCAACCAGAAGGGAGAGCGATTTGCCAACGAGGCGGCGCCGTACCAGGAAGCGGGGCGCGCCTTTTATGACGCCAATCGCGACGATGCGCCGACGATTCCTGCGTGGGTGGTCTTCGATGGCACCTTCCGCAGCAAATACGTATTCAGCCCGCTGATTCCCGATCCGACGACCCAGGACAAGATGGTCTCCCGGGCCGTGAAGGAGATACTCATCAAGGCGGGTAGCCTGGATGAAATCGCCGAGCGTACCGGCGTGGATGCCGACACGCTGAAAGAGACCGTGCGTCGCAACAATGAATATGCCCGTACCGGCGTGGACCCGGAGTTCAATCGTGGGGCGAGCGCGTACGAACGCTACTACGGTGATCCCCGCAACGAACCAAACCCCTGCATAGCACCGATTGAAAAGCCGCCGTTCTACGCGCTGCCCATGCACCCGGGGGACATCGGTACCAAGGGCGGACTTGCCACGGATCGCGATGCCCAGGTATTGCGGGAGGATGGTAGTGCCATCGATGGCCTGTATGCCGTCGGCAACTGCGCCGCGTCTGTAATGGGCAGTACCTATCCCGGTGCCGGATCCACGCTGGGCCCGGCCATGACCTTTGCCTGGCTCGCCGCCCGGCACGCCCTCGCCGAATCCCTAAACCAGACCCAGGAGAAAGCCGCATGAATGCGCCCCAGACGATTGATGTACGCGACGCCGATGCTTTGGCGGCGCTGGTGAGCGAAGAGTTCAGCGAATGGAGCGAGCCGCTGCGTATCGACCAGGACATGATCAATGCCTACGCGGAACTGTCCGGCGATCACATGTGGATGCACGTCGACGAGGAGCGCTGCGCGAAGGAGAGTCCCTTTGGCGGTACCATTGCCCATGGGTTTCTGATTCTCTCGCTTCTGCCACGCCTGCCCTGCGGCGACAACATCGTCGCCCGGGTCAGCGGCTACAGCCACATGATGAACTATGGCTCGGACAAGCTGCGCTTTCTGGGTGCGGTGCCGGTGAACAGTGACATCCATGCACGTAGCCGGGTCAAGAGCATTGATGTCGCCGAACGCAAAACCCGAGTGGTGCTGGAGACTCATGTGCACGTGGTCGGTAGCGATCAGCCGGCGCTGGTCTACGAACTGATGTTTGTTTTTCTGTAACGACCCATTTATCGAATGACGGGCGGATCAGGTACTGATCTGCTGTGCAACTTCTGGAGCAACTACTATGAGTGAAGCCGTAATCATCGATGCGGTGCGCACACCGATTGCCCGCGGCAAACCGGTGGTGGGTGAGCTGTCGGGCGTACACGCCGTCGACCTGCTGGCGATGTCCTACCGGGCCCTGCTTGAGCGTAATGACCTGGACGGGGCCGACGTGCAGCAGGCGATCTCGGGCTGCGTGACCCAGGCGGGTGAGCAGTCCAACAACATCGCCCGCAATGCGTGGCTGGCCCTGGGAGATAGCTACAGCACGGGGGCGCTGTCGGTGGACGCCCAGTGCGGGTCAGCCCAGGCAGCGAACCACATGGTCTCGAGCCTGATCAGCGCGGGGCAGATCGACATCGGCATTGCCGGTGGCGTCGAAGCCATGAGCCGCGTGGGCCTGGGCGCCAACGTGATTAACGGGCCCGGCTATTTTCGCAACCCTGGCTGGTCCTGGGATAGCTGCGAGAACCAGTTTGAAGCCGCGGAGCGCATTGCGGCCCGTAGGGGCATTACCCGCGCTGACGTCGATGCGCTGGCCTGCGAGTCCCAGCGTCGCGCAGCGGCTGCGTGGGAGGGCGGTCACTTTGATCGCCAGGTATTTGCCGTCGAGGCGCCGGTGTTGGGCGAAGACGGCCAGCCCACGGGTGATACGCGTCAGGTAACTCGGGACCAGGGCCTGCGCGCCACCACCATTGAGGCCCTGGGCGAACTAAAGGCGATCATGGATGGCGGTATGCATACGGCAGGTAACTCCTCGCAGATATCCGACGGGAGCGCAGCGGTGCTCTGGATGAGCGCGGACGAGGCGCGCGCCCGGGGGCTGAAGCCACGCGCTCGTATCGTGACCGGAGTGACCGTGGGCACTGATCCCCACTACCTCCTCGACGGCCCAGTGGATGCGACGCAGGAATTGTTCAAGCGTAGCGGCATGACCCTGGACGATATTGACCTGGTCGAAATCAATGAAGCCTTCGCCTCGGTGGTCCTTTCGTGGGCCCGGGTTTTTGAGGCTGACATGGAACGGGTCAACGTGAACGGCGGTGCCATCGCCCTCGGGCATCCCGTGGGCTCAACGGGAGCACGCCTGATCGGTGCGGCGCTGTGTGAACTCGAGCGCCAGGACAAACAGACCGCGCTGATCACCATGTGCTGCGGTTCTTCGTTGGGCACCGGCACCATCATCGAACGTATCTGAGGAGAATCAGCATGAGTGAACTCAATGGCAAGGTTGCCATCATCACGGGAGCCGGACGTGGCCTGGGCCGCGAAGAGGCCCTGTACCTGGCGGCGCGCGGCGTCAGCGTGGTGGTAAACGATGTGGATCGCGACGATGCCAACGCAGCGGCGAAGGTCACGGTAGAAGAAATCTGTGACGCTGGCGGCAAGGCCATTCACGTGGCGGGGGATTGCGCAGATACTGGCGACAGCGCCCGCGTGTTCCAGACGGCGCTGGAGTCCTTTGGTGACATCAACATCGTGATCAACAACGCGGGTTTCTGCCGTGACAACACGATTTTCTCGATGACCGATGAGGAGTTTGACTCGGTGGTGCGCGTACATCTGCGCGGCCACTTTGTGAACATGCGCGCTGCCACCAGCTACTGGCGCAACAAGGCCAAAAGCGGTGAGCCGGTCTATGGACGCCTGATCAGTACCTCGTCCGAGGCGATGATCTTCGGATCCGCCGGGCAGCCAAATTACGCTGCCGCCAAAGCGGGCATTACCGCCATGACCATGGGGGCCGCCCAACTCTTGGCCAAGTACGGCGTGACCTGCAACGTCATCATGCCGCGGGCCCGCACCGACATGACCAACTCGGGCATGACGGCGGAACTCTTCAAGGCACCCCAAGAGGGCTTTGACGTCTTCAATCCGGCGAACGTGGCACCGCTTGTTGGCTACCTGTCATCGGAGCGTGCGGCGCAGATTTCTGGCGAGGTGTTCGTCGTGTGGGGTGGGCGCGTCAACATTGTGCAGCGTCCGCGTCTGGATGTGTTTTACGACAACCCGAAGGGCGGCGCTTGGGATGAAGATACGCTGCATGACACGCTGAGCGACTACTTCACACCGGACCACACCATGGTATTGGACGGTTTTTCGGTGCCACCACAGTAAAGCGCGATCGTAGGTGCGCGCGGGAGCAGGCGACGAGGACGCGTAGATGAATGACTACAGCGATGATCCGAGCATCAACTGGCAGATGCTCAAGTCCCTTGTACCCAATCCCGGGCGCTACGCGACATTGCCCCGCCTGACTCCCCGACAGGAGTTGGCACTCCTCTGCCGCGTTCTGTTGCACGAGGGCTACAATGATCACATTGCCGGGCATATTACCTATCGCCTGAATGATGGGACCCTGTTGGTCAATCCCTGGGAGCTGGCCTGGGACGAGGTTTGCGCCTCAGATATGCTGACTCTGGATGCCGATGGCAAGGTGATCGATGGCGACTGGAACGTGACGCCCGCGATCAATCTGCACCGGGACCTGCATGCCAGCCGTCACGATGTTCGCGTTGTGATCCACAACCATCCTGAATGGGGGTCGGTGTGGGCCGCATGCAAACGCATTCCACCAATCTATGACCAGACTTCCGCCCTGGTCGATTCAGATCCTGCCCTGTTCGATGAGTATGGGGGCTCCGTAGATGATGATCGCGAAGGAAAGGCGGCGGTTGACGCGCTGGGTCAGCACAAGTGGGCCTTGTTGGCGAATCACGGCGTATTTCTGGTCGGCAGAGATATACGCCAGGCGCATTTGCGAGCGATCACGCTGGAATGGCGGTGCCGCCTGGCGTGGCGAGTAGAGTGCCTTGGCGGCGGGCAGCCGCTCGCCCCTGAGGTGGCGCAGGCCTTTGGGCAACGCACCGACGCCAATGGGTTTCCGTTCCTCTGGGAGGCGATGGCGCGTCGCGAGATTCGCCGGGACCCCGGCGTACTCGAATAATCGTTCTGTCGTGAGGGTATCTGTGACATGACATTTCAGGTCACTCCGCTGAACGCTATCGGTGCCGATGTAGCAGGCTTTGATATTCGCGAGCCGCTCGATGGGGATCAGCAGCGCGAACTGCGAGACCTCTGGTATCGCTATGGCCTGTTGCGATTTCGTGGTCAAGACATCACGCCGGAGCGCCAGATCGCTTTCAGTCGCATATTTGGTCCGCTGAAGATGCATCCACTGAAAGTGCAGACCTCGGCTGAGTACCCCGAGTTGTTCGTTCTTGAAAGCGGTACCGACAATGATCGCCATATGCTGGCCTACTATGACGGCAAGGCCGTGGTGGGGCGGCTGGACTGGCATATGGACCTGCACTACACCGGCCGCCCAAATCACGGTGCGGTGCTAACCGCCGTCGAGGTCCCCGGTGAGGACGGCCTTACCGGTTTCGGCGATCTGGCCAAAGCCTGGGACGCATTGGATGAGGCCACCCGCGCACAGCTTGCAAAGCTCGAGGTCGCCTATTGCTTCAGCATGCAGCGGCGCCACATGCGCTATGTCAATCTAAAGGGCTATGAGCCGGGTCCGGCTATGGCGAAGAAACCGGCGGACCTCGGTTACCCGGACTTCGCAGATGCGGTGTACCCCGCGGTGATCAAGCACCCGGTGAGTGGGTGTCAGGTGCTTCAGATTGTGGAGCAGTTTCTCGACCGCGTCATCACGCCGCAGAAATTTGGTTTGTCGAACGACGAATCGATTGAGTTGCTGGAGCGTCTCGTTGCACATACGCGACGCCCTGAGTTTCACTATTTTCACGAGTGGCAGCCGGGCGACATGGTGCTGTGGGACAACTGGCGCCTGATGCACTGCGCGACGGGTACACCGCCTGGTGTGCGGCGGGTTATTCACCGCACGACCATCAAGGGGGACAGGGTGCTCGGGCGAACGCTGGACTAAATAACGTCCGGTCTGAACTGCGCGTCATGTCCACCGTCGGCGAAAATCACCGAGCCGCAGATAAATTCCGCGTTGGGTGAAAGCAGAAAGTCGACGATGTGGGCGATATCCTGCGGCTCACCCGGTCGGCCCAGGGGAATGCTGGCCTTGAAGGCCCGGATGGACTCGCCGTAGTCCGGGTTCTCTGCCACCACCGCCGTCATGGGTGTCTCGATATAGCCCGGTGCGATCGCATTCATGCGGACGCCGCGGGCTGCCCAGGCGGGCGCGTTGCGCCGCATCCAGCGTGCGACGGCCTGCTTGCTGCCGCTGTAAACGTCGTGGCCGCGCAGGCCCCTCGCAACCTCTCGCGCCGCGGCTTCATCGCCATCCAGAAAGGCTTGGAGGAGTTCGGGGCTCTGGCATTGCGGTGCCGAGTTGCTGGAGATCATGATGACACTGCCCCGGTTTTTCTCTAGCGCGGATCTCAGGCCTTCCACCAGCTCAATGCTACCGTAATAGTTGACGCTGGCGACCAGCGCGGTGTCGGGAATATGGGAGCCGACGCCGGCACAGGTGATCAGGGCGTCGATGCCGTCGGTGGCGCTTAGCACGCCAGTAATTGCGGCTTGACGCCCCTCGGGAGAGGATAGGTCCGCTGCTACATCGGCATCCTTCAGGTCCACAACGATCAGTTTGTGCCCAGCGTTTGTGAGAGAGTCGCGGATAGCCCGGCCAATGCCCGTCGCTCCACCGGTCAGTACGATTGTGCCCATGGTCTCTTCCTGCTCGCGCTCTGTGTGTTGGGATTGCAGTCTCTATAGCACCGGGTTTACCGGCGACTGCCATTTGGACTATGCGCTTAACCCTGGGGCTTCTTATGCTGGCGCCACGCTGCTATTACAGGACCAATCCATGTCATCGCTCGACTCCATCAATGCCATCGAGATCAATGCCATCGAGGCCATCAAGCAGGTCAAGTACCGTTACTTTCGGTCTCTGGACTGCAACGATTGGGATCTTTTTACGAGTTGCCTGACCCAGGACTGCACCGCGGCGTACAGCGACGGCAAGCTGTGTTTCGAAGGTCGCGACGCGATCGTGAATTTCATGCGCGACAATATGTCGGGGCCGGATTTTCTGTCGATGCATCACGGCCATCATCCCGAGATAAGCCTGCTGGGTGATGACGAGGCCAAGGGTGTCTGGTACCTCGAAGATACGATCATCAGCCTGACCAGAAAAACGCGTCTTTACGGAGCGGCGATCTACGAAGACAGCTACCGCCGCGAAGGTGGTCAATGGCTGATCGCCAGCACGGGCTATCGCCGTACCTTCGAGATCATGGAACCGCTGAATCCCGACGCGAAGGTGCTGAGCAACATGTTCGCGACTGGCGAGTAGACCAAACGGACCAGCGCCCCCTGGCGCCAACCCCCTAGAATAATATGGTGATTACACCGCCTCCGGGCATACGCTCCGGAGCGAAATGCCGGCAGCGCTCCACTCGTCCGGCCAACCTACGAGGTAGTTGATACCGTGGAACAGACAGAATTCAGGCAGGAAGTTCGGGAGTGGCTGGAAGCCAACTGTCCGCCATCCCAGCGCCAGCCTGCGGACCGCACAGAGCAGGTCTGGTCAGGTCGTGACCTGCGTTTTCCCAGCGACGATGCCAGGCTCTGGTTCGAGCGCATGCGCGACAAGGGCTGGACAACGCCTGAGATTCCCACCGCTTACGGTGGCGGTGGCCTCAATCCCCATGAAGCGCAGATCCTATCGAAGGAGATGAAGCGCATTGGTGCCCGCACGCCGCTGTACGACCATGGCATCTGGATGCTGGCTCCGGCGCTGCTGGAGTTTGGCAACGAAGCGCAGCGTGAGCGTTTTCTGCCCGAGATTGTTCGCGGTGAAGTCAGCTGGTGCCAGGGTTACAGTGAACCCGGGGCAGGGTCCGACCTTGCTGGTCTGCAGACCCGCGCCGTGCGCGACGGTGACGAGTACGTGGTCGATGGTGCCAAGATATGGACGTCCGCCGGGTGCGAGTCCGACTGGATGTTCTGCCTGGTACGCACGGACCCTGAAGCTCCCAAGCGTGAGGGCATCTCGTTTCTGTTGATCGATATGAGTACGCCCGGTGTCAGTCGCGCGCCGATTCGCATGATCAGTGGCGAATCGGAATTCGCCCAGATCACCTTCGAGTCGGTACGCGTACCCGTAGAGAATCTGGTTCACGAAGAGAACCGGGGCTGGGAGGTTGCCAAGGGCCTGCTGCGCCACGAGCGCAAATTCATGTCCGAGTTCGAGGGCGGAGCCCTGGACCCTTCGTTCACGTTGCGCGAGGCGGCGCTGGATTACATCGGCCTCGACGCCGAAGGTCGTCTGGCCGACGCGACGTTGCGTGAGAATCTGGTGGATCTGGAGATGGAGCGTCGGGCTGTCAAGCTCACTACCCAGCGGGTCTACGCCCAGTATCGGGGCAGCGCGCCGGATCATCGCCTGCCTCTGATCATGAAATATGTCAGCACCGAGACCAAAAAACGCGAAGACGAGCTGGCCACGGATATCCTGGGCTATCGGGGATTGGGCTGGGAAGGCGACAGTTTTACCAAGGACGAACTCAATTCTCTGCGTGTACTGCTGTTTGACAAGGCCCTGTCCATCGCCGGTGGTACGAGTGAAGTGCAGCTCAACATCATCAGCCGCAATGCGCTTCAACTGCCCCAGGGAGGTGCCCGGTGACCGCCATGAGTCAACTGATGGGTGATGAAGAACTCCAACTGCGTGGTGCCGCGGCAGAGATGCTGCGCAAGGAATCACCGGTATCCGCCTTTCGCCGCCAGCGCGATGACGATTGCCAGCCGCGTTATGACGCAGCACTGTGGTCCCAGTTCGGGGCCATGGGCTGGACTGGCATGCTGGTGCCCGAAGCGCACGGTGGTCTGGCCTTTGGACACCGTGGTGTGGGTCTGGTCTGTGAAGAGATGGGGCGGAACCTCGTCGCGTCACCCTTTGTGGCGACGGCGATCCACGCCGTCACGCTGCTCGCCCACGGTTCCGAGGCACTCCAGGCGCAGCTGCTGCCCGCGATTGTGGCCGCCGAGACCACCGTTGCCGTTGCCGTCGACGAAGGCCGTGGTTTTGCTCCCCAAAACACCGCGGTGACGGCGGTGCGCGAGGGGGATGAGTACCTGCTTCACGGAACCAAGTCCTTTGTTGCGGGCGGCGGTCATGCCCAGTACCTGATTGTGCTGGCCCGCACCTCCGGGTCTGTCGGCGAGATGCAGGGACTTAGCCTCTTTATCGTACCGGCGAATGCGCTGGAAGCTTCCCAGCGCGAGACGCTGAACATGGTGGATCAGCTTGATTACGCCAACCTCAGCTTTGAGGGTGTGCGAATACCGTTGTCTGCGCTTATCGGCGAGGAAGGTGGTGCCGGAGCTTACATGGACGAACTTGTGGATGTGGCGGCAGCGCACAGTGCCAGTGAGTTGCTGGGTATCGTCGACGCGTTGTTTGATACGACGGTCGAGTACCTCAAGGTACGCGAGCAGTTCGATGCGCCCATCGGCTCCTTCCAGGCCCTGCAGCACCGCGCTGCTCTCATGTTCACGCGCATCGAGTTGCTGCGATCCGTGGTGCTGGATGCCCGCGCGGCGCTGGATGAGGTCCGCGAGGAGCGCGCCATCGCCTGCAGCCATGCCCGGGTCATGGCCCTGGAGGTTGCGCAGCTGGTGGGCACTGAGACCATACAGATGCACGGTGGCATCGGCGTCACCGATGAACTCGATGTCGGGCTCTATTACAAGCGTGCCATAGCCTTGCGCCCAACGTACGGCGACCGCTCGTACCACCGGGATCGCTACGCCCGCCTGTCGGGTTATTGATGGCAGTTCATTGGAAGCGAGGCAGACATTGTGAGAGAGCAGACTACGGCGACGGTTGCCGCGAAAGACAAGCCAGCGCCCACGCGTATTGCATCCGTGCGAGCGAAGGACAACGGCTGGTGGTGGGAGGCGGTGGATGCCGGGCGACTGCCCATCCAGCGCTGTGCTACGTGCCAAACCCTGCGCCATCCGCCCCGGCCCATGTGTGGTGAGTGCCAGTCCACCGAGTGGGACTCCATCGACTCGGCGATGGCGGGTGAGATCGTCAGTTTTACGACTCTGCACTACCCCCAGTTCCCCGGTTACCCATCACCGGTGATCTGCGCTGTGATCCGGTTGGATGAAGGTGTGAACTTTGTGACGAACCTCATCGACTGTGAACCCGAGGCTGTCGCCATCGGTCAGCGCGTGCAGGGTGAGATCCAGACCATCGATGCCAAGAACACGCTGCCGCAATTCCGCATTCTGGCTGCGGGCTGACCCGCTCCCGAACGAGAGGATAGATCATGAGAAGCCTGAGTGATGCCAGCGCAGTCGTTGGCATTGGTGCCACGGAGTACAGCAAGGATTCGGGGCGTTCCGAACTGAGTCTTGCCGCCGAAGCGTGCAAGGCTGCCCTGGACGATGCCGGCCTCACGCCTTCGGATGTTGATGGCATGGTGACCTTCACCATGGATGGCAACGACGAAGTCGACGTGGCCCGAGCGCTGGGATGCGGCGATCTGGACTTCTACGCCCGTGTTCCCTATGGCGGTGGCGCCGCGACCGGTACCCTGATGCAGGCGGCGATGGCCGTGGCCACCGGCGTCGCCGATGTGGTGGTGGGGTACCGAGCCCTGAATGGCCGCTCTGGCCAGCGCTATTCTGCCGGTGTGTCGGGGAATCTCATCACCGGTTCACTGGTGCACTATGGCTGGTACATGCCCTACGGTCTGCTTACGCCCGCGTCCTGGATCGCCATGGTCGCGCAGCGCTATCTCCATCTGACCGGCACGCCCCGAGAGGCGCTGTTTGAGGTCGCCGCGACTTCCCGCGATTACGCGACAACCAACCCCCAGGCCTTTTTCTACGGCAAGCCGCTGACGCGCGAGGACTATGACGCCGGGCGCAAGGTGGCAGACCCGCTGACGCTGTACGACTGCTGCCAGGAAAGCGACGGAGGTTGTGCATTTGTTGTCACCACACCGGAACGTGCCCGGGATTTAAGGCAGCCAGCGGTCACGATTCGTGCAGCCACGCAATGCAGCGCCCGCGATCAGGAAGAGATGACGTCGTTCTATCGCGACGAAATCGCCCGCACGCCTGAGATGGAGCGGGCGGCGCAGCGCGCCTACGCCCAGTGTGGCCTGGGGCCGGATGATATTGACGCCGCGGTGCTCTACGACGCGTTTACGCCCACGGTGCTGTGGCAGCTGGAGTCCTGGGGGTTCTGTGACTACGGCCAGGCGGGCCAATTCGTGCTGGACGGTAATTTGCGTGGGGACGGTCGGCTGCCCACCAACACCCACGGAGGGCAGTTGTCCGAAGCTTACATACACGGTGTCAATGGCATTCTCGAGGCCGTGCGCCTTGTGCGTGGCCAGTCCGTGAATCAGCCGGACAAAACGATTAACAACGTCATTGTTACCTCGGGCTCCGGCGTACCCACCGGGGGCGCCATTCTTGGGCGTGACGCCTGACGGCCCCCTGAGCCGTTTCATCCACAGGAGAGAATCATGAGTGCTATTTGTTCGGGCCGCGTCGTTATCATTACCGGTGCCGGAGGGGGACTGGGCCGTGCCTACGCCCTGGCGCTGGGGGCTGCGGGCGCGAAGGTTGTCGTCAACGATATAAACACTGCAGCGGCAGATGCCACGGTGGCGGCCATTCGTGACGCCGGTGGTGAGGCCGTCGCCAACGACTCCGATATTACGGATTTCGCCGACAGTGCCCGGGCAGTGCAGGAGGCGCTGGACGCCTTTGGCGATCTGCATGCCGTGGTCAACAACGCCGGTGTCTGTCGCGACCGCATGTTTGTCAGTCTCAGCGAAGAGGAATGGGACACGGTCATGGCGGTACACCTCAAAGGGCATTTCTGTATTACCCGTCATGCCTGCAGTTACTGGCGTGGCCTGGCCAAGCAGGGTGGTACGCCGGTCGCCCGCATTATCAACACCAGTTCGGGTGCCGGGCTGCAGGGTTCCGTGGGTCAATCCAACTACTCCGCGGCCAAGGGTGGTATTGCCAGTCTGACGCTGGTGCAGGCGGCGGAGCTGGCTCGCTACGGTGTGACGGCGAACGCCCTGGCACCAGCGGCCCGCACAGGCATGACCGAAGAGGTGTTTGCGGAGCGTATGGCCGTGCCCGACACGGGGTTTGATTACTTTGATCCAGCAAACGTGGCCCCCCTGGTGGTCTGGCTTGTGAGCGAAGCATCGAGTGCCGTATCTGGCTACGTGTTCGAAGCCGAGGGTGACATGCTGTCGGTGTCTGACGGCTGGCGTCGTGGACCGGTTCGCCGGCGTGGTGACAAGGCCTGGGCGGCGGAAGAAGTCGGACCCGCGGTGGCAGACATGCTCGCCGAGGCGACACCGGCGCAGCCGGTTTACGGTGCCGGCTAGTCGTGGATTTTCGCTTTACCGACGAGCAGGTCATGATCCGGGATACGGCCAGGGCTTTTCTTGCCGATGCCTCAGACAGTGCCGCAGTACGTGCGGCGATGGCGGGTCAGGGCGATGCCTGGGCGCGTGTGACCGGCGAGATGGGTTGGCAGGCCCTCACCATTCCCGAATCCTGCGAAGGCCTGGGTCTGGGGTGGGTCGAGCTGGCGATCGTGCATGAGGCGGCAGGTGAGACGTTGCTGGTCTCTCCGCTTTTCGCCACCCTCGGTACCGGTGTCAGTCTGCTACGCGCCTGTGCCGGTGAGCAGCAGCAGGCTGATTGGCTGCCTGGAATCGCCGCCGGTGAAGCAACCCTGGGGGTAGGCATGCAGGGGCCCGGTAAGGACTGGGGTCTGCGCGGCTGCGGTGTGCGCTACCGACCCGGCGATGCGGGTTATGAACTGCGCGGTGAGCTGGCCAGTGTCGTAGACGGTGCGATAGCGGACACGCTGCTGGTGGTCGCGCTGGACGAAACCGAAAGCCCCGAATCCGCGCGGGTGTTTCGCGTGGCGGCGGACGCACAGGGTGTCACCCGGCGTCAGACTCCGGGTCTGGATCAGACCCGCGACCTGGCTCATCTCCAGCTATCCGAGGTTCAGGTCGCTGAGGACGATCTGCTCGACGGCTCTCGTGCCGGCTGGCCTGCGATTCAGGCAGGGCTCGATCTGGGGGTCATCGCGTTGGCGGCAGAATTGCTCGGCACTGCGCAGCGTTCCCTGGATCTGGCCGTTACCTACACCCTGGAGCGGGAGCAGTTTGGTCGGCCCGTAGCGGGCTTTCAGGCGCTCAAGCACAAGGCGGCAGATATGATGTTGCGCTGTGAATGTGCCCGCTCTGCGGTGTACTACGCGGCCTGCACCGCCGATGCGTTCCTCGAGGGTCAGGCATCCGCGGCCCAGCTTGCTGAGGCGGCGTCCATCGCCAAGGCCAGCGCCGGTGATGCCGCGTTTGAGAACGCTGGCGAAGCACTGCAGATGCACGGTGGCGTGGGGTTTACCTGGGAATACGACATACACTTGTATTTCAAACGCGCCCGGGCGGGGCGCGCGCAGTGGGGATCTTCAGACTGGCACCGCGAGCGCATCGCAGAATTTATTCTCGATGGTGACGAGGCGATGTCATGAAGCTGAGTTTTTCCCCTGAGAACGAAGCGTTCCGCGCCGAGATTCGCCAGTGGCTGGATGAGAATCTGTGTGGCGAGTTTGAACCCCTCCGGTATCGCGGTGGCCCGGGCGATGAACATGTGTTCATCGACGAGCGCAAAGCCTGGGAGCAGCGCATGGCTGCCGGTGGCTGGGTGGGCATCGGTTGGCCGTCGCAGCATGGGGGTCGCGCCTGTTCCATCGCCGAGCAGGTGATCTTTCACGAAGAGTATGCGCGCGCGGGTGGCCCCGGTCGCATGGGGCATATCGGTGAGGGCCTGGCCGCGCCCACGCTCATCGCCTACGGCAGCGCGCAGCAGCAACAGCGATATTTGCCTGCGATTCTCGAAGGCCGGGAGTTCTGGTGTCAGGGCTACAGTGAGCCCGGCGCAGGCTCGGATCTGGCGAACGTCCGCAGCAAAGCCGTGTGTGACAACGGAGTATGGAAAATCACAGGCCAGAAGGTCTGGACCAGCCTGGCCCACGAGGCGGACTGGTGTTTTGTAATTGCACGCACGGACCCGGGGTCGGTCGGCAACAAAGGGCTGGGCTTTTTTCTGGTCGCCATGGATCAGCCGGGCGTCGACGTGCGCCCCATTGTGCAGATAACGGGCACGGCGGAGTTCAACGAGGTGTTCTTCGAGAACGCCGTGGCCGCCGATATCGTTGGCGAACCTGGCGAAGGCTGGAAGATCGCGATGGCGCTGCTGGGCTTTGAACGGGGCGTTTCTACCCTGGGTCAGCAGATGCTGTTTCAGAATGAGTTGGACGCGATCGTCACCATCGCCCGCAAAAATGGCGCGGCGAAAAACCCCCTGCTACGCCAGCGTCTGGCCCAGGCGCACCTGGGCCTGCGTACGATGCGTTACAACGCAATGCGCATGCTCTCCGGCGGAGAGGATGGCAGCCTGCAGCGCGAGGCGCTGGTATACAAGTTGCACTGGGCCACCTGGCATCGCGATCTGGGTGAGCTTGCTATGGATGTGCTGGGTCCTGATGCAGAACTGCTGGGTGAGAATGGCGACTACGATCTGAGCCGGCTCCAGTCCCTGTTTCTGTTCTCGCGCTCCGATACGATTTATGGAGGCACCAACCAGATTCAGCGCAACATTATTGCCGAGCGCGGTCTGGGCATGCCCCGCGAACTCCGCCCCCGCTGAGCAGTGGCGACGGGTCACGATAATCAGGGAACTTTGCTATGAGCAGACTCAAGACGCCTCCCGAGTACGTCCCGGGTCATGGCCTGTTACAGGGTAAGCACGCGGTGGTAACCGCAGCGGCGGGCGCGGGGATCGGATTTTCGACGGCCCTGAAAATCGCCGAAGAGGGCGCGACCGGTCTACTCATCAGCGACATTCACGAAGGGCGACTGAATGCGGCTCGCGATGAGATCGAGAAGCGTACCGGTGTGCCGGTGGTCGCGCAGGTTTGCGATGTAAGCTCGGCCGACGCCATAGAGGCGCTGGTTAAGCGCGCGGATGACGAGTTTCCCCAGGTGGATGTTCTGGTAAACAACGCCGGTTTCGGTGCCGCGAAGGCGCTGCTGGACATGACCGACGACGATTGGGACCGGGTACAGGACATTACGCTGAAAAGCACCTTTCGCATGACGCGAGAAATGCTGCGCGTCATGGGGCGGCAGGGCAGTGGCGTCATTGTGAACAACGCGTCGGTGCTGGGTTGGCGGGCCCAGGTGGAGCAGAGCCACTACGCGGCGGCCAAGGCCGGGGTGATGGCATTCACGCGCTGCGCGGCCATGGAGGCGGTGGAGTTGGGCGTGCGAATCAACGCCGTGTCACCGAGCTTTGCGGTGCACGATTTTCTGCGCCGCTCAGCGCCGGCGGATTTTCTCGCTGAACTGGAGTCGCGGGAAGCCTACGGTCGTGGCGCCGAGTGCTGGGAAGTGGCCAACGTGATCGTGTTTCTCGCCAGTGACTACAGTTCCTACATGACCGGCGAGGTGGTCTCCGTCAGCTCCCAGCGTGCCTGAGTGATGCGCGCAGGTTAACCCATCAGGCTTCGCAATGCCTTGATTGCCCGGGATTCGGGCACGTTGGCCGCGGTTTCGGCGAGCGCGCGCTGAATATCGGTCGGCGCGTAGCCCAGTTTCTTCTGCGACGTGCGCAGATTGATTGGCTCGTCATCGAGCAGAAACTCATGCATGCGCCCGTA
Organism: Gammaproteobacteria bacterium; assembly: GCA_030433415.1. Classification (GTDB taxonomy): domain Bacteria; phylum Pseudomonadota; class Gammaproteobacteria; order Pseudomonadales; family Halieaceae; genus Congregibacter. The sequence continues at coordinate 22,501 of JAUIMF010000007.1, read as the reverse complement.
GTCCAGGCCGGACCGAAGCCGGAACAGCTTCTGGCCGAGGCCGCTCAGTTCGTTGAACTGCACCAGCAGGCGGTCGGGTATCCGTGACACGGGCAGTGCATCGCGTCCACAGACGGCTACCAGGCTTCCCAGCAGCTCCTCCCAACTCATCCAACGGTCTCCGATGGGTACAGCAGAGCTGCGCCTGGGAAGCGCGAGGGCACCGGCGGTAGCCTCGCCCACATTTCCCGCGCTGATGACGACGGTGCCTCCGCGCGGAACAAAGAGCCGCGGTGTTGTACGAGCAAACTGCACCAGCGACGACCACTGGGATTCTTCTCCCCGGGCATCTCCAAACACCCAGGGTATTTCGAGCACGGTCATGGTGAAGCGACCCCGGGCAACCGCCAGGGCCATATCCCGCTGCTCCACCCTCGAGGCAATGTAAGGATGATGGCGGGCGAGACCGACATCCGGGCGCAAACGATCGAGGGTAGAGAAAATGGAATTCAGCAGCGCAACACGCCGTACCCCCCCGTCACCGGCAGCCTCGAGAATGCGCTTGACCCGATCCACATTCTCTCGTCGGTAAAATGCCAATGGGTCCCCGTCGGGCTCGACGCGCTCGTCTACACCGGCAGCGAAAACCAGATTCTCCTGGTCGCGAAAAATGCGTGCCAGCCCGGCGTCGCTCAGCGAGGCGAGATCTCCTTCAATCAGGCGAACCCCTCGGGGCAGCATCGCCTTCGCTCGCTGACTGCTGCGACTCAATACCGATACCCGATGTTTCCGCGCGCGCAGGGAATCGACGATGTATCGGCCGAGATATCCCGTGCCACCAATGACCAGCGTGTGAATGTTGCTCATGATTTGGCTTTCCGCGTTCTTTTTGCCCGGGCTTTGGATCGCTGCTGTTTTCGAGATGCCTGCATCATTTCTGTAAAACTCGATTGCAGACAGTCGATATAGAAATCGCTATCGGGCAGCATTTTTGGGCAGGCGGTGATCGAGAGGGTCAGGGTGCCTTGCTTGTTCTGCACCGAGCTGTATACGACGTGAAACAACCCGATGTTCGGCATCAGCGGACCCATAGAGAAGCCGTCGACCATTTCAGCGCCGCACAGATACAACTGAAAGGGTGCGCCGGGAACGTTGGTGACCACGGTGTTGCACATGATCGACGACTCCATCAGACCCGTCGCGGCGGCAGTGCGCAGCGCGACCGCCATCACCGCACCGGGCACCAGGTCCGTAATGTCCACGCCCAGCTTTGGCCCCAGGGCCTGGGCGTAGGCTTTGGCGTCGCGGGAATGGTGGCTGACGCTGCGCAGGCGCTCCATGGGGTTGGCAATATCGCTGCCCAGGCCGACCGTCATCAGGCCGATCATATTGCCGCCGGTGGATCTTTCTGACTCGTCGCGCACATCAATGGGACAGCCGGCGTTCAGGCTTTCGGTGGGCAGTTCCTCGTGGTGCTCAAGATAACGGCGCAGCGCTCCGCCGATAACGGCGAGCATGACGTCATTGATCGTTGCTCCGCTCACGGTGTTCTTGATCGCCCTCACATCGCCAAAATCAAAGCGGGTGGCGTTGACGACGCGGTCACCTGAAATCGATCCCTGAAACCGCGTGGGCGGCGACTCGGCGGCTTTTTCGAACTCGTGATGTTTCAGACCACGGCGCACTCGCTGTACCGAAGGCAGGGCCGATTTGAGAAACGAGAGGGTACGCAGGGGCAGGCGCAGTGCGTCGATATAGGCCTTGCCCAGCATGCGTACCGGCGATGGTGATTCCTGCGCTGGCGCGGGCTGCACATCGTAGACCTGCACCTCTGGGGACAGATCATGCATGACATTCATGAACAGGGGGCCGGTGGCGCCGTCCATGGCGGCGTGATGCACCTTGAGGAGCATGGCAATACTACCCCTGGGTACACGGTCGATCGCGTTCAGGCCCTCGATGATGTAGATCTCCCAGAGCGGGTGTTCCCGCGACAGGGGGCGGGCATGGAGACGGCTTGCAAGGGCGCAAAGCTGAGACCAGTCTCCCGGGGCTGGCAGCGCGGCGTGACGCACGTGGTACTCAATGTCGAAGTCCGGGTCTGCAACCCAGTAAGGCTGGCCAAGTCCCAGGGGTACTGACGCCAGCTTGCGCGTAAAGATCGGCGACAGGTGCACCCGGTTACGCAGCATCGCGAGGATGTCGTCGAAGGTGACGCGGCCGCCGGATGCGGTGGCCGGGTTGTAGATCGTTACCCCGCCAATATGCTGGGGCAGGCCTTTCAACTCCGAGTGAATAAACGTCGCGTCGAGCCCTGAAAGCTGTTCCATGACCCTGACTCCGGTCTGTAGATAAAGATAGGGTGGGCTCTGAACCGTGGGTTTGGCAATGTTCAATTGGATTAGATGGAGTCTCTCGGCGCCTTGCTAGCATGAGCGTATGAAAATAGCCCCGGACCCGAATTCATGAGGATGCCTCGCGCCTGGCAGGTGAACAATCTGCGCCGGTATACGAGCCGCACGGCCCGGGAGCTGACGCGCCTGGAAATGGAAATGGACAGCGCCGTCACCTTCGAGGAGTGGATGGCGAATGCGCGCGCCCACGACAAACTCTCGGGTGCTATGGAGTGGCGCCAGCGCGACGAAACCCATCTGTACGACCATGGCAGCATCGAATCCCGGCTTTTGCGGCTGCGTAAGCTGCGCCGCGTCGGCGACGCCCGTCGCCTGTTGTTCGCCCTGAACGAGGGGATTCACGGCAATATGGGCGGGATGGGACAGGCGGCGCTCTATCGTCGTGCGCTGTCCGGGTCCAAGGACCTGATCAGTGATTACATGGACGCGATCTGCGACTCTCTGGACTACCTCGCGTCCTCCCATGCCGATGAAATTCCCCTCGGCGAGCGCCTGCACTTTTTTCAGCGGGCAAGCCATTGCTACGGCCGATCGGCGCTCATGCTCTCCGGTGGCGGTACGCTTGGGTACTTTCACCTTGGCGTGCTGCGAGCCCTGATTCAGCAGGGCCTTTGCCCCGAGGTGATTTCGGGCGCCAGTGCGGGTGCCTTCGTTGTGGCAATCCTTGGCACGCGTTCCGACCAGGAGTTTCTGTCGCTTTTTGACGAGGGCTATCTCGCGGACGCCCTCACGTCGAATCGCAACAACATCAAGCTCGGATTTTTTCGCCGTGAGAAGGTTGATGTCGATGCCGTGAAGAGCGACATGCAGCGGTTTATTCCTGATATGACTTTCCTAGAGGCCTACGAGAAAACCGGACGGGCAATCAACATCACGATTTCTCCCGCCGAGCCGCACCAGACTTCGCGGTTGCTCAACCACATAGCCTCGCCCAATGTGACGATTCTTTCGGCGGTGATGGCCAGCTCCGCGTTGCCGGGCATATTCCCGCCGGTGCAATTACGGGCACGGAATGACGAGGGAGTCATTGAGGACTATCTACCCGGGCGTCGCTGGATCGATGGCTCTTTGTCGCAGGACCTGCCAGCCAAACGGCTCGCTCGCCTCTATGGTGTGAACCACTTTATTGTCAGTCAGGTGATGCCGGGCCTGGGCCGCGAAGAAGGTATCGATGGAGGACTGCAGAAAACCTTATCAGACGCGAGTGTGGCGGCGACCAAGCAGGTGGTGCGCGGCGTGTTTGACGCGCTGCAGCGCCGGCGTGGCGTACCCGCCACCGTCGGTTCCGCGATGAATATGATCAATGGGTTGATCGACCAGCGGTTTACGGGGGATATCAACATATTTCCGGATTACGGTTACAGCTCTCTTGGGAAAATCCTGAGAATGATGAACCGGGAGGAGATGCTCGAGCTGTTCCGGGCCGGAGAGCGGGCAACCTGGCCCAAGGTGCCCATGATCGAAAGCACTACGCGTATCGGGCGCTGCCTTGATCGAATTCTCCACGAGTTCGAAGCTCGCGAAGAACAGTGGCTTGACAGCGCGGCAGTAAAAAAACAGGCCGCCGGCTCCCGCTCGTCCCGCGCCGCGAAAACTGGCCGGTCCGCTTCGGCAGGTCGCAAGGGTAAGCGCATCAGCGCCTCGCCCTCGTCTTAACCAAGGAGACAAGCTCCCGTGCAACTCGACAACGACACCCTTACCGATATTCATGCGGCGTCCCGGGGACCAAAGACCGCGGCGCTGTTTGATTTTGACGGCACACTGATCGCGGGATTTTCTGTGGTGCAGTTTCTCCGGGAGCAACTGCGCCAGCGAAAACTGTCGCTGAAAGACGCTCGTCGAATGCTGGTCGACACCACGCGCCTGCTCGCGCGCCGGGCCAGTTTTTCGGAGCTGTTCAACGCTTCCTGCGAGTTGCTCTCGGGTACCGACGAAGAAGAGTACGCATCCTTCAGTCGCGAGGTGTATGAAAAACGTATTGCCCGACTTATTTATCCCGAAGCGCGGGCACTGGTGCGCGAACATCAGGCGCGGGGGCACACGGTGGCGATCGTGTCGTCCGCCACACGCTACCAGGTTCAGCCCGCCGCCGAAGATCTGGGGATCGATACGGTGTATTGCACGGAACTCGGGGTCAAGGATGGTTTGTTGAGTGGCTCTGTATCGGGCGACGTCTGCTGGGGCGAAGGAAAACTCGCGGCAGCGCGACGCCTGGCGCAAAGCGAGGGCTTCGCTCTGGATAAAGCCTTCTTCTACTCCGACAGCGATGAAGATGTGCCCCTGCTGGAAGCCGTGGCGCGACCGCGCGTGCTCAATCCCAATCGCAAACTTGAGAAGATCGCCCGCGACCGCGGCTGGCCCGTGCGTAAATTCCGCGATTTCCGCAAGGTGACCACCACCGGTGTGGTGCGAACCCTGGCCGCGGACCTGAGCATGCTGCCTGTGATGCTCACCTCTCTGTCGGTGATGTCCATGACCGGTTCAAAGCGGGATGCGCAGAATTTCACGAGCGCCGTCTATCCGGCCATAGCCTCGGCACTCAGTGGGGTGTCCCTGGACGTGGTTGGCGAGCGAAACCTGTGGGCAGCGCGCCCCGCCGTATTCGTGTTCAATCACCAGAGCAAGATTGACCCCGTCATTGTCTCCAAATTGCTGCACAAGGACTTTGTGGGCGTCGGCAAAAAGGAAGTGGCTTCATTGCCCTTCGCGGACAAGTTGATGGAATTTGGCGGCGCGGTACTGATTGATCGCGCGGATTCCGTCGGTGCGGTGGCGGCGCTCAAACCGCTGGTCAACGTGATCCGTGACGAGGGCAAATCTGTGGTCATGGCGCCGGAGGGAACGCGTACCGTATCGCCGCGCCTTGGCAAGTTTAAAAAGGGGCCGTTCCACCTGGCGATGCAGGCGGGAGTGCCGTTGGTGCCGATCGTATTGCATGATGCGATCGATATCGCTCCCAAGGGCACATTCCTTTATAGACCGGGCAAGGTACGCGTCGAAATCCTTGATCCCGTCGATACCTCCAGTTGGAGTGCCGCTACTATCGATGAGCATGTGGCAGAGGTTCGTGGGTTGTTTCTGCGCGCCCTGGGTCAGGAGCCTGAGGCGCGGTCTGAGTCTGCATCGACGGGCAAATCCCGTCCCAAGCGTAAGACGGCGGCGAAGAAGACTCCCGCCCGCAAGTCGGCGAAGCGTGTGCCAGCCAAAAAGGTCGCAGCAAAAAAAGCTGCCGCCAGAAAACCTGGTCCAAAACGAGCCGCGAAGCCCCGGAGCTGATCCATGACGCGAGGAAAACGGCGAGCGAGGGGTGTCGGCGCGGTCGTCGAAGCCGTGGTGGATCGAGGTCGTTTCAGTGATCGCCTGCCCGCGTTGGCAGCCGAGCTGGAATGCAGCGAAGCCGAGGCACGGCGCAGCGTCAGGGAATGTCTGGCGGAGCTTGTCGCCGTTCCCAGCAACACGTTTCGCGAGTTTGCCGGGCGCATCAGCAAAACCATGTCGTCGCTGGGCTACGAAAGCCCCGTGACCTGCGACCCTCAGCAATTGGAACGTCTGCGTGCGCTGATGGACGAACATCCCGTGGCCCTGCTCTGGACCCACAAATCCCATGTGGATGGCGCTGCGGTAATCGCCACATTGCATGAAAACGGGTTTCCGATGCTGCATTCGTTTGGTGGTGCGAATATGGCCTTTGCGGGCGTGGGGTATTCCGGTCGACGCTCCGGGATCATTTTCATCCGACGCAGCTTCAGCGACGATCCCGCCTACAAGTTTGCGCTGCGCCAGTACCTTGGCTATCTCATGGAGAAGCGCTCGCCTTTCAGCTGGTCCTTTGAAGGCACGCGCTCGCGCATCGGCAAGCTCATGCCGCCGCGCCTTGGGCTGCTCAAGTATCTGGTGGAAGCGGCAGAGGCGACCGGTACCGAGGGCTTGCGGCTGGTGCCGGTTGCTGTGAGCTACGACCTGATCAGTGACGTGGACGACTACACGCAAGAGGAATCGGGCAGTGTCAAAAAAGCCGAGAACCTTGGCTGGTTCCTGAGTTACCTACAGCGCCTGCGCAAGCCCATGGGGCGCATCTACATGAACTTTGGCGCCCCCGTTGCCGTGGATGCGGGCAAGGCGTTGGACACTGAAAGTAACGAACTGTACAAGCTGGCATTTCGCGTTGCGGTGAATGCCAACCGCGTGACGCCAATCACCCTGCCGGCCGTGGTGTCCCTGGTCTTGCTGGGAGCCCTGCCAAGGGCGCTGACGGCGGTGGAATTGTCAGACCGCGTGATGGACGTGGTGAACTGGGCACGGGCACGTAACATACCCCTCACATCATCCTACGACGATGCGGATCGCGAACGTCTGGACGAGGTGATGGAGATGATGATCCGGCGGAACCTGCTGACGCGCTTTGATCAGGGACCTGAGACCGTTTATGGCATCGGCGAAAAAGAACATTCCGTTGCCGGCTACTATCGCAATACGGTCATCCACTTCTTCGTCAACAAAGCGATCGCCGAACTCGCCCTGATGCGGGTCGCGCCATCGCGAAGCAGTGACAAGAAAGCGCTGTTCTTCAGCGAAGCCCGTTGGTTACGCAACCTGTTCAAGCACGAGTTCTATTTTCCCGAGAGCCACGAATTCACCGAGGAGTTGCAGACGGAGCTCGAGCAGATGGACCCGGACTGGGAAGCCGCTGTCTCAGCGGGAGAAAACAGCACGACGTCTCTGCTCAGCAGGGCGACGCCATTGGTCACCCCGGCCACGCTGCTCGATTTTCTGGATGCGTACCTGATCATGGCCCGGGTGCTGGAAATGGCCGCCCGAAATGAACAGCCCACGGATGCGGACTGGGTGGCGCTGGCTCTTAAGTACGGCCGCCAGGCCTATCTGCAGCGGACCGTAACCAGTGATGCGTCCATCGGTCGTCAGGTGTTGCGCAATGCATATCGCTGGTTTGAAGGCGAAGGTCTCGCCCCGCCCGAGCCAGATCGTCTGGATGCGCTGCACCGGGCGCGCAAGCGTATCGAAAACACGCTGCGCAGAGCCGAGCTCCTTGCCTCCTTCTCCGCTATTGGGCGCTGGGAGTTGCCCGTCAGCTGAGCCGCTCAGGAGTGCGAGGCCAGGCTTTTGAGTACGAGACTGACCAGCATGGACTGTTGGGTGACGCCGGTCTTTGAGTAGATGGCCCTGAGGTGGGCCCGGGCGGTATTGCGGGCGATGCCCAGCTCGCTCGAGACATCGTCCAGGGTTTTGCCCTGGGATAACAGCACAGAGATCTTCGCCTCGGAGTTTGTGAGCCCATACAGATCCATAAGCGCGCTCATCGATACGGTGGGATTGTTGGCGGGATCGTTGATCAGCACCATCAGGTGCGGTGAATTGCGAGTTTCGACATAGCGATCCACCGGGATCGCCTTGACCAGAAACTCATAGTCCGCCTCTCCCGACGGTCGGGGAATCGCCAGCGCCTGGGCGGGCACCACCTCTTCGCGGCGCTGGGCGCTCAGCATGTTCTGCATGATCTCGCGAAGCTTGTCATTCAGCTCTGGCTGGCGGGTCTGTAGCTGTTCGCGATGGATGAGAATACCGTCGTTGGCGTTGATCAACATTTCGGCAGCGCCGTTGGTGCGTAGCACGCGGCAGTTTTCATCGAGCGTGATGGTGGCGATGGAGCGACCCGAGACCGCGCTGGTATGCATCTGGCGCTCCGAATCCATCTGTACCAGGCGCATGCCATTGGCGACGCTTCGCTCGATATGCCCCGCCAGCAGACTCAGGAACTCGCGTTCCTCTTCGGTGAAGTTGCCTGCGCTTTTGCGACGGCAGAGACGCACGTTGTAGCGCTCGCCATTGGCGTCCTTGAGGTCGATGCCGGCCATGTAGTGCACGTTGGACTTGGCGAGATAGATACGAAAAAACTCACTCTCCTCAAGCTCATCGTTGGGCACAATCTCGTCGAGCGTCACGACCTGCCGATAAGGCAGGTCGACCATGGGGTCCATCGAGTAGTAATGATCTGTGTAGGGGTTGTCGTGCGTGTCTACGGCGGTCATGTCAACGCGGTTACTGGACACGAAAATAAGTCCGCCATCGTCGCCCTCGGGCTGACGCATGATGACGCAGGCGACGTTCAGGTTCAGTAGTTCCCTGAGTTTGCGCAGGAACCGGTTGAAGGGGTTGGGTTCAAAGGGCCCCTCGTACAGTTCATCGAGTAGCGCGGCAAAAACCGGCAGGTCCGAGAGCGACGACATAACGCGTTCTTATGGATTGTTGGCAGGGGGGATTGTGGGTAAGGTCGTCAGGCTAAGCAAGTGACTTTTTCCCCGACGGGCTTTGGCCGCCGGGTCGGCGACACAGAAGCGCGAAAGAATCCCTCGTTCAATTGGATTACAGGGGCCTTCAGGCACCCGTATTATGCTGCCGCCTTCCCGATGGCAAGCTCGAGGCAGGCCCAATGACCTGGTACACCGGAAACACGCTTTACGACACGGTTCTCACCGTGGGCTTTATCTTTGCTGCCCTGATTCTGCTCTCCAGTGTTTACGGCACGGCGAAGTATGGTGGTCGGTTTGGTACCAAAGGTGGTGGTATCAAGATGGGCTCCAAACTCGGCTGGGTAGTGATGGAGTTTCCTGGCCTGCTCGTGTTCCCCATTGTGTATTTCATGGGGCGCAATGCCATGGAACCGGTACCCCTGTTCTTTCTGGCGGTGTGGATGTTCCATTACAGCAACCGCGCCCTGATCAATCCGCTGCTCATGCGGGTGCAGCCGGGAACGCAGTCGTCCTTTGATTTTTCCGTGGTGCTGGCCGGATGGTTTACGCTGACGATCCACGGCTACCTGAACGCCGCATATATTTCTGAGCTGGGCACGCACTACGTTCCCGCCTGGTTCAGCGATCCCCGTTTTCTGACGGGCCTGGCAATCTACGCCTTCGGTTTCACCCTGAACATTCACTCGGATCATATTTTGCGGAATCTGCGCTCGAAGCACCCCAAGCCCGACGAGCCGCGCTACAAAATTCCCTACGGCGGTGGATTCCGCTTGGTGTCCTGCCCCCAGTACCTCGGTGAGATCCTGTCGTTCGTCGGCTTCGCGGTGATGACCTGGAACCTCGGTGCTGTGTTTGTGCTGGCCATTACCATGGCCAACCTCATTCCCCGGGCGCTCTACACCCACAAGTGGTTCCACAAGAACTTCGATGACTACCCCAGGGAACGCAAGGCGGTTATCCCGTTCATTCTTTAACACCATCATTTGAACCACGGGGCGGGCCGGACTCGGTCCTGCTCCCACCCTGCCATAGGACTACACGATGAGAGATGCCGTAATTGTCAGCACTGCACGCACGCCTATTGGTAAAGCGTTCCGTGGCGCCTTTAATGATACCGAGGCGCCAGCGATGGGGGGGCACGTGGTGCGCGCCGCCGTGGAGCGATCAGGAATCGATCCCGCACTCATCGAAGACTGCATGATGGGCGCCGCGGCACAACAGGGAACCCAGGCCTATAACCTTGGCCGCCTCTGTTCCGTGGCGGGAGGGCTGCCCAATACGGTGGCCGGAATGACCATGGACCGGCAGTGCAGCAGCGGTCTGATGACGATCGCCACCGCCGCAAAATCCATTGCCTTCGGTGAGATGGACGTAGCCGTCGCAGGAGGGCTGGAGTCCATTTCCCTGGTCCAGAACAAACACAAGAACAGCTATCGCAGTGTTTCCAAAACGGTGTTGGCAACCGCACCGGAAGCCTATATTCCGATGATCGAGACCGCGGAGATTGTGGCCGAACGCTATGGCGTCCCGCGCGATGCCCAGGATGCCTATGCCTTGCAAAGCCAACAGCGAACGGCGGCCGCACAGGAGGCGGGTCGCTTCGATGCGGAAATCGTGCCCATGGATTCCGTGAAAACGCTCAAGGACCGTGAGACCGGCGAAGTTAGCCACCAGCAGGTACGCCTGGACAAAGACGAGGGCAACCGACCTGGTACGACACTGGAAGGCTTGCAGTCGCTGGAGCCGGTGTTGAAGGGAGGGCAGTTTGTCAGCGACGGGCAGCACATCACCGCCGGCAATGCATCCCAGCTTTCGGATGGGGCCGCCGCCTGCGTACTGGCCGGCAGCGACCTGGCGGCGAGCATGGATCTACCCGTGCTCGGGACGTACCGGGGCTGTGCGGTGGCTGGCTGTGATCCCGATGAGATGGGTATCGGCCCCGTGTTTGCGATTCCCCGGTTGCTGAAGCGCCAGGGTCTTTCCATGGACGATATTGGCCTGTGGGAGATCAACGAAGCGTTTGCCTGCCAGGTGATCTATTGCCGTGACGAGCTCGGGATTCCTGATGAACGCCTGAACGTGAACGGTGGTGCCATCGCGATCGGTCATCCCTTTGGAATGAGCGGCGCTCGCATGGTGGGTCATGCGCTCCTTGAGGGGCAGCGTCGGGGAGAGAAGTACGTGGTGGTGTCTATGTGCGTGGGTGGCGGTATGGGTGCGGCGGCCTTGTTCGAGGTCAATCCGCTCTGAGACTTTTGGCCGGACGGGCGATCTTCCCCGCGCCTACTTTGGTTCGGACGCCCCGGACTCCCCTTCATCAGGCGTCTCGGTCTCATGAGACAATCGTGCCGACTCGTCTGATGCTAATCGCGCCGCCGCGGCTCCCTGTTCCAACGCCTGCACGCCATCGCCGTACATGTGTACGCCTGACAGGTTGATGTAGGCGGGTTGATCCTGGCGCGGATGCAGGTAGGAATACAGCCAGGTCGCGAAGATACCCATCAGTATCGCAGCCAGCCCGCTGGCACCCAGCAGCATGCCGTAGGCGGGACCGATGCGCGCTGCCTGAGGCAGGGGCCAGTCGATGACGGCCAGCTGCGGGTACTTCTCGGTCTGGCGTACCTCGATCTGTACCTGCCTCGCCTGCGTGTCGCGGTTCAGTTCTTCGAGGCGCGCAAGGTCTTCGACCAGGGCCTGGTGTTCGGCATAAATGTTGTTGAAATTGGCCACCGCGGCCTTGTGCTCACTCAGGCGACGCTCGAGCTCCTTCACGCTGGCGCTCGCCGCATCGAAGGCGCGACGGGCGTTGTCGAGTTCTGCCGTAGTGCCCTGGGCGTAGGCGTCGGCCAGTTCCCGTTCAAGCTCACTGATCTGCTGTGGAATCTCCCGCAGCCGTGGGTCCTTGCGGATGTAATCGTCGGTATAGCGGGTGCGCAGGTCCCGCAAGCGCGAGCGCAGCGATTCCAGTTCCTTGGCCATGGCGGCGACCGCAGCGCGCTCTGTGGCGGGTACCACCTGCTCGCCGGACGCCAGGGACTGGGACAGCGTGTCCAGATAGGATTTAGCCTTGACCTCTTCCTCGACCGCGTTGTTCAGGGCCTTGTTCAGGCCGTCGAGCTGCGCAAGGACGGCGTTTTCCTGGCGCTCCATCGAAATGATTTCGTGCGTTTCACGGTAATCTGCCAGGGCCTGTCGCGCGGTCGCCAGGCGCTCCTGCAACCCCGTGAGTTCTTCGTCGACCTCGGTCAGGGTCTGGCTGCGACGCTGCTCCATATCGCGGGCGCGGATACCGGAGTAAACATCTATCCAGCTCTCAACCAGAGGGGGCAGCAGGGCCGCGTCTTCGCCACGGGCCTGCAACTCCAGCAGGTTGGTATCGGGCACTGCGGCCACGTCCAGCAAGGCACGCACAGACAGGCCATCCATCTGCAGGTCGTAGTCGTCGGCAAGGCGCGTCACCAGCGTTTCGGTAATCTCGCGGCCCGTGAGAATGCGCCGCTGGATCGCGACGCCCTGCACGTCAGCCACTGTGACCACCTCATCGATCGCGGTGGGGGCGCTCATGAGCACCGTCGCGGAACTCTGGTACACGCGGGGCTGCAATGCGGTGTAGATCAGGCCAATGGCGAGGACCACGGTAAACGTGAGCAGGAACACGCGCCGCCGCGCGCGGTTACGCATCTGGTCGTCCATTTCGCGTTCAAGCACGGGGGCGTCGCTGTCCCGGGAGAAGGCCATCATCGCAGCTCGTTGAGGCAGGACCGGCAGTGTAGGTCAGGAACCCGCCGGGGTGAACCCGAAAAGCGGCGGTCACTGGCGATACGGACCCAATATCCCTACAATCGCCGCCTCTTTTACCAGCCGACACTGCACCATGTTCAAAATCCGCACCTACAACACGATTTCTGTCAAAGGCCTGGATCGTTTTTCGCGCGAGCGCTACGAAGTGGCCAGCGAACTGCCGAGCCCCGATGCCTTCATGATTCGCAGCCAGAAGCTGCACGACATGGAGTTCCCCGAGAGCCTGATGGCCATTGGTCGCGCCGGCGCCGGCGTCAACAACGTGCCGCTGGATCGCTGTAACGAACAGGGCGTCGTGGTGTTCAACGCACCCGGCGCCAATGCCAACGCGGTGAAGGAGCTGGTGCTGGCCGGTATGCTGCTGGGTTCCCGCGATATCTATGGCGGCATGAAGTTTGTCGAGACCCTGGAGCCGCAGGAAGGCCTCGATCCGCTGCTCGAGAAAGAGAAGAAGCGCTTCGCCGGTACCGAGCTCATGGGCAAGACCCTGGGTGTGGTCGGTCTGGGCAACATCGGCTCCCTGGTCGCCAACATGGGTCTGGCCCTGGGCATGAAGGTGATCGGCTACGATCCGGCGATCAGCGTCGAGGCGGCCTGGCGCCTGTCCAGCGATGTCGAGAAGATGGACAACCTGACCAGCCTGTTCGGTCGGGCGGATTACATCAGCCTGCACCTGCCTGTGCTCGATGCCACCCGGGGTCTGATCAACGATACGCTGCTCGCCGGCGTGAAACCCGAACTTGTGCTGCTGAACTTTGCCCGCGGTGAGATCGTGGACAACGCGGCGGTGCTGCGGGCGTTGGACGAAGAACGTCTCGCCTGCTACGTGTCGGATTTTCCCGCGAATGACACTCTGGGCCACCCCAAGGTTCTGCAGATGCCGCATATCGGTGCCAGCACAGGCGAGGCAGAAGAAAACTGTGCGGTCATGGTCGCGGATCAGCTCATGGATTTTCTCGAGAACGGCAACATTCGCAACTCCGTGAACTTCCCCAATATTTCGCTGCCGCGCACTACGCCCGTGCGCCTGACGATCACCAACCGCAACGTACCTAAGGTGCTGAACCAGATCACAGGTATCATCGCCGAGCACGACATCAACATCGTCGACATGCTCAACAGCAGTCGCGAAGCCGTGGCGTACAACATCATCGACCTCGAGGCCTGCCCCTGTGATACCTCGCTGGATGCGCTGCGGGCCATCGACGAGGTCGTCAATCTGCGGGTAATCGGCTGCTGAGGCGGCGAGGCCAAAGTTCGCTGCGCTGGCTTGGCGCCGCCGCGCTGGCCCTGATCCTGATCGGTGGCGTGACGCTGCTGGTGTTTGCCTACGCGCGTTGGTTTGCGCCGCTGTTGTCAGGGTCACCGTAGACGGGCCGTGGCAGATGCAGGCCTGACGGGCGAGATGCACTACACTGGGGGTCAGACGAAGGAGGACTCGCCGTGAACTCCCCATCCCATACACCGTCGGACGTGGCCATCGAGCCCCGCAATCGCCACCACGATCTTAAAGCGGCCCTGGCCACCGACTGGTTCGATGGGCACGCGTTCAAGACCGCCTGGTTCAACGCCATGTCGATGACGTTCCCCCAGGGCGAAAAATTCTTTATCGATAGCGTTCGTCACTTCGCAGACCGTATCGATGATCCCAAACTACTTGCCGAGATTCGTGGTTTTTGCGGCCAGGAAGGGTTTCATCGCCGCGAGCACGAGCACTACAACCAGACCCTGTGCTCCCTGCGTGGCTACGACTACGAGTATCTCGAGAACCGACTGGCGAAGAACATTGCCCGTGGCAAAAAGCTGATGTCGCCCCTGGAACAACTGGCGGCGACCGCCGCCCTTGAGCACATTACCGCGATCATGGCCGAATCCTCTCTGGCCGATGACTCACCGATGGCGCAGTCCACGGACCCGATGATGCGCGAGCTGTGGGACTGGCATGCCGTTGAAGAGATGGAACACAAGGCGGTGGCCTTTGACGTGTATCGCGCCATCGGGGGCTCCGAAAAGCTGCGCCGGCGTGCCCTGCGGCAAGCCACGTTCTTTCTGGTCGTAGACATTCTGGCCGGGGTCGTGCACATGCTGCGTCGGGATCGCAAGCTGTGGAAGCTCTCGCAGTGGGTCGACGGCTGGAAGTTCCTGTTCTTTCGCGATGGTATTCTTCGCCGCATCTGGCCCGCGTACAAAGATTACTTCCGCGAGGGATTCCACCCCTGGCAGCGCGATACGAGGCCACTCCTCGACGCCTGGAAGCGTGGCCAGAACCTGCTTTCAACCACCTGCTGACAACCACCTGAAGGACAACCCTATGCTGCGCGCACTTTCTGCCCTGTTTTCGAGCCTGTTCCTCGCCGCCTGCGGTGATGGGAGTGATGTGGGCGCCGATGCCCATGCCGCGGTGCAGGCCGGTGCCGTACTGATCGACGTACGCAGCGCCGAAGAGTTTGCCGGCGGTCACCTGCCCGACGCACTTAACATTCCCCACCCCGAGATCGTCGCAGGCGTCGCCGCCCTCGGCGTCGACAAAGATGCACCGATCGTTGTCTATTGCCGCAGTGGCAATCGTTCGGGCATCGCCCTTCGCAGTCTCGAAAGTGCGGGCTACAGCGCCGTGACCAACGCCGGCGGCTACGGTGCACTCAAACCCGTCTGGGACGCCGGGGGCTGATAGGACCCCGTACGACTCCTTACTGCGGAGCCGACTCTACATCTTCACGCAGGGTCCGTGCGGCCAGCAGAAAATGCAGTCCTGACCAGGCCATGACCGGGGGCAGGGCGTAGAGCATGGCGTAGCGCAGTGACTCGGAGCCGAGCTGAGGCGCCAGCAGGTCGCTGAGCATGCCCACCACCCAGGGGCCGCCGCCCAGGCCAATGATGTTGATGATCAGGAACAGGATTGCCGACGCGGTGGCGCGCATGCGCGGCCCCACCAGGGCATGGGTGGTGGCAATGGTGTTACCCAGGTACATCTGAAAGAGCAGCCCGGGAACCACCGACAGCATGAGCGCCGTGTAGGGGTTGTCCACCAGATACACCGACGTCATGAACGGTACGATGGCGAAGCCGGCGATCGCAGGTAGCCAGGCGTACCAGCGCTTGTCGCGGATAGCCAGACGGTCAGCCAGCATGCCGCCGCCGAGCACGCTGATGGCGCCGCCCAGGCCGATGATTGCGGCGAGCCAGGTACCGAGTTCCCCGGTCGACATCTGGTGCGTTCGGATCATGAACGAGGCCGTCCAGTTGGCCGTGGCATAACCGCAGAACGCGTTGAGACCCGCGCCCATGGCCATGTGAATAAACGTACGACGAGTCCACAACACCCGCAGTACATCGCCAAAGGGCACGGGGGCGGTGCTTTGCGTGCCGCCGTCATGCAGCCCGCGAATCGGTTCGGCGAGGGTGAGGCGCAGAATGATCGCCAGCAGAATCCCCGGAATACCCACCACCAGAAACGCCATGCGCCAGCCGAAGAATTCGTTCAGCCAGCCGCCGGCAAGAAACCCGAACAGAATACCGATGCTCACGCCCATGGAGTAAAAACCGATGGCGGTGGCGCGACGATTGGGCGGAAAGATATCCGACACAATGGAGTGGGACGGGGGGCTGCCGCCGGCCTCGCCGATGCCCACACCGATACGGGCGAGCAAAAGCTGCACGAAGTTCTGCACATAGCCGCTCAGGGCGGTCATGAAGCTCCAGATGAACAGCGACAGGGCAACGATGTCGCGGCGATTGGCCCGGTCCGCCCAGCGAGCGATGGGAATACCCGCGGTTACGTAGAAGATCGCAAAAGCAAACCCCGTCAGCAGACCCAGTTGGCTGTCAGATAAACCGAGGTCCGCCTTGATGGACTCCTGCAGGATCGCCAGCAATTGGCGGTCGATGAAGTTGAAGCTGTAGACGATGGTCAGCAGCACCAGCGCATACCAGGCGGCGCGCTTGCTCGCGTAGGGATTGGGGGTCGCAGAGGTTTCTGACGTCGGTTCAGGCGTCGGTTCGGGCATGAGATCGGTCTTATTGTTCGGTCAGGCCCCTTTATACCCTGTTACCGTCGCCTCAGGTGCGCCGCGGACAAATTTCTTTGACGATGGTCAGAAGGTGAACAGCTCCCGAAACTTCACCAGGTCCTCGACGAGACTGCCGTCCCCGGGCAACAGGTTTTCCATCAGAGGACTACTCTTCATCGTGAGATCGTTCAGTGGAATATGCTGATCCACAAAGATCGTCTCAAGATCGGGGTAGAGCTCGCGCAGGCCCTCGACGAGTTCCCCCGTTGCCATGGCACGGTGAGACAGGTTGTGTACATCTGAGGGCAGATCGCGTTTGACCATGCGGGCCAGCACTTCTACGAGGCGGTAGAGGCTGATATGGGTCATGGTATGGCCCGGGTCGCCGTGCACCGCCACACGCCGGGTAAAGTGCGCGTCGAACACCATCTGGTTGACCAGCGTTTCAAAGCGTAGGTTCTTGGAGTAGCCATACACATTGGCGCAGCGCACCAACTGCACGGGGATTTTCTCCATTAGACGCAGCACGTGGTCTTCGCCGCGCATCTT
Source organism: Gammaproteobacteria bacterium (assembly GCA_030433415.1). Taxonomy (GTDB): domain Bacteria; phylum Pseudomonadota; class Gammaproteobacteria; order Pseudomonadales; family Halieaceae; genus Congregibacter. Next base: position 5,479 of record JAUIMF010000007.1, on the reverse strand, counting down.
CGACAGGCCGTAGAAGCTGCTCGGCACCCGGGGCGCTTCGGTATCGACAATGTCACCATGGCCGTAGACGGCCTGGGAACTCAGGTAGATCAGGCGACCAATACCCACCTCTTCGGCGGTGTAGACGATTTCTGCCGTTCCCCAGTGATTGGTCTGCTCAAAGTCGTGGGCATTCTGGTCGGCGAAGGGCGCTTCGACCTTGGCGGCAAGGTGGATCACGATGTCCATGCCTTCCATGGCGCTGCGCAGGCTCCGCGAGTCCAGAATGTCCGCCTGAATAAAGCGCACATTGTTGCCCGGTACCTTGCGCAGACCGGTGAACAGGTTGTAGTTGCCCTTGCAGAGGTTGTCGTAGACCAGGATGTCCTTGATGGACGGCTCGGCAGACAGTCGGTACACCAGCTCATTGCCAATGTAGCCGGCGCCGCCGGTAATCATGACGTTCATTGTAATCTCGGTATCAGTTGCCGCCGGAAACCAGCGTTGTATTCAGGCCGCACTCGGTCTTGTTCATACCGAACCAGCGGGCGTTGCGGGCATTGCCATCGCCGATGGCCCGGGTGGTGCACGGTTCGCAGCCGATGCTGAGGTAACCGTCGGCCTCAAGGGGATGCTCGGGCAGGTCATGGAGCTTGCGGTAGTAGTAGACCATGCGCGAGTCCCACTCCAGCATCGGGTGGTAGCGCAGACAGCCGAACTGCGCGGGTTCTTCTTCACGCATGGCAGCGCGTACGGCGCTCTGGTCACCGCGAACACCGTTGATCCAGATGTCATGCTCGCGTAGCACGGGTTCCAGCGGCTGGACCTTGTTCAGGTAGCAGCAGTGGTCCGGGTCCGAGGCGTAGAGAAAACGACCGGAGCGATCCATCTGTTTGAGCTTGGGTACCTCTGAGCGCAGCGCAATGACGCGCAGGCCCAGGCGATCCCCCAGTTCTTCGGCGAAGCGTATGGTTTGTGAGAACAGGAAGCCCGTGTTGGTGTAGTAGACCGGAATGTCGCGGTCCACGCGACTGATCATATGCAGCAGCGGCAGGCTCTGGGATTGAAAAGAGCTGGTGGTGAAGACTCGTTTGCCTTCATCGAGATAGCCGTGCAGTCGCTCGACGATCTGCTCCGCCCTTGCTTCGAGGTCCTTGCTGTCCAGTAGCCCAACCACAGTGGTGTTCCCTGCCAAAAGCCCGCGAGTCTACGGGTGTTGGGCCTCAGGGCATAAGACAAGTTTGTTTAATGCTAATGCCCTGCAGGAATATTGCCGTGGCGTTGTAAACCAAGGCCCCTTTTTCAGGGGGCGGTCAGCGTCGCCAGGGCGTCGCGAATAGCGTTGGGCGCACCCGAAATCTTCATGAAGGTACCCATGCCAAGATCCGGGAACGCCAGCGCGATGCGAAACTTCCCGGCCAGGGCGTAGGCCGTGTCGCCCGACACCAGCAGGCCGTAGGGCAGGTGCGCAGTGTGGCGAAGCTCGTCCTGATCCGTGGTGGCCATGACCGTCGCATCACCGCCATCGCCATCGGCGATGGCAACGCCAAAGAGTACTTCGTCCCGACCCGGAATCGCGACTTCGAACACGGAACTCAAGCCCGCGTTATTGTTCGATAGGTTGTTGCGAATGGTCGCCAGCGCAGTGGCGTGATCGGCAAAGCTCCCCAGTTCGTCGTGGTCTCGCAGCCGCGGCATCATCATCATGTACCGGTACTTCGCGAGCTTCTTCTCGGTCAGGCCCTTTTTCGAGCCAAAGGGCTGCGCGTCGGGGAACGCCGAGCCCAGCGCCGTGGCAACCGGCGAGACGTCGCCGACCTGTAGTGCCTCACCCCAGTAGACCGGATTGGCGATGCTGACCTGGGTCTCGCCATCTACCGTTGTCGCGGCCAGACGGAGCACGGCGCCGTAGCCGCCGAAGGGTCCTGCGTCTGCTGCGGCCTGCAGCAGTGCCGGATGGGTCACGGCCATGGCCGTCGCGCCCTCATAAGGCTGGTATTCACCGACCACGGTGAAGCCGCTGCCCTCCAGGCGCGACCGGATCGTTGCTGTAGTGGCACCGGCATCTGCGGTGCTGCGATCAAGCAGAAGATAGGGACGCAACCGGTCGTCGGCGATCGAGGGTGCCGCCAGCACCAACAGGCCGAGCAGTAGAGAGACGATTGTGGAGTTGTAAGAAGCCAGGCGCATATACCGCTGTCCTTGTTGTTATCAGGTGCGGGTATTCAACCCCAACTACCGGGTTTGAGTACAGCACCGTTTTCCGCGCTCAAAACGCGATCTGCGTCACGAATCCATCGTTTGGCTGTGCTGAGACTCACATTCCTTCCAGGCTGCCAGAATGGGTGGTGCAGGCGCTGCCTATACTTGGCTTTCGATTGCGATTCCCCGGATGTGGAATGTTCGACAGCTACCACGATATCTTCTCGAAGCGCGCAGACAGTTATCACGCCGCGATGGCCGCGTGTCCGAATGCGCGTGCCGAAGAATTTGAGCACGCCGTGCGCGCCCTCAGCCCCATTGAGCACATGACGATCTGTGATGTGCCTGCGGGCGGCGGATATCTGCGGGACTATGTTGCGACGCCGTCGGAATTTACCTTTGTAGAGACCAGTTCCTATTTTGCACAGCGTTGCCCGCGCGACGAGCGCAGCCGAGTCATTGAGGGAAGCCTGGAAAAACTGCCGCTTGCAACGGATTCCGTGGATTGCCTTCTCAGCCTGGCGGCGTTTCACCACGTGCTGGACAAAACGGCCACGCTGAGCGAATTTGCCCGGGTGGTCAGGCCCGGTGGGCGCGTCGTGGTCGCCGATGTAGAAGACGGCACGGGGACGGGACGCTTCCTCAACGAATTTGTCGATGAGTTTAATTCCATGGGACACGATGGGCGGTTTCTGGATCAGCAGTTCTACGACGCTTTTGACAGGGCCGGTCTTGTACTGCGCGAAGTCCGTCGCCCCGATCTGCGCTGGCGATTCAGCGACGAGCTTGAGATGGCCGCTTTCTGTCGTCGGTTGTTTGGCCTGGACCTCGCATCCGATGACGATGTCATTGGCGGTATCCGTACCCATCTGGGATACGACCATAACGAGACGGGAGTGGCGATGGAGTGGCAGCTAGCCTATGTGGTGGCCGAGAATCCCGGGATTGGTGGCCAGTAGGACCTCGAACTCATGGATGAACCCGTAGATGTTCGCTATACCGATTCCCCGCCTCGAAAGCTGCGAGGTATCTGGCAGCTTTCGCGACAGGTTTCCGCCCGCCACGGCGTCTCGGTATTCAAGCAGTATGCCGAGGTCACAGCGCTGTTCCTGCACCGGGGTATCGGCCCGCTGACCTACTACGAGCACGCGCTCTGGCGCCCTGAATTCACCCCCGAAGAAAAGCGCCGTTGGCTGACTTCGCTGGAGTTTGAACAGCGGGTGAAGGGTTTGAATCCCCCGGGTTTTCAGTGCGTGAGCAGTCACAAAGTCATTGAAGCGGCGCTGCTCAGGCAGGCCTGTATTCCCACGCCCGAGTATCTGGGTTTTCTGCATCCGGTCGACGGGCTGGATGCATCGGGACAGCCGCTGGGAGACATCGATGCACTGCAGGCGTTGCTGCAACGACTTGCGCCGCTAAGAGTCTGCTTCAAGCTTGTAACCGGACAGCAGGGACAGGGCTTTGTGGCGACGGAGGTGCTGTGGGATGGGGACGCGGGCGTGGCCCGAAGCCTGGTCGACGGGTCTACGGAACCCCTGGCACAGTTTCTGATGCGCGAGGTGAGTCCGTCGATCGCGCAGGGATACATTCTTCAGCGAGTGGTGGAACAGCACCCGCGCCTGCGTGAAATTAATCCAACCAGCGTGAATACAGTGCGTATCTGGGTGTTGCAGACCGAATCCGGACCCGAGGTTCGTGGGGCGGTGTTTCGCATGGGACGGATGGGGCAACTGACTGATAACACGGCGCGAGGCGGTTTTTTTGCTCCCGTTGCGCTGGACAGCGGATGCCTGGGGCTGGCGGGCACAGGTTCGATTCTGCCCGATACGTTTTCTGTTCACCCCGACTCCGGCGTGCAGATCGAAGGGTTTGAGCTGCCGTTCTGGCAGGAATGTCTCGCGCTCGCCCAGGCGACGTTGCGGGCACTACCGCGGCTTCGCTTCACCGGTCTTGATTTGGCAATTGGCAAAGATGGCCCGATCGTCATCGAGACCAACGAGTTTCCAAACCGCATCAGCGTCCGCAACTTCGGGCTGCCGATGGGCGATATCATCGATCCCGACTTTCCCTTCTCGCCACCGGCCTGACACCGGGCTGCCTCAGCGACCCCGCCGGTCCTTCAGCATGACCTGCGCCGCATTCCTTCCGGGGATTCCCGTGACACCACCGCCGGGGTGGGCACCCGAACCACACAGATAAAGCCCCTTCAAAGGCATGCGATGATCGGCGTAGCCGCCCACGGGGCGCAGCGAGAAGATCTGATCCAGACTGAGTTTGCCGTGAAAAATGTCGCCGCCGAGCATGTTGAGCTTCTGCTCAATGTCCTGCGGGGAATGTATCTGGCGCCCCACAATCGCAGGTTGCAGATTGGGGGAATACTCGCAGACGGTATTCACGATGTGGTCCGCAACGGATTCCCGTTCCTCGTCCCAGCTGCGACCGCTGGGTAATGCGTAGCGAAAGTGCTGGCAGAACAGGCTCATCACGTGGCCACCTGGGGGTGCAAGACTGTCGTCGAGCAGGGTGGGAATGCACATGGACACCACCGGTCTGCTTGCGTAGCCCTGACGGCGAGCGTCGTCATACGCGGCGTCGATATAGGCCAGCGAAGGACAGATGTCGATCGTGTCCTGCATCGCCTTCAGGCCTGCCTCATCGTGGGCGACGGAATCAAAGCGCGGCAGCTCCGACAGGGCGAGATTCATACGGAAGGTGGCCGATTCGCTGCGATAGCTTTTGATGCGTCGGGCAAACTCCGGCGGCGTCAGGGAGGGGTCGATTAGCCGCCCGAACAGAACGCGGGGATGGGTATTCGACGCGATCATGTCGGCGTGAAAAACCTGTCCGTCTGCCGTGTGAACGCCCGTAACCCCGTTTTTTTCCGAGAGTACCTCGGTAACTTCGGCACCGGTGATGATGTCGACACCGTGGCTGCGGCATGCTGAGGCCATGGCCTGGGTGATGGCGCCCATGCCGCCGCGGGCGTAGGCCCAGCCGCCCGTGTGGCCATCGACGTTGCCAAAGGCATGATGCAGCAGCACATAGGCGCTGCCCGGTGCGTAAGCGCCGGCGAAGTTGCCGATGATACCCTCGAAGCCAAAGAGCCCCTTGATGGGGTCGCTCTCAAACCAGCGATCGAGAAAATCGCCGATCGACATGGTCATCAGCTCCGTGAGCTGAAGTTGTCGCTCCGTACTGAGGCGCCGAAAGCCATTGGCCTGTTGCAGCAGGCGCCAGACGTCCGCCAGTCCTCCACCAAAATTGGGCGGTATCTCCTGGGCGATCTGCCGCGCGAGGT
>JAUIMF010000086.1 GCA_030433415.1 Gammaproteobacteria bacterium | reverse complement strand
GCTGGGACTCCAGCTCCTCGAGCAGCTCGTCGTCAATCTGTTTTTTGCCCAGAAAGAGGTTGCCAAAGCCCGCGACCAGATTGTCGCTGGTCCGCCCCAGACCGCGGCGCAGACGCTGAAAGAATCCACCGTCCTCCTTCGTGGGTCCGACCCCGGGCCGCTCGGCGACCGACGCTGCCGGGGTTGTACCGGACGTGGCCTCAGCCGCCAGGGGTTGCTCCGTCGGCGTCTCGAGAGCTTCCTCGGGCGACACCGCCGCTGCGGATGGGTCCTGCTCGGGGGCTTCCGCATCCTTCGGGCGGGATCGGAAAAATCTGCTGATGGCCACGCGTCTGCGCCTGATCCGTGTTCTGGGAGGGACGCTATCGTATCATCGCGCACCACCTGATCACGAAGGTATAGGCAGCTTGAATCGTCCATCGCGACCCAAACGCAGCAAAAACTCCGGCTCCTCGCGCCATCGCAAGGTGCGCACCGGCGAGCTGCGGATAATTGGCGGACGCTGGCGCGGCCGGCGCCTGCCCATTACCGAGGCTGAGGGACTGCGCCCGACCACCGATCGCACGCGTGAAACGCTGTTCAACTGGCTCGCCCCCCACCTGGCGGAGCGACGCTGCCTGGATTTGTTCGCAGGCACCGGCGCCCTGGGTATCGAAGCCCTCTCGCGCGGTGCGCACAGTTGTGACTTTGTCGAAACCGACACCGGCGCGACGACGCGCCTGCGAGAATCCCTCACCACCCTCGACGCCGGTGCTCAGAGTCGCGTACACCAGGCCGACGCACTTGCCTATCTGGTGTCGGGCGCGGGCCCCTGGGACCTGGTGTTTATCGACCCACCCTTTGCCGGTGACCTGCTCGCAAGAACCCTGGCAGCTCTGGATCGTGCATCGCTGACCAATGACGCCCTGATGTATGTGGAGTGTGCGGCGGACGAACCCGCGCACGAGATCGATGGCTGGCAGTGCCTGCGGGAAAAAACCGCCGGTGAGGTCCGCTACGGTTTGTGGGAACGGGGCGCTGGTGACGTTTGAGGGGGCTGCAGCGATTGTTTACCATCGCCGCATCTCTGCACACGGACGCGCCCATGGACAATCGCACGGTCATTTATCCGGGCACCTTTGACCCGATTACCAACGGCCACGTGGATCTGGTGGAGCGTGCCTCGCGTCTCTTCGACCGCGTCGTGGTGGCCATCGCCTTCAACGAGAAAAAAACCCCGCTATTCACGCTCGAAGAGCGCGTCGAGCTGTGCGCCGCGGCCGTTCAGGGCATCGACAATGTGGAAGTAAAGGGGTTTTCGAATCTGCTGACGGATTTCGCCAAATCCGAAGGGGCGCGCTGTGTGCTGCGCGGTCTGCGCGCGGTGGCAGATTTCGAGTACGAATTTCAGCTTGCGAATATGAACCGGGCGATCTATCCGGAGTTCGAAAGCCTGTTTCTCACCCCCTCGGAGCACCTGTCCTACATTTCGTCGTCACTGGTACGCGAAATTGCCGCGCTGCAGGGGGATGTATCGCCCTTCGTGCCGCCCGTGGTCAGTGAGGCGCTGGAGCTGAAGTTTCGCGATGCGTAGCGCAAAGCACCACGCGGCGGGGAAAGCGTCGTGAAAGTAGGGCTGCTGACGCAATAAAGGCGGCCCCATCCGCAGCGGCTCACAAGAACCGCCGATCCGAAAAACCGCCAGGGTCTCTAGCGTGAGCCGTCCGCCATGTCGTCAGCGGCTTCACTCTCCGCCTCCTTGCGGCTACGGCGACGCTCGGCGTCCTTGTAGCTGTAACCCGGCTCACGGCAACCCAGGCAGCGCATGAAAGTGGTCTCGGCCGGGCCGAGCACCAGCGTCTCGGCACTTTCAGATACCGATCCCGCCAGCGCCGTGAAGGGCAGCGACACAATAAACGCCGCACCGCCCACAGCGGTCATGACCAGACCGATGGGCCGAGCGATCAACAGGTCACCCGTCATGGCGAAGGCGTTGGGGCGCTCGTCGATGGAACCCTGGGCCCAACTGGTCGGTGCCAGCAACAGGGCGACGAGGAGTACGACAATCTTCCGTTTTACTTGCAGTGCGTCAGCTAACACGTTGTTTCCTCCGTGATTAAGGGCGCTGGACCGTCGGCCCAGTGTACCCAGTTCAACGCTGGCAAGCTATGCAATAAACGCTGGCTCGCTGACCAATGGTTTTCTCAGCCAGGGGGCGCCCACAGCCTGGGCAGGGCAGGGAGCCGCGACCGTAAACGTGCAACTTCTGGGCGAAGTAGCCGGGCTTGCCATCTCCACCCACAAAGTCACGGAGGGTAGTACCGCCGGACTCTATAGCGTTAGTAAGTACTTGCTTAATAGCGGCTGCGAGATTCTCGTAGCGCGCGAGCGACACGCGCCCTGCAGCGCGGTCCGGACGGATGCCCGCGAGATACAGCGATTCGGCAGCGTAAATATTACCGACGCCCACAACGGTCTCGCCATCCATGATGAAAGGTTTTACCGCCACACGTCGCCCCCGTGACAGCTCGTACAGACGACGCCCACTGAAATCCGGCGAGAGCGGCTCGGGTCCGAGCTTTGCCAGGGGCGTCAGCTCGGCGCCGTGGGCAAACCACTGAAAACTGCCAAAGCGCCGCGGGTCGTTGTAGCGCAGGGTAATCGGCCCAAACTGAAGATCGATGTGATCGTGCCGGGCGGGCTCCTGCGGCTGCATAAGAACGCGCAGGGAACCCGACATGCCCAGGTGAACCAGCAGCGTGCCGTGGTCAAACTCAAAGCACAGGTACTTGGCGCGACGGGTCAACGCGCGCAGCACCTGACCTTGCAGGCACTGGGGCAGGTCAGCGGGCACGGGCCAGCGCAAACGCCGCTCACGCAGCACCACCGCGGTTACCGGCAGGCCGACGCAGTGGTCGTGCAGCCCCCGGCGAGTGGTTTCTACCTCGGGAAGTTCCGGCATGGGAGTTCCGAACAACGTGCAGACACAAAAAACCCCGGACGAGGCCGGGGTCTGAAGGCCGCGAACAATCGCGACACCTTTCTTGCGTCTTACTTGATCTTGCCTTCTTTATACATCACGTGCTTGCGGGCGACGGGATCGTATTTTTTCATTTCAAGCTTGTCGGGCGTGGTGCGCTTGTTCTTGTCGGTGGTGTAGAAGTGGCCCGTACCCGCCGTGGAGTTCATGCGAATTTTTTCTCTCATGATCTGGCCTCCTCAGACCTTCTCGCCACGGGCGCGCAGTTCGCTGAGCACCGTGTCGATACCTTTCTTGTCGATGATACGCATACCCTTGCTGGATACACGCAGGGACACGAAGCGCTTCTCGGACTCTACCCAGAACCGGTGCTGGTGCAGGTTCGGCAGGAACCGGCGACGGGTGCGGTTCTTCGCGTGCGATACGTTGTTTCCGGTTACCGGACGCTTACCGGTTACCTGACAGACTCTGGCCATGACTTCCTCGCTCAGCCCCGGTGCCCGTGGTGATCCCTGCACTAAAACCGCAGATTCACCCGCCCGATCCGGCAAAAGCTTTTAAATTCAATTGGTTACGTTATGCGGCGGGTTTCCCGAAGGGACTGCCCCGCGCGCGGAGCGCGACTTTATACCAGAAGCCCGAGCGGTGGGCAAGGCTGACGGCCGATGCCTTTTGCGGGCCCAGGCGCCCGGACACCGGCATTTTCGTTACGCAGGCGAACTCCGCACACCATGCGAACGCCCGCCCAACGCGTATCAGGGCGCGGCCTGGGGAGTGCCGTCCAGAAATGTATTGTTGCTGCCGGTGGTGAAGTAACCCGGGTTACCCTGACCCGGCCCCACAATGGAGTTGCTGGTATCGAGCAGCTGCATCTCAATGTCCGCCGTGGACTGGCCGAAGCTGTTACTGAGAATGGATATGCCTGACACCTGGGCGCGTCCCGAACTGCCTTTGACGTAGATCCATTCGCGGGTGCCGCCCGTGAAGATGTTGCGGCTGATAATGGCGTTGCTGGTTCCTCCAAGGGCAATGCCCGAGCCATTGTCATTACCCTGACCACCGGTGGCGCCATTGAAACGGTTGCCCGTGATCACCAGTTCGTGATTGACGGGAACATCGAGCTGTTCCTCAGAAATTCCCAGTCCAAAGCTGTTCGCCAATAGATTGTTGAAGGTGTTGCCCTTGATGGTGGTGCTGTTGCTTGTGGGCGTACTTCCTTCGCTGATGATGTAGATCCCATGGCGGCCAAAAACATCGCCCCCGTATCCGTCCACGTCGTTGTAATTAATGGTATTGCGCAGGATCGTCGTGCTCTGGGCCGCACTGGGGATGTAGATGGATATGCCCACGCCTGAGAAACTGTTGAAATTGATGTCAACCTGGCCACTGCCATGAATCTGGGAATACACCCCCACGTCGACAGATTCAAAGTCCGAACGGTTTACCTTGAGCGTCCCGAGCATGGCTGAAGAGCAATTCAATGCGCGAAACGCCGACACACCGTACACAAAGTCGCTCGCATTGGTTCCCTGCCCCCTGATCGTTACGCGATCCACGTTGCCAAAGGTCGTGGTCTGGGCGCAGTTGGCGGGGTCCGTCATAAAGCTGATCACCGACGTTGTGGACGAGCCCATACACGGCGAGTCCACCTCAATCGTCATGTTTTTCACGACGACGCCGAATCCGTTACTGAATTCCAGTACGCCGCCCTCTCCGTTGTTACACGCCAGGTAGCCATTCTGAACCTGCAGCAGCGTGTTGGCTTTGGACACCCCCTTGAGCTCCCCCGTGAAGGCATCGACGTAGATATAGTCGGCGATCTCATAGGTGGATGAGGTGAGAAGCACGGTTCCGTAGCCATCGTCTGCGGCCAGATCAAGGGCACACTGAATGTTGCCGCTGTCATCGCCAGATACTGAGGCGACCTTGATGGTGCCACCGTCGACCGAAACGGCGTCCGCGCAGCCGGTCTGCGCGTGTGCGGCGCTGCCCAGGCAGACAAGGACCAGGGCGGTGAGCAGTGAAAACAGTGGGCGCATAGGAACTTAATTCTTTGTTAGAAATAGAGAAGAATTGCAATGAGCACGTACTACAAGTGCCTCAACGCAAAGTAGGGTAGCGGCGTGCGTAACGCAAATTTTTACTGCGGGTTGGGGGCGTCGCGACCTACAGCAAGCCCTCCTCCGCAAAGGAATAGGTGCTACCCCTGCCGACTATGACGTGATCGAGCACTCGTACGTCGATCAGGGCCAGGGCATCGCGCAGACGATCGGTAATGCGACGATCCGCCGCCGATGGCGTGGCCACTCCCGAGGGATGGTTGTGCGCCAGGATCACCGCCGCCGCGCGGTAACGCAGCGCCCGCACCACGACCTCGCGCGGATAGACCGCCGCACCGTCAAGCGTGCCCAGAAACAAGTCATCGCAGCACAGCAGATGATGCTGGGCGTCCAGAAAAAGACAGCAGAAGACCTCGCGGCTGGCGGTCCCGAGGTGATGCTGCAAAAAACGCTGCGTGTGCCGGGGGCTGCTCATTACATTGCGCGAGCGCAAGGGCTGCTCGGCGCAGCGACGCCCCAGTTCCAGCGCGGCCAACAGCAGTGCGAGTTTGGCCGGCCCGAGGCCCGGCTCTTCGAGCAACTGGTCGCGATCACTGCCGAGCAGGCCCACCAGTCCGTCACGCCGGGCCAGCAACCGACTGGCGAGGGCAGTTACCGGCTCCCCCACGCGTCCCGTGCGCAGCAATACCGCGAGCAGCTCCACGTCAGACAGGGCCCTTGGCCCCCGTCCCAGCAGCTTGTCCCGCGGTCCTTCGTAGTTCTGGGCCGTGGCCAGGTCCGTCACCGCGTTCCTCCGCATCGTGTCAGCGCGAACCACAGATGATATGGTCCCACCCCGATATTTTCCCCGGCAGATCAAGGCAATGGGACATCTATTCAAACGCCGAGTGGTACTGGCTGTCTGCGGAGGCATCGCCGCCTACAAATCCGCCGAGCTGGTGCGCCGCCTGCAGGACCACGGTGCCGAGGTGCGCGTGATCATGACCCACGGCGCCCGGGAGTTTGTTACGCCCCTGACGTTTCAGGCCCTGTCGGGCCATCCCGTGCACCGGAGTCTTCTCGATGAAGAGGCGGAGCGGGGCATGGGCCACATTGAGCTGGCGCGCTGGGCTGACCTGGTAGTCATCGCACCGGCGACTGCCGACTGCCTGGCGCGGCTGGTGGCGGGGCGCGCCGACGACCTGCTCGGCGCCGTCGTGCTCGCAAGCGGAGCCCCGCTGCTGGTGGCCCCCGCCATGAATCAACAGATGTGGAAGTCTCCCGCCACCCAGGCCAACCTGGCTGTGCTGCGGGATCGCGGCGTGCTCTTCGCCGGGCCCGACAGCGGCGACCAGGCCTGCGGAGACATCGGCCCCGGCCGCATGCTCGAACCGGCGGCCATCGCTCAGCAGGCCGGCGCGCTGTTTGCATCGGGCACCCTGGCGGGGCGACGCGTGCTTATTACCGCCGGTCCCACCCGCGAGCCCCTGGACCCGGTGCGTTATATCTCCAACCACTCCTCGGGACGCATGGGCTATGCCCTGGCGCGGGCCGCGAGCGAGGCCGGCGCCCGCGTGACTCTGGTTTCAGGTCCCGTGCAGCTGGACGCTCCAGAGCGCGTTGAGCGCATCGACGTAACCACGGCACAGCAGATGCTCGACGCCTGCCTTGAGCACATCGGCGACTGCGACCTGTTCATCGCCTGTGCTGCCGTTGCCGACTATCGCCCGGCCAGTGTCCAGGAGCAGAAGATCAAGAAGCAGGGCGATGCCATGACACTGTCGCTCACGCGCAATCCCGACATTGTGGCGACGGTAGCGGGACTGGAGCACCGCCCTTTCGTTGTGGGGTTTGCGGCCGAAACCGAAAAGCTGCGGGAGCACGCCGAGGGCAAACTCTTGGCGAAGAAACTCGACATGATCATCGCCAACGATGTGAGCGACAGCCGTATCGGCTTCAACTCCGATGACAACGCCGCCCTGCTCTTGAGCCCCGACGGTGAACGCGAGATTCCCCTGTGCAGCAAGGACCAGCTCGCACGCATCGTGGTCGAAGAAATCGCCACCAGGCTGCCGGAACCTGCGCCGCATTCCAGTTGATGGCGTGACGGTCTATGATTGCGCCTGTGGCGTCGGTGGAACGGCGTCGCGCCCAGAACCAGCACCGGGAACCCCCAGTTGATGGCCAAGCTCCGCAAAACAAAAAAAAGCCCGGCAAACGACAAGTCCGATCCGCGTAATTCCCACGGCATCAACGGTCGCGGCAATGCCCTGCGCGATGCCCTGGCGATCGCCCTGGCGATCGTTCTGATACCCCTGATCCTGGCCGGAGCCTACCTGTATCTGGTGCGCGCTCCGTCAAACCAGGCGGCCCTGCTCGAGCGCGTGGCTGACAGCTATGCCCAGCAGCAGGCCCGCATCGTCGGCGACGCCGTCGCGGCTCTGCGAGACCGGGTGAATTCCGCCGCCAGTTCACCGCTGGCGATGCAGGCAATCGCCGAACAGAACCCCGCCGATATTCGCCTGGTGGAGCAGGCCATGCTCGACTATTTCCCCGAAGCCGTGAGTCTGCGCCTGCTGCCTTTAAGCGACATGGGCACGGCGGATCTCGAGGGAGGCTTCCAGGGACTGCGCAATCACATTGAGGTGGATCTGGTGCGTCGCGTTTCCAACGGCGAACCTGCCGAGCCCGAGGCCTACCAATACGAAGGCCAGTGGCTCGCATCGCTCGCCCAGGTCACGACCCATCCCAAGCTGTTATCGCGCCGCGCGGTGGTCATGGTGACCATCGGTGCCGAACGCCTTGAGTCCCTGCTGCACTATCCGTCGGGAATGCCCGGCAAATTCACGCTGGAGCAGCGGGTCTACAGCGATAGCGGGGCGCGGGATGTCACCATTCTCAGTCGCGGTTCCGGCGCCGGCGATCGATCAGCGCAGGCAGAAGTCGCGGAATCCTCGTGGCGCGTGCTGTTCACTCCATCGCAGGAGCTGCGGGACTCCGTCATCGCCAACGTGCGGCCAGACTACGATGTGCTGATTGCATTGTTGCTGTTCAGTTTGGCGGGCTTTTTCGTGGCACAACAGCGCATAGGCAGCATTCTGAGCCGGGAGCTGACCCACATTGTTGACGGCGCCGAACACCGCACGCAGCTGGACGTACGCATTCCCCAGCTCGTACCCATCGCCAAGGATCTTCGCAAGCTCACGCTACGTCGGTCCCGCCTGGGCAACACCAGTAATATCGTACCGGCGGGTGACACCAAGCCTGGCACGGCGTCGAACACAGCCATGACCTCGGTCGACGGCCCGGCGACCCAGGGCCTGGCCCCCCATATCTTCCGTGCCTACGACATCCGGGGTATTGCCGATGAAGAGCTCGACGATGAGACGGTCTACCGCATCGGCAGCGCCGTGGGCACCCTGGCCGGCGAACTGGGCGAACAGACCCTGATTATTGGCTCCGACGGCCGCGCCAGCAGCAGCCGTATTCGCGGGGTGATCGAAAAAGCCCTGCTGCAGTCGGGTCGCGATGTGATCGACATCGGCCTGGTGCCCACGCCACTGCTGTACTTTGCCACCACCCAGCTCGAGGCCAAGTCCGGCGTGATGATCACCGGCAGCCACAATCCCGCCGAATACAATGGCCTGAAAATCGTGCTCAAGGGCCAGACCATTGCCCAGGGCACCATCGAGCGCATACGCACCACGGCGCAGAGCGGGCGCTTCAGCAAAGGCACGGGCCACCTGATCCAGAAAGACATGGTCAGCGAGTACCTCGACGAGGTGGTGAGCGACATTGCGATTGCTGTGCCTCTCAAAGTGGTGGTGGACGCGGGCAATGGCGCAACGGGCCACATCGCTCCAGCGCTGCTCGAAGAACTGGGCTGCGAAGTGCTGCCCCTGCACTGCGAGGTCGATGGACGCTTCCCGAATCACTCACCCGACACCAGCAACGAAGACAATCTGCGCGACCTGATTCGCGAAGTGGTGTCGAGCAAGGCCGACTTCGGCGTGGCTTACGACGGCGACGGCGATCGCCTGGCGATTGTCACCAGCAGCGGCCAGATCATCCGCACCGACGTGCTCATGATGATCTTCGCCCGCGACGTGGTGTCGCGGAATCCCGGCGCCGACGTGGTCTACGACGTGAAGTGCAGCCGCAATCTGGCGCAACTCATCACCGGCCTCGGCGGACGGCCGGTACTGTGGAAAACCGGCCACGCCCTCATGAAAGAAAAAATGGCCGAAACCGGCGCCCTGCTTGGTGGCGAGTTTTCCGGTCACGTGTTCTTCGGCGAACGCTGGTATGGCTTTGACGACGGCATGTATGCCACTGGACGCCTGGCCGAAATTCTCTCGTCCCAGGAGCTCAGCCTGGATGAACTCATCGCCGACCTGCCCAGCGCTGTGAGTACACCCGAGATTCTCGTACCCGTGCCCGAAGACCAGAAGTTTGCCCTGATCCAGCGCTTCGTTGCCGGAGCGCGCTTTGAAGACGGCAAGAGCAACGACCTGGACGGCCTGCGCGTGGACTTCAAGGACGGTTGGGGGCTGCTGCGCGCCTCGAACACCTCGGCGGCGCTCACCGCGCGCTTTGAGGCGGTGGACGAAGCCGCTCTGGAAACCATCAAGGAACAGTTCCGCACGCAGCTCGCCGCCATCGACCCCGATCTGACCATTCCCTTCTAGGGCCAGCCCAGCACAGGAAACACTCCATGTCCCTTACCCCGGACTCCGCTCTCAATGTCGCCCACGTACTGACCGAGGCGCTGCCGTACATCCAGCGTTTCACGGGCCGCACCGTCGTCGTGAAGTTTGGCGGCAACGCCATGACGGACCCAGCGCTGCACGAGAGCTTTGCGCGAGACATTGTGCTCATGAAGCTGGTGGGCATGAACCCCGTGGTGGTTCACGGTGGCGGGCCGCAAATTGGCTCCCTGCTTGAGCGACTCAATATCGAAAGCCGGTTTGTGGATGGCATGCGCGTTACCGACGCGAAGACCATGGATGTGGTCGAAATGGTCCTCGGTGGCAGCGTAAACAAAGAAATCGTCAGCTCCATCAATCGCAGCGGCGGCAAAGCCATTGGCGTCACCGGTAAAGACGGCCGCCTGATTCGCGCAAGACCCATGCAGGTAACGTCAAAGAATCCTGAACTCACCGCCAACGAGATCGTCGACATCGGCCAGGTTGGCGAAGTGCGGCAGATCGACCGGGAAATTCTCGATGTCATTCTGGATTCGGACTTTATTCCCGTGATCGCCCCCATTGGCGCCGACGACAACGGCAAGAGCTACAACATCAACGCCGATCTCGTCGCGGGGAAAATCGCGCAGGTCATGCAGGCTGAAAAACTCATGCTGCTGACCAACGTCGCCGGCCTTATGGACGCCGACGGCACAGTGCTGACCGGCCTCTCGGCTCCCCGCGTTGACGAACTCATCGCCGACGGCACGGTGCACGGCGGCATGCTGCCCAAAATCAGTTGTGCGCTGGATGCGGTCAAGTCCGGGGTCGCTTCGGCCCACATCGTCGATGGGCGCGTGCCCCACGCCGTGCTGCTCGAGATCTTCACCGATGAGGGCATGGGCACCAAGATCACGCGCCGCGGCGAAGATTGAGGCCCGGTGCGCAAAATCATTGTTCATTTCTTGCCGGTGACCGGAGCAGTCGCTAGCATGCAACGCTTCACGCGAGATTAGGGTCACCATGCCGAGAAACGTCCAGCGCCGCCAGCAGATACTCGAGGCCCTGGCCCAGATGCTCGAGGAAAACCCTGGGGATCGCATCACCACGGCACGCCTCGCGGCCCAGGTGGGCGTGTCTGAGGCCGCTCTGTATCGCCATTTTCCGAGCAAGGCCAAAATGTTCGAAGGCCTGATCGCGTTTATCGAAGACACATTGTTCCAGCGCATCGCCCTGATTCTGCAGGAGCAGGAATCGGCGACAGCTCGCTGCCAGCACATCCTGTTTCTGCTCATCACCTTCGCCGAACGCAACCCTGGCATCAGCCGCATGCTCACGGGCGAGGCACTCACGGGTGAAACCGACCGGCTGCGCCATCAGGTGAACCAGATCTTCGAGCGCATCGAAACCCAGCTTCGCCAGGTGCTGCGCGAAGCGGAACTGCGCGAGGCCCTGCGCCCCGTGCTGCCGCTACCCGCCGCGGCGGAACTGCTCATGGCAACGGCAGAAGGGCGCATTGCCCAATTCGTGCGCAGTGAGTTCAAGCGCCGGCCCAGCGAAGACTGGCAGACTCAGATGAGCTACCTGATGGAGGACTTCTTTCGCGAAGTGCCCTCGGCCGAGAACAGCGGCGGAGCACTGCGCACCGGCTGACGGGCGTCAGCCCCCCGAGGCCATGGCCTTGCGCAGCTCGACGATGTCCAAAAGCTGCGAGAATCGATCCACATCGCGGTCGTAATCCGCGTCGACGGACGCAATCTCTTCCTGACGGTCGCGTACCGCACGCTCCGTGGACGCGATTTCTGACTGCAGGTCATCAATGGCCTTGAGGTGTTCCACGTCTACCGTATTGCCCAGGCGTTCCTGGTCCGCCGCCATGGCCTGATAGTTCTCGACCTGCTGCTTCAGTGACCGCAGTTTGCCCTTGAGGATGCTCACGCGAATACGCAGGTCACGCAGAGCCCGCTCCCGCGCCGCCTCAATATCGTCGAGCGTGCTGTAACGCAGCAGCAGGGATTCATCCCACTTGCGCAGCCGCTCCTTCTCTTCGGCAGCATCGCGCTCACGACGCGCCTGCTCGTCCATGTCCTCGCGCTCACCTTCGTTGAGCTGGCGCGGCACTACGGCAACCAGGGCGCCCGTTTCGCTGAGTATCTCGTAGCCATTGGCCACGAATTCGGGCGGCACTTGGTAGCCCACAACCTTGTTGCCCTCGGCGTTGATATAGCGATACATCTGCCGCGCCAGGGCTGCCGGGGTGGCCAGAATTGACCCCACAAGCAAGAGGGCCAACACCGTTTGTGTGCGTGAAAAACTCATAATCGGAATATAGAGCCGCCGGGCGGGCACCACAAGCTACACGCCGTAGCGTTCCCGGTAGGCCTGCATCGCCGCCAGTGCGTCATCGGGAATGGTTTCAAAGCCCTCGGGCAGGGACTCGAGATAGGCGATAAGGTCCTCCATGGCAATAATACTGAGCACAGGCACTTTCCACTGGGCTTCAATCTCTTGAATTGCCGAGAGCTCGCCCTGGCCACGCTCCTGACGGTTAAGACCGATCACCACCCCGGCAAGTTCCGCACCGGCACTCTGGATCATTTGTACGACTTCGCCCACCGCCGTGCCGGCAGTGATCACATCGTCGATGACCAGAACCCGGCCTTCTAAAGGAGCGCCAACGAGCACCCCGCCCTCGCCGTGATCCTTGGCCTCCTTGCGGTTGTAGGCAAAGGGCACATCCCGGTCAAAATGATCGGCCAGGGCGACAGCCGTAGCACTGGCCAGGGGAATTCCCTTGTAAGCCGGTCCCAGAATCACGTCGAACTCCACGCCGCTGTCGATGATACAGCGGGCGTAATGGCGCCCGAGAGCGGCCAGGGCACCCCCGGTCGCGAAGGCTCCCGCATTGAAAAAATACGGGCTCTGACGCCCGGATTTCAGGGTGAAACTGCCAAAACGAAGGACATTATGGGCGCGGGCAAGGTCAATGAATTCGCGCTGATAGGCGTGCATGGGCGGTCCAGAAGAATAAGGAATAAAAACGTTTGCCGAGTATTCTGTCATCCGGCGTTTCTGTATCATAACGCTTCGAATGCTCAGGGGGACACAATGCGAATTATCAGCTTCAGCGCGGATGGCCTGCGCGAAGCAGCGGATCGGGGCTTCTACGACTGGCTGGCCCGACAGGACGCAGACTTTATCTGCATTCAGGATCTGCGCTGTTCCGAGTACGATCTCCAGGACGATAAATTCTTCCCCAGTGAGTACAACGCCTACTTCTTTGACGATATCAACGGCAAAGAAAATGGCGTCGCCATCTACTGTCGCGCCCTGCCCAAAGCCATCATGACCGGCCTCGGCTTTGCCGATTTCGACATGCAGGGCCGCTATATCCAGGCGGACTACGAAGACATTTCCATCGGCTGTCTGCTGGCCCCCCTCGCGGCGAATGACGACGACGATGCCCAGGAGAACAAGAACAGCTTTTTTGAACTATTGGGCAACCACCTGCAGAAAGTGCGCAACAAGCGTCGCGATTTCATCATTTGCGGCAACTGGCGCATCGCCCACTCCGCCGCCGACGTGCAGGCCAGCGAGCAGAACAGCAACTGTTCGGGATTCTTGCCCGAAGAGCGCCAGTGGATGGATGAACTGCTCGACAGCGGGTATGCCGACGCATTCCGCCAGGTGAGTTCTGACAGCGATGCCTTCAGCTACTGGCCAGAAGAGCGGGGTGAAGACGGCTGGCGCATCGACCTGCAGATCATCTCGGAAGACCTGCAGTACAGCGTCGAACACGCGGCGATCTACACCGGCGAGGCTTTCTCACGCCACGCACCGGTGATTGTGGACTACGACATCGACCTCTGAGCGGCTGCCTCAGCCCTCGGCCAGCGCAGCGCGCTGGCAGTCAATCAGGCGGCGAATGCCGCCATCAGCCAGATCCAGCATGCGATCGAGTTCCTCGCGCCGGAACGGCGCGGCTTCGGCGGTGCCCTGCACTTCGATGAACTCTCCGGCTTCGGTCATTACAACGTTAAAGTCGGTT
>JAUIMF010000006.1 GCA_030433415.1 Gammaproteobacteria bacterium | reverse complement strand
GGCGACGGCGCCCCGGTGATGTTGACCGGCCCCACCGCGATCAGCTTCGAAGGCACCGTGCGCCTGTAACGGTCCCGGCGATGCGTCGCCACACATCAACGCAACGGTATTAACGCAACAGTATTAGCGCAACGGAGCCTCAACCCGCGTGGACGAAGACGATATTCGCGATTTTCTGGTCCAGAACCCGGACTACTTTCAGCACAACCCGGAGCTTCTGGGCCTGCTGCAAATACCCCACTCCTCAGGGTCCGCCGTGTCGCTGGTGGAACGCCAGGTCTCGGTGCTGCGCGAACGCAACGTAGACCTGCGTCATCGCCTGCGGGACCTGGGCACCATGGCGCGGGACAACGACCAGCTCTTTGCCGACACCCGTGAGCTCGTGCTCGCGCTGCTTGAGCCAAAGGATGTAGACGGACTGCAGAAAGCCCTCATGGGCGTACTGCGCGACGCCTTCGGCCTGGAATACGCGGGACTGGCGTTGTTCGAAAACGCCGTGCCCGATGGCCACGACTGCCGCGTGATCCCCGAGACCGAAGCGCGCGGCAAGCTCAGCAGCCTGCTGGCCCGGGGCAATGCCGGCTGTGGCACGCTGCGCGCCGACGAATTCGAGTATCTGTTCCCCGGCGCGCGCATCATCGGCTCCGCCGCCATCGCGCTGATTCCCGGTAACGGCAATGCCCAGGGATTACTGGCCGTTGGTAGCTCCGACGGCGCCCGCTACGCCCCGGACACGGGCACGCTCTTTCTGGAGTTTGCCGCCGAGGTACTTGGCCGCCGCCTGACGGACGTCAGCGGAGCCTGAGGTTGGCCCCCCGAAGCAGCGCAGCCGGCGACGAGTCCACCTCGCCGCTGGCCGCGGTCTTTCACGACTTTCTGGATTACCTGCACATCGTGCGCCGGCTGTCGCCCAATACGGTGGACGGCTATCGCCGCGACCTGGACAGTTTTCTGGCCGTTGCCGGAAACGCCAATCTGCCGGGCCCGCGCGCAATCGAAGAGGCACACGTACGCACCTGGCTTGCCCAGGGGCACAGCAAAGGTCTGGCGGGCAGTAGCCTGCAACGTCGGCTGTCGGCCCTGCGCGCCTTTTTTCAGTGGTATGGCCGCCAGACCGGCGAGCGCCGCAACCCGGCGCAGACCGTGCAGGCACCGCGGCGACGGCGCAAGCTGCCCGCGACCATGGAAGCAGACCAGGTCGGCGCCTACCTGAATACACCCGGCGATGACCCCCTGCTGCTGCGGGACCTGGCCATGGCCGAACTGTTCTACTCGTCGGGCCTGCGGCTGGGAGAGCTTCGTGCCGTGAACGTGTCGGACATTGACGGCAAAGAGCGCCTGCTGACCGTTACCGGCAAGGGCGCCAAGACCCGCACCGTACCCGTCGGCGACGCCGCCATGCAGGCGATCCAGCGCTACCTGCCCGAGCGCCCGAGTCCCGAAGCCGGACACGAAAACGCCCTGTTCCTGAGCAAACAGGGACGGCGCATCAGCGCCCGCTCCATCCAGGCGCGCATCGGTGCCCTGGGCCAGCGCAGCGGCGTGGGCCGCCGTGTACACCCCCATATGCTGCGTCACTCCTTTGCCAGTCACCTGCTCGAATCCAGCGGCGACCTGCGCGCCGTGCAGGAACTGCTGGGCCACAGCGACATCGCCACCACCCAGATTTACACGCACCTGGATTTTCAGCATCTGGCGAAGATCTATGACACGGCCCACCCCCGGGCGCGCAAACGCGACGACTCGTGATCCGCGTCATCACCTTTGATCTGGACAATACGCTCTGGGACGTGGAGCCCGCCCTGCTGCGGGCCGAAGAAGCCCAGCGCCAGTGGTTGCTGCAGCATCGCCCCGGTGCCATCGAGAACATCAGTCACGATGATCTGTGGGCCCTGAAAAAACGCCTGTGGAAGTCCCACCCGGAACTCGCGCACAGCGTGACGGCCATGCGCCATCTGCTGCTGCGAGAACTGCAGCTCGCGGCAGGTTATGCGCCGGACGAAGCGGAACAGGGTGCCCGGGCCGCGTTCGACCAGTTTCTGGCAGAGCGCCAGCGCGTCGAGCTGTACGCCGATGCGCTGCAGGTGCTGGAGCAGTTGGCGGGTGACTATCGCCTGGGCGCGCTCACCAACGGCAATGCCGACGTTTATAAAACCGATGCCGGGGAGTATTTTGATTTTGCCTTTCTGGCCGAGGACGTCGGCGCGAGCAAACCGGCACCGGACATGTTTCACGCCGCGCTAAAGGAAACCGGCGCAGCGCCCCATGAGGTCCTGCACGTCGGTGACAATCCCGAGCACGATGTGAAAGGCGCCCTTGCCGTGGGCATGCTGGCGGCGTGGATCAATGCAGATGGCGTGCCCTGGGAGGGCGAACCGGCGCCGCAGGTCACGGTGCGACATGTGCGGGAGTTGCCCCAGGCGCTCAGCGAGTTACCGTCATCCTGAAGCCATCAGCTCGCCAGAGGCGGGGCGGTCAGTCACGAAAAGCGTCGACACCATAGTCGGGGCACTGCTCCACCGCAGAGGGCTCATCGCCGTCTGAGGCCCCCAGACCACTGGTCCAGCAGTGCTCGAAGATAGAGCAGTAGCAATACTCCAACGAGGTCCTGCCTTCATACACGGCCTGTTGCATGGCCAGCGCCAATGGGCGGTTCGTGGTCTGGAACGCGATGATGGACTCGCCCGGTGCGATCACGCGGCGCCCTACGCTGCTGCGCCCGAAGTCCACGCCGACCTGCGCGACCTCACCCAGCACGTGCTGGCTGACCGCTTCCCAGGAATGCAGCACCTGGCCATCGACCCGCAGTCGGGCACCACGCATACGCGCCGGACCGACTCCCACGTTCTCGATCGACAGGGCAAAGCGCGCCTGCTCGCCGTTGTCGGTGTCATTGATCATGAGTTGCGCGTAGGGCCAGACCGATGCGGCGGTCTGCTCGCGCACGGCCTGGGATTCGTTCAGGGCGGCATAAAGAGCTACAGCGCCTGTGAACACGCCGGCGAGCGACAGTAAGGTCTGCCAGAACGTCAGGCGCAGAAACGCCCGCTCAATGCCGGCAATGCCACCCGAAAGCGGCGAGGAGGGGTCGGTGCTGTCCTGCGATCCGGGCGGTTCAGACACCGGGGCGACCTAGATGGCTTCTTCGCCCGTTTCGCGGGTACGGATGCGGATCACCTGCTCAAGGTTCGACACGAAGATCTTGCCATCGCCGATCTTGCCCGTGTCTGCCGCTGAGACCATCGCCTCGACAACACGATCGAGCTGATCGTCACCCACGGCGACTTCGAGTTTCACCTTGGGCAGAAAATCCACCACGTATTCTGCGCCACGATACAGCTCCGTGTGCCCTTTCTGGCGTCCGAAGCCTTTGACTTCGGTGACCGTGATGCCCTGTACACCGACGTCAGCCAGCGCTGAGCGCACGTCGTCGAGTTTAAAGGGCTTGATGATGGCGGTAATGAGCTTCATGGGAGATTACGCTCCGAGCGAATGTCGAGAAGCGGATAATAGGAACTCTCACCGAGGGCCTGCAACCCATGAGAGACAAAAAAAAGGTTCTTCACGGAATACAGTGGGAGGGGTAGAAAAAACGGCCAATTGATTTAGGGTTTGAAGTGCGACCTTTAAACCAACTAAAACAATCAGCCGTTTCGATGAATCCTAGTCTCTCCCGCTTTCTATGGGAAGGGTTTCTGCCCGCCCATTATGACTTTGACAGTCAATCTCTCCACATCCAGCTGAAGCCCGACCCGGCCATGCTGCCTGTCTGTAGTGGCTGTTCCCAGCCTCAGGGGGCCGTTCACGATACGACCACAAGGCGTGTCCGGGAGGCCGATTGTCTGGGGCTTCGCACCTGGCTATCCATCCCACTCCGGCGTGTAGCATGCGTGGATTGTGGTGTCCGAGTGGAGTCACTGCCGTGGCTGGCACGCTACACACGTATCACCACTCGCCTGCACAGCCAAGTGGAGGCATTGGCGCGTGTGCTCCCCATCAAGCACGTGGCCGCACTCACAGGCCTGCATTGGGATACGGTCAAGCAGATCGATAAGCAACGACTGGCAAGGGAGGTACAAGACCCTGACTGGTCTCGAGTGCGTCGATTAGTCATGGATGAATTCGCCATCCACAAGGGCCACCGCTATGCCACCGTCATTATCAATGCCGATAATCACCAGGTTCTTTGGGTTGGCATGGGGAATCGGCGGGTTGATATCAGGCCGTTCTTCGAAGAACTGGGGACCTATTGCCACCAGATTGAAGCGGTAGCAATGGACATGAATACGGCATTCGACCTGGAAGTGAAACGACACTGCCCACAGGCTGAGGTGGTCTATGACCTGTTTCATGTCGTGGCCAAATATGGGCGGGAGGTCATTGATCGAGTCCGTGTGGATCGCGCGAATGAACTCAGGGAAGACAAGCCGGCGAGAAAATGGGTGAAGGGCAGCCGCTGGCTGTTACTGAGAAATCGCAGCAATCTGAATCCAGAGCAACGTCTATCACTCGAGGAACTCTTACAGGCGAACCACCCGTTATCCGTGGTCTATGTCCTGGGAGAGCAGTTGCGAGCGATCTGGCGAGGAAATTCGATATGGGACGCATTCAAGCGCTGGCGGCAGTGGCAGCGCCAAGTGGATGAGAGCGGACTCGCTCCTCTGGCGCTATTCGCAAAACGACTGAAGCCCTATCTGAGGGGTATTCTGGCGGCGGCGAAGTACCGACTACACACCAGCTGCATTGAGGGAATCAACAACAAGATCAAGGTAATCAAGCGAATGGCGTACGGATACCGGGATAACGATTACTTCTTCCTGAAGATAAAAGCAGCATTCCCCGCTAATCCGTGAAGAACCTTTTTATATTTGGGGGAACGGGCAGAAGGTTGAAGCCGCGCCCGGAGGGCGCGGGTGGCCGAGCGCAGCGAGGTCTGTCCAGACGGGCCGCAGGCCCGGCGAAGACGCAACTCCCGCCGACTCCACCAAAAAACGTGGGTGTCCCTTTTTTTGTTGTTGCTTGAAAGGCGCTGCCCACCTGTCAAAATTCTTTACACCCACCGGTGCCTGGCGACTAAAAACCATTAAATAACAATAGGTTGAATCGATGGCCGGGAATTTGCATAAGAAGTTGCTGACACTCCTTTGAATTGTTGAGAGGTACGCGCAATGCAATTCCCTACGATCCGGAAAATCCGCTCTGCGGTGCTCATGGGCCTGCTCGCGGTGGCCGTAAGCCCGGTCAACGCGATGGTGATCACAAAGACTGATTCGGTGTTTGTGTCCAACGACAACAGCTTCACTATTAAGTTGTTCGACTTTTTACTCGCCGATTTCGGCGGAGGCAGCACAACGGTGTCGTCGGTTACGGTCACCGTAGATTACTCGAAATGTGGCTCTGGCGTGGGCACCGGCGGCTGTACCGGTGGACCGGGCAACCCATTTGCAAACGAGATCGGTTTTGCGCTGCGTAGTCCAGGTGGTACCAACGTATCGCTGATCGAAAACAATGGTGATAACGAAGATTACGAAACTGGAAACTTCGAAACCTTTGCGTCCGGCGGAAGTAATTTCGACCGGATCGTAACCACCTTTGATGACGCTGGCGCCGCATTGGGCTCCGCACCCGCCAGCGGCGTGTTCGCACCCGAGGGCTCCCTCGGCGATTTCGCTGGCGAGAGTGCCCTGGGTGTGTGGGAATTCTTCATTGAAGACGACGTGGGTCTCGATCCGATCGGTGTTTACTCTGTACGTCTGGACGTGACCGTGAGTGACGGTGCACCCGTACCCGTACCTGCGCCGCTGGTGCTCATGGGACTGGGTCTTGGCTTGCTGGCCGGCGCACGTGGTATCAGGGCCGCTCGCTGACTGTCTATTGGTCGACGACGCCCGACCGCATTCAGAAACGCCGTCAATTGACGGCGTTTTTTTTGCGTACTCAGAGGTAAGCGGGATAGGCGATGGCGATCAAATCTTGTACACAGCTGCGGTGCCCAGCGCTGGTGCAGAAGCGATAAAGGTGATGCGATACTCAATGTACCCGGTGCCGCCGTTGATGGTGCCGAGTGCCTCGAAGGTGCGGAACCCCGAAATAGGCATGTTGGGGATACTGAACTCAAGCACCCGATCCTCATCCAACTCAAAGCTGTATCCGGTCGGCGTACCCGCTATCTCAATCTCGCCTGAAGCCGTAATTCGTCCGCTCGGCAGTTGCTGGGCTACGATCGTGACCGGCTCCGGGTCGCCCTGGCCGAACACATTGCCATCCAGGTCCAGGATGATATCGAGTGTGTCGTCGCCATTGTCTACGATGCTAAGGCTAATGGCACCGGTGGTATCAAAGGTGACATTGGTCCAGGTACCGGCATAGTCCCCCGTCAACGCTTCGTCACCCGGTGTAAATACCGGTTCGAGGTAGAACTCCTGCTGATCATCGCTCAGGAATGCCAGCAATACGTCGTTCCCCTCAAAGCCCGCTGTGCTCAGTGCGCAGGGACGCCGACTGCCGCCACAGAGAAATCGGTTACCCTTTTTCCATCCCGAAAAGACATACCCGACCGCCGCCACGGGCACAAACGTCTCATCGAAATGAATATCTACGACATCGGCTTCGCAGATGGAGTCCTCGTCGATTTCTCCGCTGTCATCCCTCAGGCAAAAATAATTGGCGCTATGCGTTATGACCGCCCCGGGGATATTCTCAGGTACAGAAATGAGGATTTTGCAGGCACCCAGGCCAATTGCGAGCGATGCAATCAGCGAAGTTTTGAGGAATCCAGCGACGTGTTTGTGCATGAGCCCTCCAAGGGGTATCCCGATCCAGAGTCTCAACGGTCGTTCACACGTTTACGCGTCAATGACCGAGAAAAGGGCTCATGTCGATTCACCGCTTCGGCTTAAAAAAAGTGAGCCTTGCACTCACGCAGCGAAAGCAATGATACCTATAACCTGGCCGGAGGTCCCGGCGGACCTCATGACCAGGCGTTCTAGCACTTAAGCATTCAGACGTCTGCGCAGACCAAGCAGCCCTGCTCCCAGCAACAGGATAGTCGGTGCAACAGGAACCGAAACTCCTCCGTTGCCACCATTGCCCGTCCCGCCATTACCGCCGCCATTGCCGCCACCGTTACCGCCGCCGTTGCCACCACCATTACTGCCGCCATTAACAACGTCATCGATGCTATCGCTGGAGCCAAACACCAGCGTGTCAAGCGAATAGCTGAATGGGAAAAGATTCGGGTCGCCCACGCTGGCTATCGTCACTGATGAAAACGGCGTGTCTGAGGTAAAACCGAAGAACTGCCCGGTTGGGTCGCCTCCCGCATCGAACAGGAAGGGGTCGTACCCACTGAGCACCACGTCACCGATATCGAGCGTTGCGGTGTAGCCGCCCTCAAACAGATCAAAGGTATTCACGTCGATGGCAAACGCGGTAATTGGACCTCCGAACAGAAACGTCACTGTCTCGGCGGGAAGAAAATAGTCGATATTGCCAAAGCCGTCATCTGAGGTTGAGCCGATCCCATTTGGCGCAGTGGTGGTAGCGTACTCATCCGTTACGACCACGGAACCCAGGGAGGCGCTGTAGCTCACGCCACCAACGGTGCCCAGCACCGTGTCATCGGCAAACCCCTCGAAGGTCTGCTCTGTCAGACCCTCGGCAATGGCCAACTGAAACGTTGCCCGGTCATAGGAAGTAATGAGGGCTGCATTTGCCGCTAAGGGAGCCAACAGTAACGCAACTCCCAAATTTTTCGTAAAAGTACTCATAGTCAGGTTGACCTCCATTAGCCAGATCTGAAGCTGCTGCGAGGGGGTAGTTGCAGATAGTGTGCCAAAGCTCACAAAACTTATTTCTTCAAACACTTGCGTAAGAGCCTGATCTATGCTTTGTTTCATTTTGTAAAAAAAATCGACACTAATCCGCTTTTGCAACACAGGCATTTGCAAGGGATATTTTGAGGGACAACCCGAGTCCCTTGGTGATTTGTGTGTGACCCTTATCGGGAACGATGAGCCTTATTCGGCGCCTCTTGCGCGTAAGCAACAGAAGGACCGCAAAAGCGAATCGCAGGGTATGAGTCAATCGATCCAATTTCACCGGAATTTGTCGGGCATCTTTGCTCGCGCCGCCCTGCACGCTTTCGCAACGGCCACATGCATCGGCGTAATTCCCGTCGCGCTCGCCCAACCCTGTCCGGATTCCAGCGTAGCTGACTACAAACTCGCCATCGCCGCGCTTGCCGCCGCACAAACCCAAAAGGCACTCCCCCTGCTTGAGAGTGCGACCGCCGCATGCGACCACGCCACGTACTGGCAAGCCCTGGGCGATGCGCACCTCACGCTACTCGACGCCAGACCTGACACCGACACCACAACACACGCCAGCGATGCCCTCGCTGCCTATGGCCGTGCGTTTGCGAGTGCCCGGTCGGCACAGGATGATGCAGCGGGAGCCCAGGCTGCCCGCTCCGTCGCCGACCTGGGTCTTCGCAGCGGCGACCCGCTCAAGGCGCAGAACTGGCTGCTTGTCGCAACGCGTCTGGAGCCTTCACACCCCGATCTTGCAGACCTGCAGCAACGTGTGGATTTGGCGCGCGAACAATTGAGTGCCAGCGAAATCGAAATGGGCCTGAGCCAGACCCGCGGCATTGGCACGGTCAACAAGCTGCTGGGCGGTAAGGTATCCTCGAATGCCTTCTGGGACCCCACAGACGAAAGCGCTGGCGGCGCTGGTGGAACCCCGTCTGCGTCCGGGAGCATTAGCATGCCTGCGGAGCCCACTGCGACGGAGTCTTCGATCGACATTCCCATCCGCTTCGCCAGCAACAGCACCGCGCTGACCCCCGAGACCGCCGAGAATGTTCGCAATCTCGCTGCCGTACTAACGCTGCAGGACCCGGCCAGCCACATCACCCTGACGGGACACGCCGATGTGCGCGGCGATGCGGATTACAATCAACGCCTGTCGCTGGCGCGGGCCGAGGCGATTCGCGACCGGCTTGTGGACGCCGAACCCGCCCTGCAAAACCGCATCGACGCCACTGGAGCTGGCGAGTCCCGTCCCATCGACCCAGGGAATACGGCACGCGCTCACGCCAACAACCGACGTCTGGCGGTGACGGTTACGGTGCCTGTTGTGCAGGACTGATACCAGCAACACCCGCCACCAGCGCCGCCGTTTCGGGCAGTCCCTGCTCTGCCGCGCGACGCAGCAGCGCCTGAACCTCTTCGAAGGCATGCGGGTTACTGCTGAAGGTTTCGTTGGCTTCTAGCAGGGTCTGCACAACAAACAGCGCTCTCAGGAGCGTGGCCAGGGAATAGCCACTCTCAGAGGCGACGACCAGACCCGGCATCAGTGCCTTGGGTCTCCCGGAAACATCGATCCCTTCAAAGGCAGCGTAAAACAGGCTGGTCGCTGCCACTGCATCACCCGCTGTGGCCAGGGACGCCAGAGAGGCCACGTTCTGAGCGAATGCCTGCGTGTCGGTACCCTCAAGGCGGTCCAGTTCCACGACGTTTTGCAGCGTGGGTTCATGCCACGACATGGCATGGGATTTATCCGTGCCGTCAAAACTGTTGATGAAGCGCAACAGTTCCCCGTCTCGGGGTTCGGGCATGGGTTCGAGATCTATAGCAACCGTCGCCGCATTGTCTGCAACGTCCAGTAGCGTCGATTCTCCGACGTAGCCAGGCGCTACCGCCACCACTCGATGTTCGCCTTCGCTCAACGACAATCTGCGCAGGGGCTCCGCCTGACCATCCACCCAGAGCTTGCCCTGTGATGGTGAAAGTGTGAAGACAACCGGATGAGTGGCCGCAGGAAACGCCGACACCCAGCGGTCACGAATCTCTTCGCGCACGACCGGCTGACTCACGGCGATGACTGACAGCACGACGACGGCAGCCCAGGCCAGCACACGCCGTGAGATTCCCCGCGGCGTGCTCAACTGCCGAAGCGCTTTTGCCAACATCGCCGCATCGGGCCTTGCCGCTGGATTGGGACTGAGACAGCTCGCGATCAGTGAGCCGTATTTGCGTGCATCAGGGGGCAGCTTGCGAGCCAACGCTTTTGCCTGCGGCGCCGATGCAATACTGCGAAGCTCGGAAGGCGGACGCTCACCCGCAAGCATCTCGAAAAACATGATGCCGAGGGCGTAGATATCGCTTTTGGTCGTCGCCTTGTTGATCTGCTGCTCCGGTGGCCAGTAGCGCGGATCGCCGGCGACCACGCCCATGGCGGTGCCTTCTTCGGCGAGGATTTTGGCGATGCCAAAATCGGCGAGAAAAACGTTGTCACCGTCGAAGAGAATGTTCTCGGGCTTGATATCCAGGTGCGCCATAGGCACGTCGAGTTCAGAGTGCGCGTGATTCAGCGCCGACAGCACGTCACAGACAATCTCGACAGTTTGCGACTGATCCAAGCTGCCGGCTTCCAGGCGCTCGCGCAGGCTGCCATTTCTCGCGTAGTAAACCGACAGGTACAGCAGGTCACCCGCTTCGCCGGCGGTGAAGATCGGCAAGATATTGGGATGGTGCAGCTTGGCCTGACGCTGCCCTTCACGCAGAAAATAGGCGCGAAATACGTCGTCGACATGCTTGGGCAGTATCGTCTTCAGGGCCACGTCTCGCTCAAGCACGCCCACCTGTCGCGCGAGGTAGACCATGCCCATACCACCCTTGCCCAGGGAGCGGAGGATCTCGTAACCAGGGATTTCAACGGTGACAGGCGCCTCCTCGGCCACAAGCACCGTTTCTGTAGCGTTGTCGGGATTACTGCCCATGTTGCCCATTCTCTGCAGGCTGCACCGCTACACTGAAATCAAAGCCTCGCGCATAAATCGTAGGCCACTGGGGAAACGCGGCGTATCGCGCACTCAACGCCGGCACGCCTGTCTCGGCAAAGCCCGCCAGTTCAGAGGCGGTTACCAGACCATCGGCCGGAGCACGATCGGCCTTGCCCTGCAGCCCCTCGACAATACTGTACGTAAAAACTCCGTGCCCAAGTACGCTGCTTTCTGTGGCGAGCTGGCCCTTGGCCGTCGCCGCTATCAGGTGCACACCCAGGAGGTTACCAAAACGCTGCAGGGCCCGGCGGTCGCGGAATTCGCTCTGCAGGTCTTCAAGGGCATCTCCCGACTTGCAGGTATCGAGCAGCAACACAACGCGACGGGCATCCAGCTGCTCCAACTCCTGGGCGAACTCATCAAAGGCAATCCCCGTCTTCTTGGCTCGGCGGGCCGACAGGGGATATCGCAACCCCTGCAGAAGCACGTGAAACTCTTCGTCGATCACATCGCCATGGGTGGCGGCATAGATCACGATCACATCCTCCGGGCTTGCATCGCGCAGTTTGCGCAGCGCCGCCAACACACCCTGCCGCGTCGCCGCCCGATTGCTTATCACCGTACTGTGCACCGCCGAAAACATCCTCCCTGCATGCGCTTCCAACTGCGCGACAACCGCAGCAGCGTCGGCGGTGGAGTAGTTGAGGTTGAGTCGCGCATCGCCGTAATCGTCTACCGCTATTGCCAGCAAATGCAGAGCCGGATCGACGCTGCGCCCTGCGACACCGACCGAGTCCACCCTTGCCGGCGCAAGGACTCCGTCGATGTCTTTCACCTTCGCCGTGAACGTGTTCTCGCCGGGGAGCGCGCGGACGCGCCAGGTGGTAACCGCAACCGCCTTGCCGTTCTCGACCCCGCTACTGCGACCCGTGAGTTTTTCATCGCTCACCTTCAGGCCCAGATGATAGAGGTTCGTTTGCCCGACCCCTCCACCATTGTCAGTGACCGTCACCTTTACGTCGATGAATTGACGCGCCCCCTCGTCCACCGCCGTCAACTCCAGTGCGATGGTGGGCGGTGCCAGAACCCCATCTGCGATGGCCTCCGGGTCGGTCAGATAGCCATCACCGCCCCGTAACCATTGATTGAATAATCCGGGTTCAAAATGCGTATCGACAAAATTCGCCAGTGGAAAATCAAAATCATCATTCGCCCAGGACACCCCGATATCCTGACCCGCCTGACCGTCGAAACGGCCCAGCGGATCGATCATGGCCCAACCACGGCGCGTGGACACCAGGGTCAACAGGGCACCAGCACGTTCAAGATGCGAAAACTGCACAAGCCCATCGGTCGTGCCGCCGATAAGCACAGGAGTCGACGCGGCGGTGGTCACGGTCGCTAGATCTGCGGGGGGACTCAAGGGTGTCGGCACGTCTTGCCTATCGGTCCAGCGCAGCAGCTCTCCGCTCTCCAGCACCGCTATAAGGGATTGCGTTGCGGAGTTCACCAGCAAGCGCTTGATGCGACACGCCGAAGGGCATGGGAATTCGCCGACTGATGAAGACCGACTCACGTCCCACTCTGCAACCTTGCCGTCAGTGGCAATGAATACGCGACGGGACTCATCACCAAAGGTGAATGCCGTCATGCCATGCAGGCCTGTAAGCTTTGCAACGGGTGTACCATCGCGAGCACTCCAGAGCTGTAACGTGTCGTTGCTGGTGGCGGTGGCGAGAATTTCTCCGGAAGGATCCATCGCCATCGGTGCAGTGGATACCGTCAGATCAGCGGTGGCCTGGCCGAGAGGCGCGAGCGTGGTGGCGAAAACGTGGAGTCCTCCATCCTCGGCAACCACAATCAGCTCACCGGTACGCGCCAATTCCGCAGCCACGACTCCAGGGAGCATCGTTTTGGTGATAGCGACAGGTGTCGAAGCGCCGTGCTCCCAGCGGGCAATGCGTCCATCACGATGCACCGTAAAAAAACTCATGTCGCCGGCGATAGCCCCGGCGAGGATCGGCGATGCGAGACTTTCAAACTGATCCCAGTAGCGGCTTTTTTCGAGATCCCACACCCGCGGGCGATTGTCGGCAAAAACCAGCAGCAAGTACCGGCCGTCGCGGCTGTTGCTGTGCATCACGACCTTCCCGGCGCTCTCTCTCACCTGCATGGACAACTGCACACGTTGCAGGGCATTGCGGGTGTTGACCTCAATCGCTCGCTGTACCGCTCGATTGGCACCGAACTGGGCATGAGCAAAAACTGAAGACAGCAACAGACAGATCATCAGGGCACGAACACCGGCGCTGCGAAGCAACCGACGCATCACCGCTCAGGCTCACGTTGCGTGATCTGCCAACTCAAACGTTTCATGGCTTGCGTGTACAGCTGCGGCCAGTCCCGCACCCAGCAGCAGCGATGATCGTAGTCAGTCTTTATTACCAGGTGCCCGCTCTCGGCCAATCCAATCTTATTCAGGTAGGTCGACACAATTGTGGGCGGCACAACGGCATCGGCGCCACCGACCCAATGCACCTGCGGGGTCGCGGCAAGGCGTGAGGTGTAATCCAATGGAGACAGGGAGCCCGACAGCGGCGATACGCCGTGATGGCGGGTCCAGGACACGGTATCCAGGTTCGCCGCGATGGTGACGAATCCCACCACATCGACCCGCGTGGCAGCGAGCAGGGCCGCCATGACGCCGCCCCCGGAATAGCCCACTAAAATCACCGCTTTACCCTCCTTGTTCAGTTGGTCCAGGGCGCCAGACATTGCAGCCAGATTTTTCTCGCCGTAGCGACGATGCGTCCATAAATCCGGTTCGCAGCCGCGGTACGACCGGGCTTCGAACTGGCACGGCCTGGCCATATAGGCCATACGCGCATTCCCGACGCCCGAGAGCGCAAGTTTGAGTGCCAGGGGGTTTTGCGGCGTGGGGTCTTGCGAGGGCAATGAGCGCGTTTGCCATGCATAACCATCGCCCTCGATGAAAACCGTGAGGACGTCGGACGTACCCGATGAGAACGCTTGATCGTGATCGCGGCGCCAGGTTATTGCAACGGCGACATCACCCGCCTCATGCAGTGCCACGCTCCAGCCGGGATCAACAAGACTGGCAAGTCGCCGTGGTTCCGCGCTATCACCCCCAAACCCCGTACATCCCACCAGCAACAACCCGATGCAATGAACCCAAATCCTCCTAAAACACGCGTAGGGGCGGTAGAAGGCCGAATTCCTGCCACGGGCGCTTCGGTCCCGTTGGAGAATGATCACTGATAACTGCCTGCGCCAATCATTGCCTGGGCAGCATAGGGAAAACCACATGGATTCGCGACAACCGTCGTTCACGCAGTACACACTCTGTTCGCTGACTCGTCTCGCCACCGCCGTACAGGCCATGGCGATAGGCAAGCAGGTCCGTAATCGATCGCAGGACCGGTTCTGGCATCCTCGGGCCAGCGTCTGTTACCTGGGTGTTGCACTCTCCCTGAATCCGATCAGTGGTCTGACGCAGGAAGTCATCAACCTCGGCCCTGGCACCACCTCCTTCTTTGTGACACCCGAGGACTTCGTCAATGGGGCAACAATCAATGTGCCCGGCGGAGTCAGCATCGATGAGCTGATTATTCTGCCGGTGGCCGATCCAGCGGACTTGAACAACCCCCCACCATTCGAAATTAATGTCGATGGCAGCGTAGGAAGCGCAACGCTCGACACAGAGAACTTTGATATCAACACTTTTGTACCACTGTCATCGCTGAACATCGGCGCATCCGGCGTCGTATCCAATCTGGCGCTCAGCGGTGGGGCCAGCATCACCAACAACGGCGTGATAGCCATGGCGCCCGCAGACTCCTCCCTTGGTGGCACCGCACTCTTCCTGGGCTCTCCCTTCAACGCCACTAGCGGCAACGTATCGGCCTACACCATCACCAACAACGGCACGATCTCAGTCTCAGGCAGCAACTTCAGCGGTGGCATCTTCGGCAATCCCGTGGTGGTCTACGGTGGCGACGGCACGGTGCCCGGCACGGTGTCTCTCACGGGGATCATCCGTCTCGGACCCGATACCACCGGCACCCTGGTGCGTTGGCGCGAAGCCGATGACATCGTCATCACCAACTCCGGAACCTTCGATGTGGGATTTACACCCGTGGCCGGCGGGATCAATTTTGACCCCATCGTTTTCGTCAGGGATGGTCGCCAGACACCCGGCATTGAATTTGCCGACAATATGACCATCACCAATGAAGCAGGCGGGCTACTGACCGGCGCACGAATCTTTCTGGGCTCGCCCTTTGATGGTAGTCAAAGCTACAACGTGAGCTTCACCAATGCGGGTACGGTACTGGCATCGGGTTCCGACTTCGCCAGCCCCGTCGCACCGGGTGGTGCGGCCTTTGAAATCGGTGGTCGCAGCAGTTTCACCAACAGTGGCACGATCACCCTCGACGGCAGCCTGCTCGACGGCGGCAATGGCAGCGGCGAATTTCTGGATCACTTCGTCGAACTGGGTACGACACCCGAGCAGTCGGACTTTGATACCCAGACCTTGACCTTCGTGAACACCGACAGCGGGATCATCGACGCGACGGGCGAGGGCGTTGAATTTCAGGCTGGCACAGTCACCAACGAAGGCACGATCATCGCCCGCAGCGAAGAGAACGGCTACGGCATATTCGCCTTTGTACCATCGCTGGTCGCGACAACACCGGATCTGTGGAATGACTCGGTAGATGTGGTCAACAACGGGCTGATCAGGGCGGGCTTTGTCGGCGTCGGCAAGCTGGCGGGAATCCAGAACATGAATCTCACCAATACCGGCACCATCGAGATCATTCAGGACACCACGTTCTCCCCCAGTGCGATTGCCATCGACCAGGGCAGCATGTCTATCGTCAACGAGTCCGCGGGAATCATTCGCGGCCCCACCGCAATCTCGGGAACCGCAGACGGCCTCAGCGTGGTAAACCGGGGCCTGATCGAAGGCGATATCGTATTTTCGGGTACAACATCGATCGAAAATACGGGTACGCTCGCGGGCAATATCACCCTTGGCAGTGACGACGACACCGTCGATTCCAGTGGTGATATCAACGGCTCCGTGACCCTCGGCGCGGGCAACGATACCTTTGTGGCTCGGGGCGGACTGATCGTGACGGGCACGGTGAGTGGTGATGATGGCTTCGACATTCTGCGTTTTCTGGATGTCTCGCTTGGCGGCGCCAATCGGGTCACTGCGAACTTTGAAGACTTCGAACAGGTCAACCTGAGCGGTACCTTCGACCTCGCCGACGGGGTTGCGACGACCGAGTCCCTACCCGCACCCAATCTGGTGTTCGACTCCAGCGTGGTGTTTCGGATAGACGCGCTTGAGGATGGTACCAGCGACCTGCTCTCGACGACCGGCACGATCGCGCTTAACGGTGGCCAGGTGAATGCCGTCAGCAACGACGGCACCTGGTCCGTCGCACGGGACTACACCATTCTGCGCGCCGATGGTGGGCTGTCGGGCACCTTCGCGGGTGTCAACACGACCCAGCCTTACCTTGACGCATCGCTGTCTTACACAGCCGAGAGCGTGGTTCTGACACTGGAGCGAATCGACGGTCTGATTCAAGGCGATATTCTCGAAACCACCAATGCACAACAGCTCAGTGTATTTGTGCGGGTAGTACCCGAAATTATCCAGACCCAGGTCGCCAACAGCATTATGAGCCTGCTGGGCACCGGCAGTGGTACCAGCGCCGTTGCCGCCAGCCCCATCGGTTTTGCCACAGGTCTTTCGGCCGGTGATGAAACCGCTGCGGACATGGGGGCAACGGGTAGCGTCTGGCTCAACGTCACACCCACCCGCTACGACCAGCGCGCAGTGCTGCCCGGCGCAACGGGGCTGCAGAAAATCGATGGCGACACCACGAACTTCCTTCTGGGAGCAGATCGCCTGGTTGGCTCCCGCTCCGTCCTGGGTTTGTTCGCAGGCTATGAAGACAGCGAAGTGGAATATCGCGCCATATCGGGCGTGCAGGAAAACGACGGTATTCTTGTTGGCGCCTACGGTGGCATCGCCTTCAATGACTGGCTGTACAGCAGCATCAATTTCACCTGGGCGCAGCTCGACAACGAGCTGGAAGAAAAAGCCTTTGGCGCACGCGAGGCCCAGCGGGCAAACTTTGATTCCGAGCGTTTGTCTGTGGGCCTGGATCTGACAGCGGTTATGCAGCGTGGGAATCTGTCGTATCTGGCGAAGGCCGCCTACAACTATTCCAGAGAAAGCTACGATGCCTACAGAACGGGTCGCGGTGAAGTCGTGCAGTTGAAGGACCTCACGCTCGGTCGCTTCAGTATCGCCGGCGAAGTCAGCTACCACGGTGAGCGCTGGAACCCCTACCTGTCGCTGGGCTACGAGGTCGACGCCAATGAGTCACGCACCGTCACCGACGACAATGGCTTCGTAGTCAATGCCGGCCTGCGCACGCAACGGGGTGAACGCCTGAGCTTTGAAGCGTACGTCACAACCGTAACCGGCCGCAGCAATGAAAACCAGGAATTGCTTGGACTCAATGTGAACTACGCGTTCTGAAACATCTCAACCAGAAAATCGCGGCGTCTGCCCAGAGCCTGAACCAGTCGTTCAAGCGGGTCACAAGACAGATTCCGCGCCGCGTACAACAAATCGAGCCCGATTTTTGATCAACATCAACGAGCCGTGATTAAGCGCTTTCGCAAGTCGCACTGCACCGCTAGATTCCATACCCGGTGTTTAATGCTAAGAGGAAAAAATCATGGCACTGACAGGCGTAACACGGCCGGGCCACATGCTGCTCAACGTACTCGATCTCAATGAAGGTGTAGATTTCTATACCAACGTCATGGGCCTGGTAGAGACCGGCCGCGACGACAAAGGCAGGGTTTACTTCAAGACCTTCGAGGAACGCGATCACAGCAGCGTGATCCTGCGTGAAGCCGACACCGCCGGGGTGGAGTTCGTGGGCTTTAAAGTCGCCGACGAGGCGACGCTCGATCAACTCGAGAAAGACCTGAACGCCTACGGCGTTGCGACGGAGCGCGTGCCTGCGGGCGACATGCTCGAAACCGGTGAGCGCGTTCGCTTTGTGATCCCCACCGGACACACCATGGAGCTCTACGCGACCAAAACGCAGTTCGGCAATCCCCTGGGCCAGGTAAACCCCAAGTCCTGGTGCCCCGGTCACGACAAGGGTATCTGTCCCGTACGCCTTGACCACATGCTGCTTTACGGACCCAATGTCAAAGAGGTACTGGACCTCTTTACCAACGTACTGGGGTTCTACCTGACAGAATATGTAACGCTACCCGACAGTGACGAGAAAGGCGCATTGTGGCTGTCATGCTCGAACAAGGCACACGATATAGCCTTTGTGGAGCATCCCGAGCCGGGACGGCTGCACCATATCTCGTTCCTGCCCGATTCCTGGGAACGCGTTCTGCGCGCCGCCGACATCATGGCGGTCAACGACGTCAAGATCGATATTGGCCCCACGCGCCACGGCATTACCCGTGGTGGAACCATCTACGCCTGGGACCCCTCGGGTAATCGCTTCGAGACCTTCATGGGCGGCACCGCGCCCTACCCGGATTGGGAGCCGATCCATTGGACCTGGGAAGGCCTCGGTGAAGGTGGCGGCCTGGATGTCGCCCACCGCAAACTCCACGACACGTTCCTGTCTGTGGTGACCTGAGTTCTCGCTCACCCCAACCGCCGCTGGTTTTGGCACACCAGCGGCATAACAGGGTATGCTCGAGCGAATCCACAATAGCGAGATTCAACTTGAGCCGACTCAGCCCCATCGCCAGTCTGCTTCCGGATTCCCTGCGCCAGCACCTCAATGCTCTCTATGCCCGATACCGCCCCGGCTCCACGCATCGCCTGGTTCGCCGGCTCTGTGCAGGCCAGGGCATCGAGATCGGCCCGGGTAAGCATCCCTATGGCGACCGGGGGCGCACGGAGTACCTCGATAAACATACCGACAACAAGGATGGCACGCGCTCACCGGATTTGGTGGCAGAGGCATCGGCGATTCCCCGTGCTGATGCCAGCTACGATTACCTCATTGCCTCGCACGTTCTCGAGCACTGCCAGAACACGCTGAAGACCCTGCATGAATGGCTGCGTGTGCTGCGCCCCGGGGGCACGCTCTTTCTGATACTGCCCCACGGTGATCGCACCTTTGATCGACATCGCGCCAAGACCACGCTCGCCCATCACATTGAAGATCTGGCCAAGCTGACCGATGAGCCGGATCGCAGTCACATCGAAGAGATCGAATTGGGCTGGTCCGCGAATGAGAACTTCGCTCTCGAGAAGCGCGAATACGAGCGTCAGTGGGGCGCGGCGATGTGGGACTGGGACTTTCGCTTTGCCAATGATGTCATCCACTTCCACGTCTGGACGCAGGACGAGATCGTGGAGGTCGTTCGGTATCTGGGCATGAAACTGGTTTACGTGGCCGAAACTATGCCCGACCGACCCGATAGCTTTATCGTCGTTGCACGAAAGGCGCTATGAGTCCGGATTTCGTACATCCACAAAACGTAACGCAGACGATGACCGCGGATTCGCCAGCGCCCTTTACTCAGCCAATCAACCCGCGACGAATACGTTGAGTTTGTTGCCGTCGAGATCGCGAAAGTAGCCGGCGTAAAAATTGTCGCCGCGTGGACCGGGAGCGCCCTCGTCGGACCCTCCCAGTTCCAGGGCCCGGGCATGTACGCGCTGAACGTCATCCTCCGTAGCTACCGCCAGCGCCACCATGACTCCGTTGCCGACCGTGGCGGCGTTGCCGTCAAAGGGACGTGAGGCCGCCAGGGCTGCCCCCGGTGCTTCGGAGCTCCAGGCTACAAAATAGCCCTCTTCTTCCATCATGCGCGACCCACCCATCTCGGCAAAAAGGGCGTCATAGAAGGCCGTGGCGCGTTCCAGATCATTGGTTCCCAGGGTGACATATCCAATCATGAGCAAATCCTTGTGTGAGTAGCCTGATCCCAGCATAGCGCACCGGTATTCATTTCACCTCGACCGATAAAGCTCAAGCACCAATTTGCGGAACGAGTGTTGCGCGAATCTCGATTTCACGGAACCTCTAGGCAACAGAGCCAGCGCATGAAACCATTCCCCCATGAAACGACGGTACGGCAAACGAAATGGTCAGCGCTCGGCGGCGAAACAGCGCCAGGGCGAGCGCAGCGAGCCCTTTTCAGGCTCAGTGCGAGACCTGAACAGCCAGGGGCACGGCGTGGTTGCCCGGGATGACGGGCGCGTGTTCTTTGTGCCGGGCGTCTGGCCGGGTGAAGAAGGCGTTTTCGAAGTAACGGGCACCAAAGGTCGCATCGGCTTTGCCCAGGCCCTGAAACTCACTCATCCATCACCAGATCGTATCGACCCTCCCTGCCCGCACCACGGCTTCTCTGGCGAATACTGCGGTGGCTGCCCCTGGCAGTTCATGAGTTACCCGGCGCAGCTGCAGGCCAAAGCCACGCGTGTCACGTCTGCTCTCGCCGGGCTGTGCCAGGACGAGCTCATCGCTCCCATCTGGGGGTCACCGCAGGCTCTGGGGTATCGCAACCGCGCCCAGTTCAAAAGCGACGGCAAACAGCTGGGATATATGGCCGCAGGGTCGCGGAATATCGTGGATATCACCGTTTGCCCGATCCTCAACGAGCGGAACCAGCAGACGCTGGCAGACCTTCGCCAGCGGTTGCCCGAGCCTGCGTGGCGGCCAGCACGACAGCGCGCCTGGTCCACGCTGCATATCGACGATGACGTGACTGCCGACACGATCACGCCCGAACAGCGGCGCCCATTTCGCCAGGGCAATACTGAACAGAACCAGCGCATGATCCAGTGGCTCGAAGCCCAGCTTGCTGCGCTGAATGCCCCACCGGCGGCGGTAGAACTGTTCGCCGGTTCTGGAAACTTTACGCAAGTCATGGCTAAGTACTGCTCGAGCGTATTGGCGGTGGACAGCTTCGCACCTGCCATAGAGGAACTCGCGGCCCGCGAGCTACGCGGCGTCACCGCCACGTGCGCGGATCTCGCTCGACGCGATGGCGTGTCCCAACTCGACGCCCAATGCGAAAACGCGACGCTGCTGGTGCTGGATCCACCCCGCGATGGTTTCGCCGAAATGGGGGCGCTTCTTAGCCGGGCGGTCGAGCTGAACACGGCGCTCTACATCTCGTGTGATCTTGCGACTTACCGGCGCGATGCCCAGATCCTGCTGGCGAGCGGCTTCGCGCTGGAATCCGTGCAACCCGTCGACCTGTTCCCGCAGACACCCCATGTCGAATTGCTCTCGGTGTTGCGGCGCTGATACCACTCAGGCAAACAGCGCCAGCATCGACCAGAAAGAGAACATGGCAGCCACCAGGGTCAGAATATGGTTGCGGGATCGCCATGCCACCAGCGCCGCCACCCCCAGGCCGACAAGCTCCGGTGCGGCGATCTGCACGTCACCCGAGGGTGTGGTCAGCATCGAGACAATAAGAGCGCCCATCACCGCCGGCGCGACGTATTCCAGCACGCGCAGTGCAAGGGGCGGAAAACGACGCTCTGCCAGCGCGACGATAAAGATCGCCCGGCTCAGGTAGGTACCGATCCCGGTCAGCACAATCGCCAACGCCACCGTCATTTGCGTCGCCTCACGAGCTCCAGTAGCAACCCAAGACCAATCCCCAGAAGCGCACCGACGAGCAAGCCGGAGCGATTGGGGAGATCGGCAAACACCACCGTGAGTCCGCCGGCCACCACCGCCACCAGCAATTTTTGCCAGCGATCCACCGCCGTGACCAATAGCGCAGTAAATAGAACAGGTGCCGCAAAGGCGATTTGCCACTTGTCTGGCACCAGTGGTCCGATGAACAATCCCGCCGCCGTGCACAGCATCCACAGGGTCCAGAACGTGAAACCCACACTGAGAAAATAGCGCCGGAACGCCGCGGGGTCTTCGTCGTGGCGCACCATCGCCAGCGCGAACACCTGATCGATCAAGACGTAGGGACCGAGCCAGCGAAACCACCGGGGCTGGTTCTGAAACCGGGGGGCCAGGGTCACGGAGTAGAGCAGGTGCCGGGCGCCCACGATCAGCGCAGCAGTCACCGCCGCCGCCACCGATGCACCCTCGCCCAGCAGGCTGAGTAGCGTTATCTGCGCAGCGCCGCCAAAGACGATTGGCGAGGAACTCCAGCCCAGCCACGGAGCGACCCCGCTCTCACCCACGACCACGCCAAAGACCAGCGCGAAGGGGATCGCGGGTATAAAAAGGGGGATGCTTTCGGCTATCCCCCGACGAATCTGCAGCGTTGCATCACCCATGGGGTGCCATTGTACTCGAGGGCGTATAGTGCAAAGTGAGTTTTTAGGTTGAATTCGCGATGACAATGAAGCCTGTTCAATGCCTTTTGCTGGGAGCACTCACGCTTCTGCTGACACAGCGGGTGCTGGCGCAGCCGCTTATGCTGGAGGGCGGCCCCTATTCAGTGCCCGCTATTCTCGCGCTGCCAGAAGTCACACCCGCCCCAGCAGTGGTGCTACTCCATGGTACTGCCAGCCACAAGAACGAGGTCGGGGGCCTGTATCAGCGCCTGGCCCAACGCCTCGCGGACGCGGGTATCGCCAGTCTGCGAATCGATTTCGCGGGATCGGGCGACAGTCCTGTAGACCACCGTCGCTATAACCTGACCAGCGCCGTACGCGACGCAACGCTTGCGCTGGAGTACCTTGCAGCGCATCCAGAAATTGCCCCGAACCGACTGGGTGTCGTGGGCTTCAGCCAGGGCGGATTGATCGCCCAACGCCTGGTACTGGCATCGAAGCGGGTGCGCTTTCTCGCTACCTGGTCGTCGGTAGCGGTTGATGGCATAGGCAGCTTCAACGCGCTGTTCGAAGCACACTACGAGACAGCGGCGCGCGATGGCTACGTGCCGATCAGCTATCCCTGGCTACCCGCACCGCTGAATTTTGACGTGTCGTGGTTCGAAGAACTCCGTGTGCAGCGTACGCTCTCGCAGATGAAAAACTTTGACGGCCCCGTGCTGGCGATCGCAGGTCTCGCTGACACCACCGTGGACTATCGACAGAGTGTCGATCTGGTCGCCACCTCTACTCACCCCGCGAGTCAGGTGGTGGCGCTCGCGGGCGCGGACCATGTTTTCAATGTCCTTGAGTCCTCGCCCGACGAGCTCCATCCAACGGCAGAGGAACTGCTTGCTATCACCACCGCCTGGTTGCGGCGTCAGACACAGTAGAAGCACTCTGTCAGTAGGCGCGAGAGCAACCGCCCTCAATGACGCGCTGCACTTCAGAAAATACCTGCAAAAAGCCCTGCTCCAGAATCGCATCGTGCTCAAGCACGGTAGTCAACGCCTCCCGAAGCGACAGGCGATGCCGGCTACGTCGTTCCATACGTCCCAGTACCGCTTCAACACCATCTATGCTCTCGTAGACCCGCAACCAGTCTGCTTCAATCCAGCGCGGCGCGACCTGGGCGAGCGCCTGCGGCAGGAATGCCTCGCCGTCCCGCAGCACTGCGTAAACCCCCTCACGAAACTCACCCACAGGCCAGTCGCTAAAGCGCGACCAGTGCCGGTACAGGTAATGATCAAAGAGTATGTCCAGCACGATGCCCGAAATGCGTCGATGCTCGTCGCCAAACAAGCTGCGCAACGCCTGGTACTGGGGATGCTGATCAGTGAGCACATCCACCTGGCGGTGACGGCGCACACCAATGGCTACCAGAGGATGAAGAGAGAGCCCCGAGAGGGGCCCTTTCACGAGATCACCGGCAATGTTACCGATGAGGCTGAAGCGGTGGGGTTCCGCCAGCAGCGCGTGGGCGAGGTAATTCAGACCGCCGTACCGACGGAGGAATCAGGCCCCACCGATGAACGAGATCATCCCGCTGCCGTAGTTGGGCACATCAACTTCCAGGTCAGATCGACTCACGGGATTGTGCAGGATCGCCGCCTCATTCTCGGGCACGTCTGCCAGGCTGGTGTATACCGGGCCCAGGCGCAGGTGCGGACTGTCGTTGGACATCAAAAGACGGGAACAGATATTGAAGACCTCGTGCACGTTCTCAAGGATGCTTTCACTGAGGTCACCGGACTGTGCCGCGTCCTCTGCCCCACCGGGGGGAATTCGCGTCAGCGCAGCGCCGCTGTAGGCGGCAAAGGGAAAATCCGTAACGGCGGCACCGATGGGCGTATCGTCATCACAGAGATAAATAGCCACCACACATTTGCCATCCTCAACGGGGACAGGGCTGCCCTCGGTGACAGTCAAACCGCTGTACATCATCGACAGCATGCGGCGCAGATCATCGGAATTGGGGACGGGTACAGACATGGAACTTTACCTCGTGGGGTGGCGGCGAGCCGGAATGCAGGTGCCGGGAACCGATCCCGGCCCGAAGGTCAGCGAATATACGCTGAAAGCGTTTCTTCAAAGGTGTCGGCCGTGAAGGGTTTGGCGATCAGGAAACGCGCACCCAGTTCTTCTGCCTGCTCTTTCATCGCCGGCGTTGCTTCGGTAGTGACGAAGCCGAAGGGAGGGTTGATGTTCTCGTCCTTGAGCGCGGCCAGAAGTTCCGGACCCGTCATGTTGGGCATATTCCAGTCACACAGCACCAGGTCTGGACGGTCCTCCAGAATCAGGTCCAGCGCCTCTTTGCCGTCACCCGCCTGGATAATGTCGTGACCGCTGAAGCCTGCGTCGCGCAGGGTCTTCATCACGATCATGCGCATGGCCTTGCTGTCGTCGACAACCATAATTTTCATGTTACAAATAACCTCTGAATTGAACGCCACAATGATCCAAAAAAGATCTTTTAAATACCCTTCTGGGGGTCGCCAGCGCCGAATCAGCGGGCCTCGGCAATCCCTGGGGTCGCGGCAGCCAAAGCCCCCGCAAGCCTGATTCTATCGCAACTGAACGGTCCGCGCCGCCGACATCAGCACCAGAAACGTGACGGTCTCGGCAATTATGGGCTCCAACGTCAGCGGCGCCTGATAGTACTGCCAGACAAACAACCGCACGGGGGCCACCAGACCGATCAGCAGCCCCCCGGCAAAGAGCAGGCTACTGTTACGCTGGACTACACCCAGCAGCATAAACAGGCCCGAACAAATAAAAAACGACGCGCTGTCTCCGAGCTGGGTCACCAACCCCGTCCCCTGCAACAGTGAAGCCCCTAGCGCCCCCGCCGCCA
The DNA here is from genome assembly GCA_030433415.1 of Gammaproteobacteria bacterium. GTDB lineage: Bacteria > Pseudomonadota > Gammaproteobacteria > Pseudomonadales > Halieaceae > Congregibacter. The sequence goes on along the minus strand of JAUIMF010000006.1, from coordinate 60,568 downwards.
CCGCTGGCGCGGCAAGCCAGAGCACTCCCATGGCGAGGTAAAAAAGGCCAAAGAGGACCGCAAGCCCCAGAAGGATTTTTGCGGGCAGAGAAAGCGAGGTACTCATTGTTATTCCTTATTGTTGTGTGACGATTGGTGGCGCAGATTCTGGTCTACGCGTTTAACTCATATCACTGTGAGCAGTCAAAGCCTGGCCCCGCGTGGCCGCCAGGTTCAGGCGCCGACCACGCCAGTATTCAAGAAAGTACAGAGCACCCCAGGCGTAAAGCGTAACGGCCACGAAGGTCACGAAACGCATGGCGAAGGCACTCGCGGCGTCGTTGCCGTTGGCGCTGTCCTCCACCGCCGGACCCAACAGAATAAGCATGGTGACCAGAGCATTGACCCAGAACGATGGAGCAAAACTAGTGGGTCGCGCCCGGTACAGACGTGCACTGGCATACAGGCTGAAGGCGAGCATCCACAGAAAGAACATCCAAAGCGTGGGGTGCGCCTTAAGCGCCATCCAGAACAGCACGGCCATGATCCCGCCCACAAACGTCGAACCAATCAGTTCCCTGCCCGCATGGCGTGCATCCATCATGGAGGACTGCTGGCCCAGCGAAACGCTTTTCATAATGGTCATGAGGTACTGAGATGGGTTCGTCAGCGCCAGCAGGTAAGCCGGCAGTACAATCAGTGCCGCACGCAGCGCCAGCCAGGCAGAGGGTTCGGGTCCCGGTGCCGCCTCGGGTGCCGGAGTAACGCCGGGCAATTCGGGAAAGAACGGATACACGACCCACTGGCAAATCACGGCGATAACCAAGGCCAGCGCCAGGGATTGAATCACGGTTATGGCGAGCAGGTAATCGACCGTTCCGGCAACGGAGATGAGCGTAAAGCCGATCGTCAGAAACATGCCCGGCACCCGTTTACCCAGGATCAGGGTGATGTACATGGCGAGAAACAGGCCAAGCGCCACGGTCAGGATCGCTGTCACGGGGTAATACGCCAGCATGGGAATCAGCAACAGACCGGACCCCAGGCCCAGGCACATCACCAACACCAGCACCAGAAGCGCCTTTGGCCCCATGGGTGGTCCGGGCATCGTAGACAGGATGACCACGAATACCGGCGCAAGAAATGGCAGGGGAATGGCCAGGCCGTAGGCTGCCGCCAGCGCGAGCGCCGCAGCCAGGGCCAGACGAAGCGCTCGGTGCTCGGCGAGCATCACGGTCAGTAAGCGTACGACAGCCAGCTCATGAGCCGGATGTACAAGCGCCCCAACAGTCTCGTCAGCGCCGCATCGTCGCTGTAAACGATCACCGAGGCCTGGCCCCCGATGCGCAGCTGTCGCTGGAGCTCCTGATCGGCATCCGCGAAGCCGACTTCTACGGGGAATCGCTGCGCCTGGCGCAGCCAGTCCCGATCGTTACTGACCGACGGCAACGTGCCCGGCGCCGGGGCCTGACCGGCGCTGATACCCAGGCCAAGGCTACGCACGTTGCCGGAGTAAACCCGTCCAGGCACGGCATCGAAGACGATTTCTGCTTCGGCACCGGCCACCATGTGCCCCAGATTATTCTCGGTGTACTCAGCGCTGATCCATAGATCGTGAATCGCGATCAACGTCATCACCGGCTTGCCCGTGCCCGCGTACAGGCCTACGTCGGCGCGCAGATCCGTAATCAAACCCCGCGAGGGTGCGATCACCACGGTATTGGCCAGGTCAAGGCGTGCCTTTTCTACCGCTGCCTGCGCCGATAGCAGAATGGCATTGCTGTCGTCATCGTCGCCCCCTTTCTGCTCGATGGCGCGCTGAATCTCGGACTCCGCGGCGGTAACCTTGGCCCGCGCCTGGTCCAGCGATGCCTGGGACGACTCCAGTCGCCGCAGTGAAATCGTACCGGGGTCGGTCTCGCGCAGGCGCTTCAGGCGCTGAAAGTCCTGCCGTGCACGCAATTCATTGGCCTGTGCGGCATCCAGGTTTGCGCGCGCCGACGCTACCGCGGCATTGCCCGCCTGGACCTGACTGCGGGCATTTTCGAGATCCGATTCGGCTCGCGCCAGTGCAATGCGGTACTGCGACGGGTCCACCTCGAACAGGCGCTGCCCCTGCTCTACTTCCTGATTGTTTTTTACCCAGACTTGCGTGACGTTGCCGGCCACCTCCGGTGCCACACCCACCACATAGCCCTGCACACGGGCCTGGCTGGTAAAGGGCGCATATCGGTCCGATGCCAGATACCAAAGTAGCGACGCGGCAATCAGGGCCGCCACAATCAGCACCGAGCGATTGAGTTTGCCGCCGGTTTTTTCTGTCTCGGGAGCGTCTGCTTCGCTCACTTGCCACCTCCTGAAGTTGCTCGCCCCGGCTGCGCCGGTATCGCCTCACTGAGCAGATCGCCCCAGTTTGTGCGTTCGCGCATGCTGCTGCGCACCGATTCCGGAATCATTTCCTCGAGGCTCTGGCTGCGCCAGCCGCCTCCAAGGGCCTTGTGCAACTGGATCACGGCGGAGATATGGGCGCCGTCGTTGATCAGTTCCTTCTCTGCCTGCGCAGCCAGGGCACGCTGTGCGTCGAGCACGCGTTGAAAGTCCGCGTAGCCCTCGCGGTAGCGTCGGTTCGCCAGTTCGAGTGCACGCTCGGCGGCAGCGCGGGAATCGTGGAATACGGATTGCGCCTCAGCGGTCTTCAGCACCGCGATCGCCGCATCGTCCACCTCCCGTGCCGCCGCCAGCACCACCGCGTCATACGCCGCCAGCGCCTGCTGCAACCGCGCATCCTGCACGCGAATGTTTGCTCGAATACGTCCGTAGTCAAAGATGTTCCAGCGAATCGCCGGCCCCGCCGCGAAGGTTGTGCCATCGCGGGTAATACCCAGGCTGTCTCCTGACCAGCCAAAGGATCCGAACAGTGACAGGGCCGGGTAAAGGTCCGCCTGCGAAACTCCGATTTGCGCCGATTGTGCCCCCGCCTGCCACGCGCTGGCGCGCACATCGGGCCTGCGCAGCAGCAACTGTGAAGGTACGCCCTTGAGAGCGAGCGGCGGCACCACTGGCAGGGCTTCAGCGGCATTGGCGAGTTCGGGGAGCTGCTGGGGCGCACGCCCCAGCAGTTGGGCCAGGGCATTGCGAATCTGTACCAGACTTTGCTCCAGCCCTGGGATCGTAGCGAGCGTCGCCAGGTACTGGGTACGCGCCTGCTGTAAATCGAGCTCTGACTCCTGACCGCTGTCGAACAATTGCTGAGTTATCTCAAAGCTACGTTTTTGCAGTGCTGCATTTTTCTCGGCGATGGCGATGCGCAGTTCGGTGGTGCGATACGCGTAGTACAGGTCCACGGCCTGGGCGGTGAGCAGCACCTGCAGATCCCGCTGATTCGCCACAGAAGCAAAGAATGCGGCATCGGCCGACTCTACACCCCGCTGAAAACGCCCCCAGAAATCCAGCTCCCAGCCGATGCTGATACCCGCGTCGTAGCTGCCAAAGTTGTCATCACTGGCGGGAAGCAAACCGTCGCTGCGCCGCTGACGAAGATAGGCCGCCGAGGCACTGAGCTGCTGGCTCTGGGGCAGGCGTAGCGCCTTGGCACCCCCAACGCGGGCCCGGGCTTCGAGCACCTGGAGGCCTGACGCCAGCAGACCGGGATTCTGAGCCAGCACCGCCTCGACCAGCGCATTCAGGTCCGGGTCCTCAAAACGCTGCCACCAGCGGCTCAAGTCCTGCTCTTGGACCGTACTGTCGAGCTGTCCGTAGAGGTCCGGCTGCCACGCGGCGAGCCAGGCGGGTTCGGGCTCCGTGTAGTCAGGGCCAAGCACCGTGCACCCCCCCACGACCAGCGCGGGGAGCATGCAGAGTGGCAGGAGTACGCGGCGGAGCATGGATCGCGGATCAATCGTTCCCTTCAGGTACGTCGTCTACCCAACCCATAAAGAGCTCATAGCCGACACTGAGGATCACCGCGCCAATAAATAAGCCGACAATACCCTGACTGATCATGCCTCCCAGGGCGCCCAGCAGCACCACGGGCATCGGGACATCAACGCCACGGCCCAGCAGCATGGGCTTGAGCACATTGTCCGAAAAGCCAGCTATAAGGAGATAGACGGTGAGGGCCACATTCACGATCATGCCGCCATCACCCAGGCCCCAGACATAAGCGATCGCGGGAATGGAGACGATGAGTGCGGGTAACTGCAGAATACCGATCACAAGGACCACCAGGGCCAGCAAACCCGCCGCCGGAATACCCGCCAGCATGAAGCCTACACCCAGCAGCAACGCCTGAATAAAGGCGACCCCCACAACCCCGGTCGCCACGGATCGAACGGTCAACGTCGCGAGCTTGTGCAGTGCCATACCCCGCGTTGTTCCTGCAACGCGACAGAACACCCGAGCCATGGCCGCTGATCCGGATTCACCATAGGCCATCATGATGCCCGCGATGATCAGCGCACCGAGAAAGAAAAACAGCGTGCCCGCGGTCGATGCCGCCGTCTCAAGCGCCGCGCGAGAGAAATTGCTCAGCTGCGGCTGCAGCGTGTCGAGAAACGCGGGCAGGTCCTCACTCGCCTCGAGCCAGACCTCGTAGACGTGCTCGCCAACGACAGGCCACTCGCGCACGCTATCGGCTGGGGGGTCAATCTGCGTTGCCCCCGCATCAAAGTTGCCAATGACGTCGAAGATATGGGTGGCGAAGGAGCTGCCCAACATCACCGTGGGTACGCCCAGGAGCAGCACCAGCGTAAGCACAAACAGCGTGGCCGTGCGCCCCGGCGACCAGCCGGTCCGCCGCGCTATCGACAGATGCAGCGGGTACAGGGCCACCGCAAGAATCAGCGCCCAGGTCATGATCGGCAGGAAGGGTGCGAATATGGCCTCGCAGGCAACCACCGCCACCACAATGAGGCCAAGGCGAATGAAAAAATCGAGCAGATCCCGTGACATGAAATCCTGGACTGCATGTTTATCGAAATTCATGGTGTAACCCCTACTCCCCACTTGTGACGCCACGCATACGCAGCCTGCAACAAGGCGCATCTACGCCTTTCGGACGCCAACCGCTGCAGCTCAGGCGTCCGAGCCGAAGTGTACATGCTCAGCCGCGCGCTGAGGGAATTGCTGTGCATCGACAGCTGCGCTACCTTGCCCGACCTCAACAAGGTTCAGGACACCCATGAGACCCGCATGTTTATCATCCTTGCACTGCTTTGCCATGGGAGCTGCGACATGCTGTGTCGCACTGTTACTTGTGACGGGTGACGCAGCCCGCGCCGATGGCACTACCGTGCGCATCGCCACGTTCAACGTCAGCATGGAGGGGGGGAATTACGTCAGCAAGGGTGTCACCCCGTCCGGCCACGAACTTCCCGCCGCGCTGAGCAACAGTGATCACCCACAGGTGGGCAATATTGCCGAGATCATCCAACGGGTTCGTCCAGACATTATTCTGCTCAATGAATTCGACTACCACCCGGACCCCGCGCACGGTGTAAAACCGTTCCTCAAAAATTATCTTGCCCAGGGCCGCAGCGGCACCGATGGCATTGACTACCCCTACTTCTACCATGGGCCGGTCAACACCGGCGTCGATTCCGGCATGGACCTGGATCGAGACGGCACCGCGTCCGGCGTGGGTGGCGACGCCTTCGGTTACGGTCTTTACCCGGGACAGTACGGCATGCTGCTGCTCAGCCGGTACCCCATCGACGAATCCGCGGTACGCCAGTTTCAGCACTTTCTCTGGAAAGACATGCCAGGCAATCTCATGGTGGACATGCGGGATGAGAACGGCGATCCGTGGTACCCCGAAGACGTGCAGCAGCACCTGCGCCTGTCCTCCAAATCCCATTGGGACATTCCCGTACTGCTGGGCGACACGGTGATCCACGTGCTCGCCAGCCACCCCACGCCACCGGTCTTCGACGGCCCGGAGGATCGCAACGGGCGTCGCAATCATGACGAAATCCGTTTCTGGGTGGACTACCTGGGCGATGACAATGACTACATCTACGACGATGCCGGTACCCGCGGCGGACTTCGCGGAGAACGCTTTGTCGTGGTCGGAGACCTCAATGCCTCGATGGAAGAAGGCGATGCGCGCCAGGAAGGTATCGCCGACTTGCTCGGCCATCCCAGGGTACGCCGGGGTTTGCTACCCACCAGCGACGGCGGCCGAGCGAACCGCTCTGACAGCCCCTTCGGACCCGCGCACACCGCCGCCTGGGGTATGCGGGCAGACTACGTGATCCCCTCGAAAGCCGGATGGCGCGTGCTCGATGCCGGCGTATTCTGGCCAACGTCCGACGATGCGCTGTATCGGTTGGTGGAAGACCGCCGCGCGTCGTCCGACCATCGTCTGGTATGGGTGGATCTGGAAGTCACGACGATTTCGCCCTAGATGGCCCTGCCACACTCAGAAGGAGCAACCCATGGTACCGATCACAGGCATGTATGCCGGCATACTCGCCCTCTTCTTCGTGGCCCTGAGCGTACGCACGCTGAGGACCCGGCGCCGCAATCAGATCGCCGTCGGCGACGGAGGCAACAGCGAAATGCTGCGGGCCATGCGAGTGCATGGCAACTTTGCCGAGTACGCGCCGCTGGCGCTGCTGCTGATTGCGCTGGTCGAAAGCAACGGCGCCGGTGCGAACTGGGTCCACGCGCTGGGCACCGCCCTGGTCGTGGGGCGCCTGAGTCACGCCTTTGGCGTGAGCAAGCCCAATGAGGACTTCCGCTTTCGGGTGCTGGGCATGAGTCTGACGTTCTTTACGCTGGTGGGCGCGGCGCTGACGTTGCTGTTTAGCGCTGTGAGTTGAGTTGACGCAATCAGAGCATCAACGGTCGCTTCGCAATGCTGCCCGGGCCTTCAAAAACGCTTTTTCGTTGCGGGCAAGACGCGCTGCGGCGCGATGCACCGGCATGTCGGGCTGGGCCGTGCCGTGGTGTCCGAGCAGGTCGAGCTGGGTGTAGTACCAGAATTGCACCGCGAACGTGCTGACCGTGCGAAAGAGGGACAAGCGGGTGAGAAACTGTAGCCACGAAGGCAGCAGAGATAGTTCACGCTCGTAGCGCGGCAGCTCCGTTGCGCCATCCAGCAATCGCCGTGGGCCGTCGGTCTGCACGCACAGGGGCCGCCCTATACCGATCAATGACGCACCACCGTCGTTCAGTGCCTGCTCCATCGCCTCACGTGTGCGGAATCCGCCGGTTACCATGAGTGGAATCGATACGGCTTCGCGCATGGCAAGGGCAAAGTCCACAAAGTAGGCTTCGCGGCGCAACGTAGATTCAGCAACGTGCTGCCCCTCTTCGGGCTCTATGCCTTCCACGCCCAGCAGTTTGGGCTGTTCATAGGTACCGCCAGACACCTCGATGAGGTCCACACCGGCGTCCTGCAACCATCGCGCGACCTGCAAACTGTCTTCAAACGCGAACCCTCCTTTCTGAAAATCCGCGCTGTTGAGCTTGACCGCAACGGGAAACTCCGCACCTACGGCAGATCGGATCGCCGCCACCACGGCAAGCAACAGGCGCGCGCGATTCTCAAGGCTGCCCCCATAGCGATCTGAACGGAGGTTGCTGCGGGGACTGAGAAACTGGGACAACAGATAACCATGAGCCGCGTGAATCTGTACGCCGGTAAATCCGGCCTGTCGGACCGCAGCGGCAGCAATGGCGAACCGATTGACGATATGCTCGATCTCGCTCTCAGTTAGCGCCTCTGGCGTGGCGAACTGCCCACCAGGCAGCGCCAGGGCTACCGCGGAGGGTGCCTTGGGATGCGGATTCACGACTTTCTGCGTCTGGCGACCCGCGTGACTTAGCTGCACCCAGGTGTGATTGCCATTGCGTACCGATGCTTCGGCCCAGCGAGCCAGGGCCGAACGCAGCGTCTCGTCGGGTTCACCGTCGATGATCACATTCCCCGGACGCTCGAGGTGGTCCCCGTCGATCTGGACATTACCGGTGATGAGCAGACCCGCACCTCCATCGGACCACAGTCCATAGAGTCGCTCCAGCGCCGGCGTGGGTACACCCGCCACTGTCGCCAGGCCCTCGGTCATCGCGGCCTTGGCCAGGCGATTGGGTAGTGTCGCGCCACACGGCAGCGCGAGTGGTTCAGCAAGTTCCGTCATGGGCAGAACCATAACAGAATCGTACGGTTGTGCCGCAGGTCGTACGCAACGGGTATGATCGAAGCTGGACTGGCTAAACGGGTGGGGAGTGCTGGTATGGATCCTTTCGTGCGTCGCTACAGCATCGCCCTCGTATGCGTGGCGCTCATAGTTGCGGTGTGGACGTTCCTGGCACGGGATCCGCGCGTCAGCGAGTTAAACGCCCTGCTTTCTGCGGACCATGAACTGGCGGACTTTCCCTTTCAGTTTCGTGTCATTGAGTTGGAGCATGGCATTGCGACGGTCAGCAGCCCCCGGTCCGCCGAGGTACCGGTGATGCAGTTTCTGCGTGCCGCTTATCCCGAACTCGCGGGCATCAGTGTGGATGACCCGCGCATGATGGAGGCCCAGGACAGGCTGGTAAAAAAGCAGTCGCGCGCTGCCGGGCTACTCAAATCCCAGGACGACGTGGGAGCCGTTCGCTGGCAGGTTGACGAACGCTGGTTCCAAGAACGCGGTGTGCAGTTGAACCTGCGCCCATAAAAAAGGCCCCACAGCGGGGGGCTGTGGGGCCAACCGTGAGCTTACACTCACGGACCGAAGGGCGATGGCCGCGGCGTATCTGGCGCCGACGGCGGCAATTGCGGAAGCGGGAAGTTCGGTTGCTCTCCCGTCAGAGACTTCAGGAACGCAACGAGCTGATCAATCTCCTGCTCGCTGTACTGGCGACCCAACTGGATCTGTCCCATGAGGTCGACGGCCTCTTCCAAAGTCTGGACGCTACCGTCGTGAAAATAGGGGTAGGTGAGCTCCACATTGCGCAACGTGGGCACCTTGAACACCATGCGATCCGATTCCTGACCCGTGACCGCCAGCCGCCCTTGGGCGCTGTTGGTGGTTTCGTAGGGTTTCAGCAAACCCACTTTCTGGAACATGGTGCCACCGAGCGCCGGGCCGTTGTGACAACCCAAGCATCCCGTGGTTTTGAACAATTCATAGCCCGCCAGAACGTCTGAGTTCACGGCGTCTGCCTCGCCCTGAAGCCAACGGTCAAAGGGCGAATCGGGCGTCACCAGGGTGCGCTCAAACTCGGCGATGCTGTCGGTCAGGCGCTCAATACTCACCGCATCATCGCCGTAGATGGCCTCGATACGCTCGACATAACCGGGAATCGATGCAATCACATCCACGGCCAGATCGTGTGTGAACGCCATTTCGCCGGGATTAGCGATGGGACCGCCCGCCTGCTCCTTGAGATCCGCAGCCCGGCCATCCCAGAATTGAGCGATGCTGAAGCGCGAATTCAACACCGTAGGACTGTTGATGGGACCTTCGTGCCAGCCATGACCGATGGATGAGGGCAGATTATCGCTCCCCCCCATGCTCAGGTTATGGCAGGAATTACACGAGATAAATCCAGAGCGCGACAGCCGGGGGTCAAAAAACAGTTGCCTGCCCAGTTCCACCTTCTGCGTATCTGTGTCCTGGGGCACCACCAGAGGCTCAACGGGCTCGCGCGCCAACGCCGCTGACGTGACCACGCCAGCCAGTAGTGCGATAACGGAAAAACGCGATTTCACCAAGGTGTCTCCTACTTAAAAAGTTGCATGGCAGACTGATCCACCACCTTATGTGTGTATATTAAAATATTCTCACTTAAATGCCAGTGGTCAGGCTGCGACATGTTGCCGCGCCCCATTGTTGGTTTGGGATCACAGTTGGGTAGGCACGTAGCCCCTGTGCCGGCTTGACGGGATTGCATCGGGCACCTGCTTTAGGATTGCCCGGATCAGGTGCCTGCGTCGAAAGCCTACTCGAGGACTACCAGGCGATCGCGCCCACCTTTTTTCGCCCGATACATTGCATCATCGGCCCGGTTAAAAAGGGTTTCGGCGGTGTCATCGTCGCGCACCTGCGTAAGGCCGGCGCTGAGCGTGATGGGAACGGGTTGGGATTCGTAGTGAAAGCCGCTTTCGCCCACGGCCTCGCGAATGTCCTCGACCAGAGGCCGCGCCCCACTGATACCGGTTTTAGGCAGCAGTACAACAAACTCCTCGCCACCGGTACGAAACAGAAAGTCGGACTCGCGAATGCGACCCTGCATCAGCTCAGCAACAAGCTTGAGGGCCTTGTCGCCTGCCGTGTGCCCGTAATCGTCATTGACGCGCTTGAAGTGGTCAATGTCCAGCACCGCCAGCGAAAACGCTTCGTGATAGCGCCGATAGCGACTCATCTCCTGGGCGAGGGTTTCGTCATAGGCCAGACGACTGCGTACGCCCGTCAGCGTGTCGTGCATGAGCTTGTCGCGGTTGCGCGCCAGTTTCTTGCGCAGCTCGCCCGCTTCGCTCTCCATGCGCCCAATGCGTTCCTGCAACTCCTCGTTACGCGCCTGGGCTTCGGCAAAGCGCGCCTCGTCGCGGGCCACAAAGTCCGAAATACCTGAGCGGATTCCCTCCAGAGAATGGCTGACGCCCGCCTTCAATTTTTCGATATCGGATTCCGTATCGATGTGCTGCTGAATCCGCTGCACGCCCTCGTGCATGATGTCGTGCAGCGCCAGCGCCTGGTCGCGCCCGGAATCGAGGTTGCCGCGCTCCTCAACGAGCACTTCACTGATTTCACCCAGTTCCGCGCTGACGTCCTGAACGAGCTGTTCGAGGGCCTGTTTTTCGGAGCTGATGCGCTGGATCAGGGAGCGGATTTCACCCACTACCCGCTCCAGCACCCGGTGCCAGTCCGAGTCTTTGTCGCGCTGTAGGGTCTCACGCAGCGTGTCCATAGCACCCACGCCAGGCTGGGCGACGGACACTTCGTCGATAATGGTCAGCAGAACTTCCTGAACACCGCCGTCGGTCTGCGGCTCCTGGCGCAGCAGTGAACTGATCTGTACCGCCAGCTCGGCAAGGCACTGCTCGGGCTCCAGTGAGGAAAGACGGCGGCGAAACTCGCGCAGGGCCACGCCGCTTTCGGCACTCACATCCAGCGCATCGATCAGTGCTTCGCTGTACTCTTTCTCGGACGGGCCGGTCTCTGCAACCACCGCTGCCGGTGCCGGTTCCGGCGCTGCCGCGGCGCGGTTGCTGCTGTCGAGGCGACGGACCTGGGTAGTCAGGTCCTTCAGGTCAGCCTCGAGCGCACGATCTTCGTGGTCTCTGGCGTGGCGCTGCATGCGCGCCAGCACCGCATCCAATTCGCCTGAAGAGCCCTCTGCGGCAATCGCCAACCGCCCGAGGACACGACGCAGCAATCCGTCGGTGGCTTCCCATTCGCGAGCCTCTTTGCGGTAACGCTGCTTCCAGTCTTCCGTGTCTGCCACGAATCGACGCCTCTGTTAACGGTTGCTTCGCCAGACGCTGTACTTAATGAGCGACGGACTGGAGAAGGCAGGGAGGGTTAAACCACAGAGCAGACCTGAATGCCCTGCATTTTCTTGGCCTTGTACATGGCTTCATCGGCACGTCCGATGGCACTCTCAAGTGTGTCCCCAGTCACCAGTTCCGTCACGCCGCAGGAAATGGAGACATCCAGAGGCTTGCCGTTGTCATTAAATCCGGCATCCAGTACTTCTTGACAAGCGCTACGGGCAAAGATTTCGGCGCCGGAAACGTGGGTGTCGGGCAGCAGAATCACAAACTCGTCGCCACCATAGCGGCAGACGATATCGCTGGCTCTGGCGCGGGTGTGCAATACGTCCGCCACTTTCACCAGCACCAGGTCTCCCGCGGCATGGCCGAAGGTATCGTTGATCTCCTTGAACTTGTTGCAGTCCACAAAAACCATAGACAGGGGCGCGCCGGAGCGTTCCCAGCGGGCAAACAGTTCCACCGTGCGCTCTTCGTAACCGGCACGGTTGTACACACCCGTGAGCGCATCTTTCAACGCAAGGTCATTCTTGTTGCGGATTTCGCTGCGCAGCACATCGGCCTCGTCCTCGAGATTGGCGAGGCGCTCGTTCAGCTCCGCAACTCGGGCCTTGGATGCCTCGTGCTGCTGCCGCTCCGCCAGCACGTGCTCCGCCAGGCGTTCGGTAATTCGCGATAGCCCCGCGTTGATGAGGCCACGGACCTCTTCGATGTCTTCTGACTTCGTCGCCTCACCCAGAGACGCGGTATCTTCGCCGACACTGGACTGCAGATCTTCAGAACGCTTGAGAGAGGCGTCACCGTCTTCGGCCAGCAATCCCAGCACATCTTCAAACCCGTCCAGGCGATCCCTCAGGTCGCCGAGAAAATCCGTGGTCTGGTTGCGTTCGGCGCGAATACGGGAATCGATGGATTCAATTTCGCTGATCACCTCGTCCAGCAGATGTTGCGCCTGATCAGGGTGCACCACGTGATCGAGGGAATCCTTGATGGAGTGGCTGCGCAGGGCGTTGCCATTGAGCACATCGATGTGCTCTACAAGACGCTGCAAGAGTTGGGCAAACAACGCAACATAGCGGCTGTCGCCATTCGCCCCGCTGGACTTTTTGCCCAACCAGCCCATGACACCGGCATCGGATTTGTCGCGCGTGGCGACCTCGCGCAGCGCTTCACCCGCAGCCGCGAGCAGGTCCACCAGCGCCCGCTGCCGTGCGATGCTGCTCTGTCCCGACGCCGCCTGCTTCACCAGGTCATTCATGCGCTCCTGTTCTTCGCCGCGCACCGGCATGGACTTGATAAGCTTGCGCAGGCCCGAGAGATCATAGCCACCTTCGATGCTCGCGGACTTGTCCAGATCGATGCCCGTACTGAGCATGAGAGACCGTGCGAGCTGGCTCGACAGATCGTCGATGCGCCGCGGGCTACCCCCACCCTTGAGCTCGTCACGAATACGATCGAGCAACTCGTCGAGATCCCGATCCACGCCATGCGCCAGGCGCGCAAGACGCAGCGCCAGTTGCTCAAGGGTCTTTGCTTTGTCCATGAATTACAGCTGCCGCGAGGTCACTCCAGATAGCCGCAAAGCATACCCCAGCAATGCCGTTGACGCGACAGCAAAGGCCCCGTGAAAGTCAGCGTCAGCTTCGCTGATCCACGGACTCACTCAGGCGATAGACATAGGCCAGCACCTCGGCTACCGCCACGTATAGATTCGGCGGGATTTCGTCTCCGAGAGGCAACTGACAGAGCAGGCCCGTGAGCTGCTGATCCTGTACGATGGGCACATCATGGGCCTTGGCGGTCTCGACGATGCGCTCCGCCATCGCGCCATCCCCCTTGGCCACGAGCACCGGGGCACCCTCACCGCTGTAGTGCAGTGCCGCTGAGCGTGTGGGCCCGCCGGGCTGGTCCGAATACTTGCTCATGCGCGCACATCCAGCGTGGGCGCCGGCGATGATTGCTCCGGTAGCTGCACCGGATCATCGAGTGCTGCCGTAACCGTGGTGACCAGTTCCAACCCACGACTTGCCAGGGACCGCTGCAGTCGCTCCAGTCCGCCGTCAAGAAGCGCACGGACCTCGGCCCGCTCCGCCGCCAGGCGCAGCCCCAGACGCTCTCCCTGCAGGTCCAGCGAGATCTCCATCGCGCCGAGTGCCGGCGGTGCCAGGCTGAGCCGGACGGACCAATGCTCCTCGTCGTCGGCGCTCCCGCCCCCACCATCGCTACGACGCTGCCCGTCACGCTCAACATCAATACGCAGACTGTGGAACGTGCCCGCGTGCTGCACCGGTATCTCCAATTGCCAACTGCGGCCCTGGGACCCATCGGTCGGCTTGGAGTTGAGCTGATGGACCGTTATGCGCCCGATGCCCGCCTCAAGCTCGCGTTTGAGCTCTTGAAGCAGCTCAGCATCAGCACCGCCGAGACCCAGCGCGCTGACCTGTGACAACGCGGCATCTACACGTCCCAACGCACGAAACAGTCCTGCCTTTAGATCCTGGCCCACAGCAACGGGACGTCCCTGCTCCGCCGCCCGCAGGCCACTTTCGAGAAACACGCCGGATTCACGCACCGCCGCTGCAACGCCCTGCGGCTGCATCAGCCGCTCACTGCGCGACGCCTGCCGCAGCACCGTTCCGAGCGTATCGATGAGCCCGGCGGGCAGACTGCTCTGAGCCATACCGGCCTGCAGTGTCTGCGCGACCATGCCCAGGGGACGCGTCGCCAACCCCTCGCCCGAAGGCGCCAGCAACTGGAGCGTTCCACCGACCGCTGCCGCAGGGGCATTCGGCGCGGGGCTGATGATGCGCAGCGTAGGTACAGGCCTCAGCTCCTTCACCTCAAGCTGCAGCTGCGCACCCTGCTGTATCGGAATGTCTGCCGTTGCGGTGATCTGCTGCCCACCCACGCGCAGCACCAGCTCCCCCGTCGGCAGCTGGTTTGTGACCAGCGCATTGAGGCTCTGGCCGATCTGCCAGTTATTGATCCACAGCCCGAAATTGCGTTGATCGACGCGGGCGGTGGTCAGGGCAAGCTGCAGTTCTTCCACACTGTTCCTCGACGGGCCTCGCTACCGGTGCTGCCCCAAAATGGGCAACCTTGCGCCATATCAACAATAGCCCAAGGTAGTAAACCTAGCTTAGGTAGCCTGTGTATACTTTAGCGGCTGGATTAACAACGATCTTTACTAAGGACTGCCATGGATCTGGCGACCCTCGTCGGCATGCTCGGTGCCATAGGCATCGTGCTTGCGGCCATTCTCACGGGCGGCTCGGCGCTCGTGTTTGTCAATATCCCGTCGATCCTGATCGTGCTGGGAGGCACGGTCATGGTGGTCATGATCAAGTTTTCGATGGGTCAGTTCTTTGGCGCCTTCAAAGTGGCCATGGGCGCCTTCTTCAACAAGACCGACGATCCGGAGTCCCTGATCGAGAAAATCGTCGAACTGGCCAACGTTGCCCGCAAAGAGGGCATGCTGGCGCTCGAGAACCAGGAGATCGAGAACGAGTTCCTCGATGAAGGCATCAAGATGCTCATCGACGGCAACAGCAAAGAGGTCGTACAGACCGTACTGTCGAAGGACATGCAGGAAACCATCGACCGCCACACCTGGGGCACCAAGGTCTTCAGTGCCACCGCAGATGTTGCCCCCGCCATGGGCATGATCGGTACGCTCATCGGTCTGGTACAGATGCTGTCGAACATGTCGGACCCCAAGGCCATCGGTCCTGCCATGGCCGTTGCCCTGCTCACCACACTCTACGGCGCCATGGTAGCCAATATGATCGCCATGCCCATCGCCGACAAACTGACGCTGCGCAAAGTCGACGAAAAGCGAATCCGCTCCATGTGTATCGACGGTGTGCTGGCGATTCAGGAGGGGCAGAACCCACGCATCATCGAATCCATGCTCAAGGCCTACCTCGACCCCGCCAAGCGCGGTGGTGAAGAGTAAACGGTAACGACCATGTCTGACGAAGACGACGGCCCCCCAGGAACCCCGGCATGGATGGCGACCTTCGCCGATCTCATGTCGCTGCTGATGTGCTTCTTTGTACTGCTGCTGTCGTTCTCAGAGATGGACGTCGAGAAATTCAAGCAGATCGCCGGGTCCATGCAGAATGCCTTTGGCGTACAGAACGATATGCGTCTGGATGACATACCCAGGGGCACCAGCGTCGTCGCGCTGGAATTCAGCCCAGGTGAAACCACGCCGTCCCCGGTCGAGACAATCCAGCAGGTAACGGACCAGAGCTTCGACAATACGCTGGAGGTGACGCGGGCCGAAGAGCCCGATGTCGACGTAGAAGAAATGCTCGAGGCCAAGATCGCCGCCCTGCTGGCAGAAACCGAAGAGGACGCCGATGAGCTCAAGGAACAGCTCAAGGACGAAATCGAAACCGGCAAGGTCGATGTGGAATCCGAGGGACGCGTAATTGTCATACGCATCCGTGAGAAGGGCTCGTTTCCGTCGGGCTCCGCAACGCTGGACGACGAGTTCATTCCCACCATTGACCGCATCCGCAACGCCCTGGGTGACATTCCCGGCACCGTCGCCGTCGAGGGACACACCGACAACGTACCCCTTCGCGGCGGACGCTATGAGTCAAACTGGGGTTTATCAGCCAGCCGCGCACTCTCTGTGACCCACAAACTGATAGAAAGCGGACAACTGGACGAAGAGCGCATGATGGTGGCGGGCTTCTCTGATACGCGTCCCTTCACCTTCAACGACACCTCCGAAGGCCGCGCCATGAATCGGCGGGTAGAGATCGTAATCCGCCAGGGCCTCGAAGAATCTGACGAGGCGGACCTTGAAACTCTGCGCGAGGCCAACCCCGACGCCCTGGATATTCTTGGACTGGAATGACGCCATGACTGAAAACCACGCCAACGTCAGCCGCGAACGCCGCAAGTACTACCGCATCAACGACGTAGTGATGCTGCGCTACGAAGTACTCACCCACGACGACCCCAACAGCCAAGGCATCGAGGGCGGCTCCGGCAGCCTCGAAATCAGCACCGGCACGCTTCTGGCCGAAATCGACCGGGAACTCAACAACAGCATCAATGCCGTATGGCGCGACAATCCCACCATCGCCCAGGCTCTGGGCCTGCTCAATCGCAAAATCTCTGTCCTCGCCGCCCAGGCCCTGGACTACGAAGAGGCCGACGCACACTCCTACGACGACACGCTCGTGAGCCTCAGCGGCTGCGGCATCGCCTTCGAGGCCCGCGAAGCCCTCGCCGAAGGTGTACGCCTGCGCCTGAGCGTCATCCTACGCCCGTCCCAGGTCACCCTGTCCATCGCCGGGACCGTCATCGGCTGCGAACAGCGCCTGAGCTCCGCCGCCATGCCCTACTGGATTCGCGTCGATTTCGACGAGGACCTCCAGGCCCAGGAGCAACTCATCCAGCACGTCGTCCAGAAGCAAGGCGCCCTCCTCTCCGACGCAGCCTCCCGGAACAGCTGACCCGCGGCATCTTGCACGGCGTCAGCGGCCCAGCGGCAGCGCGCGGCAGTTTCGTGTAGCGAACGTCCCCCCCTCCCAGTGAGCGGAACGAAGCTGACGTGTGCTGACGCTGGGACGCGAACTACGAAGCACGACCTACCTAGCACTCACGCTGGGACGCGAACTACGAAGCACAACCCGACGGCTGCTGGGGCCTGAATCCGCGAGACACGCTGCCGTCACTGCGTTCGCTAGGGAGGGGGACGCTCACTCCGTAACGACACCGTGCCTCGCTCCTGCATGCGCCAACGAACGGCGGTACTGAACATGTTTCGCGCCAGAGCGGTACTCCGAGGTCCTGCATGTCATCCGACCCAGCGGCAGCGCGCGGTAATCTTACACGGCGTCAGCGTCCCAGCGGCAGCGCGCGGCAGGTTCGTGTAGCGAACGTCCCCCCTCCTAGTGAGCGGAACGAAGCTGACGTGTGCTGACGCTGGGACGCGTACTACGAAGCACGACCTACCGAGTACTGACGCTGGGACCCGAACTACGAAGCACGACCTACCGAGTACTGACGCTGGGACCCGAACTACGAAGCACGACCTACCGAGTACTGACGCTGGGACGCGTACTACGAAGCACAACCCGACGGCTGTGGGAGCCTGAATCCGCGAGACACGCTGCCGTCACTGCGTTCGCTAGGGAGGGGGACGCTCACTCCGTAACGACAGCGTGCCTCGCTCCTGCATGCGCCAACGAACGGCGATTACTGCACGACGTAGGCGTCCTAGTAACAGGACCCCGGCAGTCCTGCACAGCGTCAGCGTCCCAGCGGCAGCGCACGGTAATCTTGCACGGCGTCAGCGTCCCAGCGGCAGCGCGCGGCAGGTTCGTGTAGCGAACGTCCCCCCTCCTAGTGAGCGGAACGAAGCTGACGTGTGCTGACGCTGGGACGCGAACTACGAAGCACAACCTACGTAGCACTCTCGCTGGGACGCGAACTACGAAGCAGAATTAGCAGTGTTCGTCGATATGCCGACCCTTGCGGGACTTCTCGTCGCGAAGGTCGGGTTCGTCCTCGTGCTGTTCGGGCCGCTGTCTGGGGGGCTGGCGTCGACGTTCGCTGGGACGGACACGACGCAGGGGCGGAGTGCCCGTTACAGGGGGTGTGATGGGATCAATCGGATCAGCCATCGTTCAGTTGACGCTGCAGGTCTGCGACGTCGGCGTCGCTCAGGGACGTGGTACGGATATGCAGAACCAGACGCTGGTTTGCTGCCCGGCCCTCTTCCGTGGCGTTGTCGCTCACAGGCCGGTGTCCGGCGTAGCCAGTGGCAGCGAGGCGCGCGGGATCAACGCCCATTTCCGCCAGCTGTTTTGCCACGGTCACTGCTCGCGCCGCCGAGAGCTCCCAGTTGGATTCGAACAGGCCATTGCGCAGGGGACGATTGTCGGTGTGCGCATGCACCTCGACCTCGTTGGGCAAGTCTTTCAGGATGTCCGCAAAACGCTGCAACAGCGGTACCGCATCGTTGAGCAATACCCGCGAGCCCGCGGGAAACACCAGATTACTGGGAATATCGATCTGGACCCAGGTGGGGTTTCGGCGGATACCGGTAACACTGGGCGCCACCAGGTCGCCGATGGAGTCTTCAAGCGCCGTGGCGATGGCGTTGACTTCGCGCACCGCGTATTCATCGGCGCCTTCAATGGGATCCGACGTGGGGCCATCGCGCCCGCTCTCGACCACCGCCGCACCCAGATCACCGGCATCATCACCTGTGGCGGCCCGGCGCAAGGGTGACATCAGGGCATTTTCGCCGCTCTGACGCGATTGGTCCGACGCTTCGAGGTCGCTGCGCGCTGCCTCACCGCGCTCTCCGGTGGCCAGGGACTGGTTCGGTAACTCAAATGCATCGAGTATGGAGTCAGACATGGCGCGGAAACTGCCGCTGCTCACGCGGGACGTTGAGTACAGCACCACAAAAAACGCGAATAACAGCGTGATGAAATCTGCGTAGGACACCAGCCACCGCTCGTGGTTATCAACGTACTCGGGCATGCGGCGACGGCGCGACACGGCTAGTCCAGATACCCTTCGAGTTTATTGCGGATCGCCGAGGGGTTGTCTCCATCGGCGATCATGGCGATGCCGTCCACCACCATCTCCTGATATTCCATCTGGTCCCGGGACAGTGTTTTGAGTTTATTGGAGATCGGCAGAAAGAACAGGTTCGCAAAACCGACGCCGTAGATGGTGGCGACAAAGGCCACCGCAATGCCCTGCCCCAGCTCCGAAGGGTCCTGCAGATTGTTCATGACGTGAATCAGCCCGAGCACGGCGCCGATAATGCCGATGGTGGGGGAATAGCCCCCCATGGCCTCGTACAGTCTTCCTGCCCGCGCCAGCTGACTGAGGGAATTGTCGATCTCGACTTCCATCACGGAGCGGATTTCTTCGGGATCCAACCCATCCACAAGCAGACGCATGCCCTTGCTCAGGAACGGGTCGTTTTGCGCGAGTGCGCGCTTCTCAAGCGCCAACAGCCCGTCCCGGCGCGCCTGCCGACTCCACTCGACCACGTCTTCGAGCAGATCGGCGCGGCGGTAGGCGGGGGGGCGGATCACCCACACCAGATGCACCAGGGCCAGACGAAAGTCCCGCGGCGGCGTCTGGATCAGCACTGCACCCAGCGTCCCCCCCATGACAATCACAAAGGCGGTGAGCTGCAGCAACACCGACACACGACCACCTTCAAGCCAGTTTCCGCCCACCACGGCACCGACCGCCATGGTCACGCCAATCAACGTCAGAAAATCCAACCTGCCCAGCGCCGGACGTTGATTACCGTTGTTTTCGGGTGCGTCTGCCATAAGTGGTCCGCCCTATGACTGCCATTCCGCCAGGCGCGCCCGCAGCCGCGCCAGGGCCTGCCCGTGTAACTGTGAGACCCGGGATTCCGATACGCCAAGCACCGCGCCGATCTCCTTGAGGTTCAATTCTTCAGCGTAGTACAGCGACATCATCAAACGCTCCTTCTCGGGCAACTGGTCCACCGCTCTGGCGAGCGCCGCACGAAAACCCTCGTCGTCTACCGCTTCCTGGGGAGCCGTGCCAAGGGCGGGGGCGAACTCCGCTTCGGCACAGTCGGGTATGCGTGTCATACGCGCACAGGCCAGCTCTCCCGACAAACGCTGGTATTCATCCACGTTCATGCCCAATTCTTCGGCAATCTCCGCGTCCTGCGCCGCACGGCCCAGGCGTGCATCGGCGCGGTCAATCGCCTCAGAGACCTTCCGCAACTGCGACTGCACCGAGCGCGGTAACCAGTCGTGGGCGCGAATCTCATCGAGCATCGCACCCTTGATCCGAATGCCGGCGTAGGTACCGAAGCTCGCCCCCTGCTGTGGATCGTAACTGTCCCGGGCACGCAGCAGGCCCATAAGACCCACCTGCATCAGGTCATCCACCTCGATCTCTGCCGGGAGCTTTGCCGCAAGGCGCAGGGCTATTTTCTTTACCAGGGGCAGGTACTCGCGCACCACGGCGTCAGCAGCACTTCGCTCTTCCTGGCCGTAGGCGGCGAGCCGACTCATCGCAGCACTACCCGGTCACGCGCTGCCGCTGCGGTACTCAATCATCCGCTCCATGAAGAAACCCAGCCCCCCGGCAGACCCTGCCGGAGGAAGTGCCGCCACGCGCCGCGCTATGGCACTGATGGCCCGGGCAGCCTCGGAGCGAGGGTATTCACTGAGCACCGCGCGCTGCGCGCGCACGGCGCGGCGCAGATAGTCATCGCGAGGAACGCTGCCAAGAAATCCCAGGTGTACATCCAGGAACCGATCGGTCACACGGCAGAGTTTTTCGAAGAGCTGGCGGCCCTGTAATTCGTTGTCCACCATGTTGGCCAGAATCTGAAAACGCTTCACGTCGCACTTCTGGTTCAGCACCTTGATGAGGGCGTAGGCATCGGTCAGCGAGGTTGGCTCATCACAGATCACCACCAGGACTTCCTGGCAGGCAGCGGTGAAGGTCAGCACCGTGTTGTCGATGCCCGCTCCCGTGTCGACGATCAGCGTATCGACGGGAATACGCAGCTCACTGAAGGCGTGCACCAGGCCTGCCTGTTCCGTCGGAGACAGGCTCGCCATGCGCGCCACGCCTGAAGCCGCGGGGATAATACGAATGCCCTCGGGTCCGGTCATGAGGATTTCGTCGAGGCTGCGCTCACCCGAAATCACGTGCTGCACGTCGTACTCGGGCTTGAGGCCCAGGGCAATATCCACGTTGGCCAGCCCAAGGTCCGCATCAAACAGCAGCACGCGCTGCCCCGCCTGGGCCAGGCCCACGGCAAGGTTCACGGCGATGTTGGTCTTGCCGACCCCACCCTTGCCGCTGGTGACGGCGATGACGTTGACTGGTCCCCCGTTACTGATAGCCCTTCTCCCACTCGTTAAACCGTTTCAACTGCGTCGTACCCGGCGCCTGCAGCCCGCCAGGGCACATCGCGGTCAGGCCGTAGCCCGCGCCATGCCCGGCATCGTGGCACGACGGTGATCTGACTGCCCGATGCCGGCGAGCGCGACGGCCTTTGCCAGCAATGCGGTCGCGTCCATCGGCGCGAGATCATCGGGCACCCGCTGGCCGTCGCAGACACTGTGCACCGCCAGACCGCTGCCCAGCAGTACGTCAATGACACCACCCAGACTATGGGCCTCGTCCACCTTGGTGATGATAGCACCGCTCAGGGATCGGGAACCAAAGGCCGCGGCAATGGATCGGCTCTGCGCCGGCTGGGCCGACGCGGCAATCGCGAGCAGATGGCAGGCTTCGGGACAGGCCTGGCGCACCAGGCTCCACTGGCCGTGCAAACGGGCATCACGCTGACTCATGCCTGCGGTATCAATATAGATGCGCCGCCCGCGCAAAGACTCAATCGCGCCCGCAAGCTCCCGTGCGTCACGAGCCGGTATCAGGGGTAATCCCAGGGCATCGGCAAAGCTCGCGAGCTGTTCCTGAGCACCAATGCGATAGCTGTCGACGGTAATCAGGGCCACGCCATCGATACCAAAGCGCTGCAGATCGCGGCCAGCAAGCTTGGCAATTGTGGACGTTTTGCCGACACCGGTACCGCCGTAGATCGCGGTCACCGCGGAAGGACTGTCCTGCGGTGGCATGGATTTGAGGCGTCTCCCCAGCCCCGCCAACGCCAGGCGCCACAATTGCTCGACGCTGCCATCGCGTGGCGCACGCTCCAGCAGTTGTCCGGCCAGCGAACGTGACAAGCCCAGGCGCAACAGGCGCTGACGCGCCGTGCTCTGCGCTGCGGGCTGCCCTGCCACGTCACGCCAGCTCCGATCCCCGAGCTCCGTTTCGAGAATACCGCGCAGCCGGTGCAGCTCGTTCTCGAGTTCCTTGAGCTGCATGTCGCCGCCGGATGGCGCAACAACAGACCGTCTTACATCCACCGCGGCCGAGCGTCGGGGCTCATTGGCGGCGATCACTTCGTCCAGATCCACCGCAGCGGTAAGTTCCACCTGCCCGTTCACACGCCGATTGGCGAGAATATAGGCGTCTGAGCCCAAGCCTGCCCTCACCAGCGCCATCGCTTCGCGGGTATCGCGACCTGTGTAACGTTCAATTTTCATAGCGTTGCTTCCTCACTACGCAGCGGGTGCGCTACCCGCCGTCGTCGCGCCTGTTGCCCCAGGCGCACTGCCACCCGTCTGGGCGGGATTGCTGCCAATGGTCGATACCACCCGAATCGATTTCGTCGGCGGCACCTCCTCATAAGCCAGGATGTAGAAGTTGTTCATGCGACCGCGCAACAGGCGGGACAGGAACAAGCGAATACTGCTGGCCACGAGCAGGACGGGATTGCGGCCTTCCGCTTCCATCTTGCCGGACGCCGCCACGACCTGCTGAATCACCGCGTCCATGAGCGAAGGCTCCAGTCCGCCGGGGGCACCCTGTACAGATGACAGCAATATCTGTTCCAACTGGCTGTCGAGCACCATTACGGGCATCTCCCGCGCCGTTCCGTTGACGGTCTGGAAGATTGCCGGCCCCAGGGCGACGCGAACTTTGGCGGTCAGGGCGTCAGAATCCTGACCCTTTGCGCCATTGTCAGCCAGTGCCTCGGCGATCGTGCGCATGTCGCGCACAGGGATTCCTTCTTCGAGCAGGTTGTGAACCACCCGCGTAACTTCGGCGAGCCCCATGACCCCGGGCACCAGGCTTTCGACCAGCTTGGGCGAGGTCTTGGCCAGCTTGTCCAGCAGTTGCTGCACGCCGTCCTGCCCGATCAGTTCATGGGCCTGGTTCTTGAGAATCTGGCTCAGATGCGTGGCAATCACCGTGCTGCTGTCGACCACCGTATACCCCATGGTCTGGGCCTCATCCCGCTGGGACGCATCGATCCATACCGCATCCAGGCCAAAGGTGGGGTCCTTCGTGGCCACGCCCTCGAGTTCGCCGAACACCTGCCCCGGATTGATCGCCAACTCGCGTCCGGGGAACACCTCGCCCTCGCCAGCGATCACATCGTGCAGGCTGATGCGGTAGGTATTGGGCGACAGGTCCAGGTTGTCGCGGATATGCACCGAATGCACCAGAAAACCCAGTTCCTGGGACAGCTTCTTGCGCACGCCCTTGATACGACTCAGCAGATCACCGCCCTGATTGCGATCGACCAGCGAGATCAACCGGTAACCCACCTCCAGACCGATCTCATCGACCTCCTGCACATCATCCCAGCTCAGATCGCGGGTATCGCTCGCCCGCGGCTCTTCTGCCGGCTCCGGCTCCACCACAGGCTCCGCCTTGGGCTGACCCCGCAGGAAGGCCACGACGCCCAGCATGGCAGCGATGGACAGGAACACGAGATTCGGCATACCCGGAACGATGCCCATCAGACCGATGACACCCGCGGTTACGTAGAGCACACGGGGGTTGTCAGTCAGCTGTGACGCCACTTCCGCACCCATGTCGGCGGTGCCGGACATGCGCGTCACCACAATCGCTGCGGCCGTCGACAACAGCATCGAGGGAATCTGTGCGACCAGACCATCACCGATGGTCAGCAGTACGTAGTTTTCGGCGGCCTGGGCCGCGCTGAGATCGTGCTGCAGCGTGCCAATGGCGAATCCGCCGAGAATATTGATGAACAGAATAAGGATGCCCGCGACAGCGTCACCGCGCACAAATTTACTCGCACCGTCCATGGCGCCGTAGAAGTCCGCCTCCTGACCCACTTCTTCGCGCCGGCGCAGCGCCTCGTCCTGTGTGATCAGGCCCGCATTCAGGTCCGCATCGATGGCCATTTGTTTGCCGGGCATCGCGTCCAGGGTGAAGCGTGCCGTCACTTCAGAAATACGCCCCGCGCCCTTGGTGATCACCACAAAGTTGATAACGACCAGAATCGTGAACAGCACGAGACCCACGGCGTAGCTGCCGCCGACCACGAATTCACCGAAGGACTCAATCACTCGACCCGCTGCCGCCGTGCCCGTGTGCCCGTCGAGCAACACGACCCGCGTTGACGCGACGTTCAGACCCAGACGCAACAAAGTTGAGATGAGCAGTACCGTGGGGAATACGGCGAACTCCAGGGGTCGGGCGGCATAGACCGCGGCCAGCAGCACAATGATCGCCAGGGCGATGTTAAAGGTGAACAACAGGTCCAACGCCGTCGGTGGCAGAGGCAGCACAATCATCGACAGCAACAGCAGCATGACCAGCGGTGCGCCGATGCCGGTCAGAGGTGTGGCGTTGGCCGTAGCGTCGGGCAAGCGCGCGTCAGTCGTCGCCATGATCAGGCTCCTCTTCAAAGTCGTCCATCAGGTGACGGTAGTGCTCGGGGATGTCCAGACTGTCGGGCCTCGGCACGTACTCCGTTGGTGTCGAACGGCGCAGTTGGAACAGATAGGCCAGCACACGGGCGACCGCGAGATACAAATCCTGGGGAATTTCGTCGCCCACCTCGGTGCTCGAGAACAGGGCCCGGGCCAGCGGCGGCGCTTCGTAGAGCGGCACTTCGTGATGGCGTGCGATGTCCCGGATCTGCAGTGCGATCAGATCCTGCCCCTTGGCAACGACCTTGGGCGCACCGCTGCGATCGGCGTAGGACAGGGCGACGGAGAAGTGCGTCGGGTTGGTGATCACCACATCGGCGGTCGGCACGTCCTGCATCATGCGACGCTGGGACATCTCCCGCTGCAGGTTCCGCACCCGCTGCTTGACCTCGGGGCGCCCGTCGGTCTCCTTCATCTCTTCTTTGACTTCCTGGCGCGTCATGCGTAGCTGACGATTGAAGTTCCAGAGTTCAAAGGGCACGTCAAACAACACAATGAGCGCCATGGTAGCGCTGAGCACCAGCAGGGATACCAGCAGCAGGTGCACGGCCCGAGCGCTCGCCTCGCCCGCAGTGTAGGCACTGAGATTCAGGATTTCGCGCTCGAAGGCAATGATCAGCAGATAGGCAACACTCAGCAGCAGAAAGAACTTGATCAGCGCCTTGAGCAGTTCCAGCAGGCTCTTGGGCGAAAACAGGCGACCCACGCCTTTCACGGGATCGAGCTTCTCCCACTTGAAGGCCATGGCCTCCACACTGAAGGACCAGCCGCCCATGAGCAGTGGCCCCGCCAACGCGGCAACGATCGTCACCGCAAAAAACGGCAGCAGTGCCGTGAGCGTCGTCGCCACCAGATGCATGAAGTGCACCGGCACCTGCTCTGCATCAAAGGCCAGGGCGCGATCAATGGTGAATCCCTCGGTGGCGATGGTGAACAGGTTGCTCACCAGGCCGCTGCCGAGCAACCAGATTCCGGCACCGGCAAAGAGCAGCGACAGCATGGTATTCAGTTCGCGGGATCGCGGTACCTGGCCTTTTTTTCGCGCCTCCTGTTTACGGCGCTCGGTAGGCTGTTCTGTGCGTTCCTGTCCGGTCTGTTCTTCTGCCATTGCCCCTACCTCAGCCGAGTATCAGCAGGGTCTGCTCGAGACCCAGACTCAGAAAACGCTGCATGGCCGCCAGAAAGGCGGGCAGCGCCAGGAACATGAACAGGAATCCCGCGATGATCGTGACGGGAAAACCCACGGCAAAAATATTCAGCTGCGGTGCGGCACGGGTGATCACGCCAAATGCCACATTGATCATCAGGATTGATGTAAGCGTGGGCAGACCCAACAGCAGGGCGCTGGCAAACAACTGGCTACCCAGCGCCACGACGCTGGCAAACATACCCTCGGGATGGACAAAGCTGCCAATGGGAAGCACCGAGAAACTCTCGATCACGGCAGCGAGCAGCAGCAGATGACCGTCGACGGCCAGAAACAGCAGCGTCGCCAGCACCACATTGAGCTGACTCACCACCGGCACCTGAACCCCGTTCTGCGGGTCTACCGACATGGCAAAGCCCAGGCCCATGCTCATGGCAATGCTGTGCCCCGCCACGACCACCGCACCAAAGACCAGCTGCATGACAAAGCCCATGGCGAGGCCAACCAGCAGTTCACGTAGCGCCAGCAACAGTCCCACGGCCGAGAGGGGGTCCACTGCCACCTTCGCTGGCAGCAGGGGCACCGCAAGAAACGCCACAGCCAGGCCAAGAATAATCCGGGTGCGCACGCTGAAATACGAGGCACTGAAAATCGGCGCCGCCAGCATCATCGCCGACACGCGCAGAAACGGCCACAGGTAGACCTGGATCAGTTGCACAACGTCATCGGGAGTAAAGACCACGGCGCATTACCCCAGCAGGCTGGGAATATCCATGATCAGGCGCTGGGTGAAGGTCACCACGACCTGCAACATCCACGGACCGGCGACGAACAGCGCAATCACCAGGGCAAGAAGCTTGGGGATAAAGCTCAGAGTCATTTCCTGAATCTGCGTTGCCGCCTGGAAGATACCGATGAGCAGGCCGACCACCAGCGCCGACAATAACAGTGGCGCGGCCAGCAACACCGCCAGCCAGAGTGCGTCGCGCCCCACGGTCAGTACGGTTTCGGGTCCCATGGCTGCCCCCTACACCGCGAAGCTCGTAACCAGCGTCGCAGCAATCAGCGACCAGCCGTCAATGAGCACGAAGAGCATGAGCTTGAACGGCAGCGAGATGAGCATGGGCGAGAGCATCATCATGCCCATGGACATCAGCACCGCTGCGACCACAAGGTCGATGATCAGGAACGGCACAAACATCAGAAAACCGATCTGAAAAGCAGTTTTCAGCTCCGAGGTCAGGAACGACGGCAGCAGTACCACCATGGGCACATCATCCTGCGTGGCGAAGGCGTCGTAGCCGCCGAGTTCTGCAAACAGCAGCAGATCGTTCTCGCGTGTCTGGCTGAACATGAATTCCCGGAAGGGGATCTTGGCCGCATCCAGCGCCTGGCCGAAATCGAGGCTTTCGTTCATGTAGGGTTGCAGGGCCGTGGTCCAGGCCACCTCGAACACCGGCGCCATGATGAACAGGCTCAGAAATAGAGAAAGCCCCAGGATGATCTGGTTGGACGGCGTCTGCGCCGTGCCCAGCGCCTGGCGCAGAATCGCCAGCACAATCAGAATCCGGGTGAATGACGTCATGGTGATCAGCGCGGCCGGTATGAGCGTCAGCAGCGTCATGATCAGCAGAATCTGCAGACTCATGGAGTACTCGTTGCCACCGCCCGTGCCTGGTTGCACGGTGACAAGGGGAATGTCTGCCTGAGCCTGCACCAGCGCAGGCAACAGCAGCAGCGCCGCTGCCGTGAGGGCGCGCAGTATGGCCGGCCCGTTCACGAACGTTCCCCCAGGGGATTGGCCGCGCGCAGCACCTCGGCAAAAGCAGGAGAGGCCGTGGCCTCGTCCGCCGTCACAATGGGCTCATCGAACACGTGCAGCGTACGCACACTGCCCTGCGCGACGCCGAGCAGCAATTGTTCGCCTCCGGCATCGATCAGCACGACCTTCTCACGCTGACCGACGCTCGCAGTTCCCAGCACGCGCAGTACGGAACCTGAAGCCCGGCTCACGCCATTGAATCTGCGCAGAAAATACACCACGCCAAACAGGCAGATAAACACCAGCAGCAGGGACCCGATCACTTGCACGAGGTAGCCGGCGGTGAACAGTTCCGGCGGTGCTGTGGTATTGAGCCGCGCTACACGCCCCTGTGCCTCCTCCTGGGCCAGGACCGGAGCACAAAGCAGTAACGCGACGTTGATCAGCAGAGCGCGCATTACTTCAGCTTCTTGAGCCGCTCGCCGGGGCTGACCACATCGATCAGGCGCAGACCGAACTGACCATCGGATTCAACAACCTCACCGCGCGCGATCAGCGTGCCATTGACCATGAGGTCCAGGGGTTCCTGCACACCGCGGTCCAGACTCACGATGGAGCCCTGATTCAATGCCAACAGATCCTTGATCGAGATACGCGTGCGGCCGATTTCGACCGACAGGGTGACCTGCACGTCCATGAGCAGTTCGAGGTCGATCTTGCCCGAGACGCCGGCATCAACCACCGCTGCGGTCTCACCCTGCAACTCCTGGGGAGGTGCAGCGACCGCTTCTGTTTGCTCTTCGTCACTCATTTCTGTTCCTCCATGACCTCAATCGCGATCGAGGTTGCCAAGGCGTGCCAGTTGCACCGCCTTCATTCCTTCAAACGTTCCGTAGCGTCCCTCGCCAAGCGTGACGCCGTCTGCCTGCAGCCGCACGACTTCCGGTGGCGCCAAAGGCAGCACCGTACCGGCACGCAGTTCCAGCAGATCTGCCAGCGCGATAGATCGCGTATCCAGCACGCCCGCCAGTTCCAGATCGATGCCTGGCAACTCGCGACGCAGATAGGGTTCCCAATTGCTTCCCGCCTCGACGTCGTCCTTGCTCCGCGGCGGTGCAAAGCGCGCGCGGTAGGGTTCCAGTTCCGAGAACGGAATCAGTACGTGAGCCCGGCCTTCGAAGTCCCCGACGGCCAGGGTGAATGTGAGTTTCAGCAGAATATCGCCGCGCGGCAGCATCTCGATACGGTCCGCCACACCCAGGGTAGCGAGATCACCGCCTTCCATCGCGAGCTTGTCCTGCCAGGCTCCGACCAGGCAGTTGATCTGCTGTTCAGCAATGCGCTCGGCAATACGAATCTCAGTGGGCGTCAGAGTTTCGCGGGTGTTCTGGGTCGCGGCATTGCCACCACCGAAGTAGGCGTTGGTGACAAAGGACAGCAATGCCGCAGGCGACACGACAAAGGCCGGCCCGGGAAGGGGGTTCAGTGTTGTGGTGGTGACCGCCACGGCGCGATCCAGGGCCGCGAGAACGTCGGCGACGCTGAGGAGCACGGGTGCCTCGGAGCGCACGGCGAATTCTATGGAGAATGCCTTGTCCAGGGCGACGCCAAGCAATTCCGCCTGGCGTTCCATGAGAGGTGTGAGGGCCGTGAATTCCCGCAGCAGGGATTGCTCCCGTGCGGCGAAATCGAAGCGGCGGTATTCACCGTCGTCGGCGTCGGGGTTTCCGGCGGCGCTTTCGTCCACGCTCTCCATGAGCGCGTCGATTTCGCTCTCGGTGAGCACCTCGTCAGAGGCACCCTCCTGCTCCGGAGACTCGTCTACGCCATCGGCCTGCGCATCAACGTCGCCCTCCTTCAGTTCGTCTTCGTCGGCCATCCTCTCTCCATGATTACTGCAACACGAAGTTCTCGAAGTAGACTTCTTCGACCACGCTCGGTGGCGTCAGCTCAAGGACCTGGTTCACCGTGGACAGCGCCGCAGCACGCAGTGCTTCCTTGCCTTCCACGGTCTTCAGGGCAGCAAAGTCCTGGCCACTGAAGAGCATAATCAGGCGGTCACGGATCGCGGGGCGATCCCGAAAGGCCTGGTCAATCACGGCCTGGTCATAGGACATCAACTGCATTTCGGCCTGTACGTAGTGCGTTTTGCCCTCGTACTCCACGTTCACCAGAAGCTTTTTCATATCCAGGTAGAGCGGTTCCTTGGGCAGTTCTTCAACGACCTCCTCAACCGCGTCCTCGCCCTCGGCTTCGTCGCCACCGGAAAGAAAGAAGAACGCCCCACCACCACCGGCGGCGAGCACAACCACCGCCGCAATGATGATGATCAGCTTCTTCTTGCCGCCGCCTGCTTCGGCCTCGGCATCGCTTCCCAGGTTCAGATCGTCGTTTTTGGCCATGAGCCCTTACTCCCCTACGTGTGACCGCTGTCGCCCCACACGCTTCAGCAGGGACACAGCAAATGCCATACCAGCAACATTAATTACTTAGGTATCAATCAATTAGGGCAAAATACAGCTAACAACGTCAGTGCATTGACGCCCACCACAGCACCCGCAACGTCAAGAGTCCGACGACCAGCAGGATCCACTCCAGCAAGTGTCCACTCCGACGGCGAGCGCAGGCACGATGGTAGAACGAATAGCCCACCCCGTTAAGGGCAGACGTGGGAGGAAGTTCTCAGCCTTTAGCCCCGTGGTGTCACGGGGCGCGGCGCAAGATCAAATGTAGGTATCAATGCGGGACGTGCCGCCGGGGGAAGTCACACCGTCGTTGCGGGCCAGTCCATCGGTATCGTTCCCGGACTCGTCACCCTCGGCGCCGACCAGAGACTCACCGCGTTCCGGAGCGCGCTCCTGCGCGGCGCCGCCGTGATCCACATCAGACTGGGCCAACTGCAGACCGTTCTGCTCCAGCATTTCGCGCAAGCGCGGCAGAGACTGTTCAATCGTATCGCGGGCGGCGGCGGTTTCGGCGACAAAACTCACGCGGGCCTGGTCCCCATCGGTGCTGACGGTCACCTGCAGGCGACCGAGTTCAGCGGGATGTAGTTGTATACGGGCCTCGCGCACACCGTCGCGCACCAGCACTTTGACCTTGGACGCGAACTCACCAGCAAACTCTGCGTCACTCGGCGCACGCTCCATTACCATTTCGGCGCCACGCTCCATACCTGTGACGACGCTGGTTGTCGCACTGGTTACGGGTGCTGCAGCGGGCGCTGCCGTCGCAACCGATGATGACGTGGGTGCACTCGCACCCTCACCTGCGCGAAGGTTCACGGCCGAGTCCGTTAGCGACGGGGATCGCGTATCTGCAGCGATAGAGCGATCCTGAATAGAGCGTTCAACAGAAACGTCTGTATTGAGTGCGGTAGCCGTGCGATCCCTTGCAGATGCATTGTCATTGCGCGTTACCTGAGCGGCCGACTCAGCAACGTCGGCGCCGCTTCGCGTCGTCGACGCGGATTGAGGCTGTAGTAGTTCCGGCTCCACCGCCTGAACGTCGGTGCTGGTCGGCAGCGCGGTGGCATTGCGTCCGGTGGCCAGACGGGCAGCGGTCGCCTGATCAGGAGTGGCGGGAGTGGTACCGGCGACACCGCGGGCCTCGCGGGCCGTTTCTGCGGACTTCAGACGACTCTCTGCATCGTCGGTGACCGTCGTGGCATCAGTAGTCCGCGTCGCGGCCAGTCTGCGCAGATCGGCATCCCCGTTGGGGTTGGTTGCCTGCGTCGCTCCTCGCACGCCATCCGTTAATTCATTTTTTGCCAACACCGCGCCCTCTGCATCCTGGGGCCGGGCGTCACTGGAGAGCGCGCGAGCGGGATCGAGGACCGTGGTCGGTGTGTCGACCACGCGCGTCGGAGGCCCCCGTCTGGGGTCCGTGTCGAGCGTCACCGCGGCGTTGACCTGCGTGGGGCGCAGCGTCAGGTTGTCACCTTCGGCGTCCCCCTCAGCAACCGGCCGTGATGCAAATTCTGCGGTGACCGCGGTATTCAACGCCAGTCGCGCCTGGCGCTCGGCCGTGCCTTGATCTGACTCGCCTGCCTGCGCAGCGCCAGCGGACGCATGCTGCCCGGCGGCCTCAGCGGTTTCCGCAGTTTGTGCAGTGCTGGTTGCGGTGTTGGTTGCGGTGTTGGTGGCGGGATTGGTGGCACCACCCGTTGCGCTGGCTTCGTCTTGCGGCAAGGCGTTGCCGCTGTCATCGGCGCTTTTTGCCGGCGGCGCCGCGGCCGGAGCGTCCTTCGTGGGCGCTCTGGCATCTGCCCGTTGCTTGTCCAAAACACGCGAGAACGCGTCAGGATCGGAGTTTTTCGTCGAAAATTGGCCGACTTTGCCGCTATTTGACGGCATTTTATCGGCGCCAACCAACGCCAGGATTTGCGAATCTACGCCTTCAGCCATGGTGATCCCACTTGCCTGATGCAATTACCGACTTCGTTGATGACGGGAAATTGCAAAGGATGTGCCAGCTTCAGTCGTGGCGAAAGCGCGCGAGGGTCCCTTCGTCCGTCGCCTTCTGCTCCCGCCGGGCCTCTTCCACCGCCTGAGCCGCGCGACTGCGGCCAATCAGTTCATCGACATTGCCGCGACGCAGGCTTTTGTCGACGAACTCCTCGTGACTGGCCTGTACACGTTCCTGCCCACGACCGACTTCCTGCCCCTGCACGTCAATCGCGTCGTTGAGACTGGCCAGAAAACGACGATAATCGGCCAATTGCCGCGCATCCATGCCGCTGCCAGCCATGGCCTGCAAGCGATGCTCGTATTCCTGCTTAAACCCCTTCAACTGCTCCAGACGTTGACTCGAGTCCACCAGCGCCTGTTTGTTGCGCTGCAACGCATTCGCCGCCTCGTTTTCTCGCGAGCGGGCCAGCAATGCGACTTTGTCCAGTTTGTCCAGTTCCATTCACGCTACCCGGTTTGTGAGCCGGTGAGTTCCACCGCCGCCATTCGGGCGGTCTGGGCCAGGTCCCGAAAGCTGTCATCCATCGACACCTTGAGGCTCTGAGGCTGGCGCACAAACTCCCGCAGGGGCTCGTGAGCCAGTAGCGCCTGATCGATTTTGGGGTCCGTACCCCGCTCGTAGGCGCCAATGGCTATCAGATCCCGGTTCTGCCGATAGACGGAGTATAGCTCTTTAAGGGCGCGCGCTACGGCGATCTGCATATCGTCGGCAATCGCGATCATGGAACGGCTGACCGAAGCCTCGATATCAATCGCCGGGAACAGCCCTGAATCGGCAACCTGACGCGAGAGCACAATGTGCCCATCGAGGATCGCGCGCGCCGCATCGGCGATGGGATCGGAGTGATCGTCCCCCTCCACCAACACGGTGTAAATCGCAGTGATGGAGCCCTCGCGGCCATTGCCCGCACGCTCCACGAGATTGGGCAGCAGCGAAAATACCGAGGGTGGATAGCCCTTGGACACGGGCGGCTCACCCACGGCCAAGCCAATCTCGCGCTGCGCCTGGGCAAATCGCGTCAGGGAATCCATGAGTAGCAGCACGTCACGCCCCTGGTCGCGAAAATGTTCCGCGATTGCCGTGGCGCGCCACGCACCGTGAATACGCATCAGCGGCGGGTAGTCCGCGGGCGTCGCAACAACAATGGCCCGCGAGAGACCCTCGGGACCAAGAATATCCTCAATGAACTCCCGCACCTCGCGGCCGCGCTCGCCCACCAGCGCCACTACGATCACATCGGCAGAGCTATGACGTGTGAGCATGCCCAGCAACGTACTCTTGCCCACACCACTGCCTGCGAACAGACCCATACGCTGCCCCTTGCCAACGGTAAGCAGGCCATTGATCGCGCGCACACCCACGTCCAGCGGTTCCCGGATCGGTCGGCGTTCGAGCGGATTCAGCGCCTTGCCGCGCAGCGACACACTGTGATTGCACTGCGGCGGGGGTCCACCGTCCAGAAACCGTCCGGCGCCATCCAGTACGCGGCCGAACAATTGTTCGTCCACCCCAACGGAAGAGCCCTCGCCAAGGGGATGGACGCGGGCACCAAGCTGCAGACCGGCGATGTCACCCTCGGGCATCAAAACCAGGCGCCCTTCAGCGAAACCGACGATCTCTGCATCGACGGTTGCTCCGGGGCAGGTCACGCGGCAGCGGTCACCGATGGCGCCGTCACAGCCCTCGGCTTCAAGCTTCATACCGACCATGCGTACCAGGCTGCCTTCGCGCTGGGGCTCGGGTCGCTCAACGTTCTGCGTCAACGCTGCCAAGCGCGATCGCAGGTGTTCGTCCCGCTGTCCCACCAATTCTGCAGCGGTATACATCATTCGGGATTGCCGCCGCGGTCGTTGCTGCCATGGTCCGTCACGGCGCGGTCACGGGTGGCGCCGGATTCCGGCGCTTCGGGCACACCGGCAGCGTCGCGCAGCCCGGCCAGCACCGCGTGCAGGCGAGCGGCAACGCTGGCATCCACCAGGCGATGTCCGGCGCGCAACCTGAGACCACCGCGCTGCATGCGAGCATCTTCGACAATGCTTACGTCTGCCGTGATACCCAGATCCCGGGTGAGCGCGGCATCGACAGGATTGAGGGTCAGTTCAACGCTACGGTTCACACTGCCCAGCACCTCAAGGGATTCCCGAAGCAGCTTTTCGAGGTCGTAATCACCGCTTTGTAGCTCCCGGTCGAGCACCGCCGCGACGGCTTTTTCAACGAGATCAAGCAACTCCCGCAGCATGGTGGCTTCGCTTTCACGAAAGGGCACCGCCATGGCCTGCAGCAGCGCCGACATCTCGCAGGCAATGCTCTCACCCTGCGCTCTTCCCGCAGCAAGCCCTTCGGCATAGCCAGCGTCATAACCACTGCGCCGGCCATCCTCGGCTTCCGCCGCCGGTGCTGCCGGTGATACCGGTGCACGGGACTGCGCCAGGGTCGGCGGTGCCCATCCGGATTTGACGGCTTCAGACAAAGTCGTCCCCACCCTTGCCGATCATCAGCTCGCCGTCATCCGCGAGCTGCTTGGCAGTGCTGAGAATATCCTTTTGCGCGGTTTCGACCTCGGCGAGCTTCACCGGGCCCTTCGCCTCGAGGTCTTCCCGCAGCATATCGGCGGCGCGGGATGACATGTTGCCGAAGAACTTCTCCTGCAACTCCGTGTCGACGCCCTTCAGGGCGATCACCAGCACATCCACGGAAATTTCTCGAATCAGGCGCTGCATACCGCGATCGTCCAGTCCCAGCAGGTCGTCAAAGACAAACATCAGCTCGGCGATTTTCTCGGTGAGATCCGCATCGTTCTCACGCATGGCGTCCATCACCGCCGCCTCGATATCCGAATCGACGTTGTTCATGATCGCCGCCGCCGAGGCCATACCATTGACCGCTCGCGGTGGTGACTTGGAGGACTTGCCCAATTGCTTCTCGAGCACCTTGTCGAGTTCTTCCATCGCCGAGGGGTCGATGGTCTCGAGACGCGCGACGCGCTTGACCACATCCACGCGCTGGACTTCTGGCAATTGCGCTAATACCGCTGCGGCGTGATCATCGTCGAGGGACGCGAGCACGATCGCGATGATCTGCGGGTGTTCATCGCCAATGATGTCGACAACGCCACCGGCGTCCATCCACTTGAGTGCTTCGATTCCCCGGGTCTTGGCCTTGCCCGGCAGCACCTTGGACAAAACGCTGCGGGCTTTCTCTTCGCCCAGAGCCTGCACCATCACGCGCTGGGCAAAATCCGAGGCGCCAATACCCAGGGGGTTCACCGCCCCCGCCTTGTCATGGAACTCCGACAACACCGCGGTGAGCTGCTCGTCAGACACGCCAGCAAGGGAGGCCATCGCCTCCCCCACCCGCTGGACTTCCCGCGGCTCCATATGCCGCATGATGGACGCGGCGGATTCTTCCCCCACGCCCAACAGGAATATGGCGGCGCGCTGCGCGCCGCTCAGGTCTGCCACATCAGCCATCATCTGCTACCCAATTGCGAACCACATAGGCGGCGCGCTCCGGCTCTCCCGAGGCCACATTGCGCGCCATCTGCAATTGTTGCTGGTATCCGGGCATACCGCCACCACCGCCGGGCAGGCCAAGCTGTTGACCCCCGAGCGTGACCTGGTCGTCACCCATGGTTCCATCACCCATGGCTCCCGCCACCTGGCCCGCAGGTAGCTGCTGCGGCGCCGGCGCAATGGGCACGGCAGAAAACTTCATCACTGGGCGCAACACCGCGAAGATCAAGGTCAGCAGCACAATCAACGCGAGCACACCCTTGCCCACCTGCCAGACCCAATCCTGGTCAAACAGCGAGGATTCCACTTCGAGTGCTTCCACGGGCGGCGGAGCGACGAAAGAGGCGCTGATCACGCTCACGGTATCGCCACGGGTGGCATTGAACCCCACAGCCTCCCGCACCAGGGCCGTGACTTCATCGATGCGCTCCTGCGGCAATGCCGCGCGGCTGACGGTGCCATCTTCAGCGGTGCTGTCCACATGATCCAGGACCACGGCGATGGACAGCTTCTGTAGCGTTCCCGGCGTCTCCAGAATGTGACTGATGGTTTTGTCCATCTCGTAATTTACGGTGGAGCGACGACTGGTACGGGAGGGCCCCACGCTCGCCGCTGCCTGAGCGGTCGCGGCGGCGGGGTCCGCCCCTGCAACACCGGGCTGCTCAGCCACCACGTCGGTAGCGATAGGCGGTTCGTTGGACAGCGTGCCGGGCACCCCACCGGAGCTGCTGCCAGACGAGGTCTCTTCAGAGGTCTGCTCACTGCGCACCCGCGTGTCCGGTGCGTAGGTTTCGCTGGTGCGCTCGATGCGCGTGAAGTCCAGATCCACGGCCACCTGGGCGCGTACCGAGCCCGGGCCCAGAATCGGCTCCAGAATATCCATGATGCGCTGACTGTAATCCGCCTCCATCTGGCGGCGGTAGCGAAACTGCTCCTGGGTGTAGCCGAATTCCGGGTCCGAACCCTGGTTCGACAACAGCTTGCCCTGCTGATCCACCACGGACACCTGCTCGGCCTCCAGATTGGGGACG
This sequence comes from Gammaproteobacteria bacterium, assembly GCA_030433415.1. Classification (GTDB taxonomy): domain Bacteria; phylum Pseudomonadota; class Gammaproteobacteria; order Pseudomonadales; family Halieaceae; genus Congregibacter. The sequence continues at coordinate 23,878 of JAUIMF010000006.1, read as the reverse complement.
CTGGAGGCCACCAGATGCACAATACCGGCGAGCTGCCGGTCATTCAGGCTGCGACCGGCATAGAGATTTAGCATGACGGATGCCGCTGGCTGCTCGCGCTGCCGTAGGAACGCCGACTGCTTGGCCATGGCAAGATGCACACGCGCGCCGCGGACGCTGTCCATGGCACCGATGGTTCTCGAAAGTTCAGCCTCCAGGGACCGGTGGTAGCGCGCCTGCTCCATAAAGCTCGACAGGCCGATTTCCTGCTCCCGATACAGGCTCTCGAAACCCACACCGTCGCCGCGGGGGTAACCGTCGCTGGCCAACATGAGTCGCGCCCTGTGAACCTGCCCCGCCGGGACGGCCACCATGCCCGTGCGCTGATCCAGGGAATAGTCGATGCCGTTGGCCTCGAGGGAACTGATGACCTGGTTGGTGTCCTCCGGTGCCATGGAACCGTAGAGCGGCTTGTACGTGGGTTTCATCACCCACTGCACCAGGCCGATCGCCATGGCGATGCTCGCCGCCAGACCGACCAGCAACGCCAGCTGGCGCGTCATCGGCTGTCGGGAGTAGCCGGTGAACCGGTCGACGAAGGTGTTGTCTGCTGCCTCTGCCATTACTCTGCTCTCTCTTGTTCAGGCTCGTGCTCTTGTTCAGGCTCGTGCGGGCGCATCAGACCTGCATGCTCATGATTTCCTGATAGGCCGTAAGCACCTTGTTACGCACTTCCGTCACTGCCTGGAACTGTAGACTGGCACGCTGCGACGCCACCATGACTTCGGTCAGGGAAGTCTGCGGGTCGCCCATCTCGAAAGACGTTGCCAGCGTCTTGGCCTCGACCATCGAGGCATTCACGTCAGCTATGGAATCCTGCATCAGCGCCGCGAAATTGTTTCCCGGCGCAGCCGGTGGTGCGGCGTTCTCGACCCCCGCCTGTGCCGCCATCACGCGCATCTGGGCCAGTACCTGATTGATCGCAACATCACTCATCGTCAAACTCCTTCGGGTTCCGATACACCCACATTGATTCCCGGTAGCTCTATGCCCTGCTCACGCAGCCTGGCGAGCTTGTAGCGCAGCGTGCGGGGACTGATCCCCAACCGCTCCGCCGTATCCTTGCGACTGCCGCCACTGGCCGCGAGGGCCTGCACAATCAGTTCCTGCTCCCGCTGGCGCAGATCGCCTTCCAGGGGAGGCGCTGTTGCAGTGTTGGGCGACTCGGGAGAGCCCTGCGATACCGGCGCGGGCTGCAGGGCATTTTCCAGCACGAGATCACGGGCCCGTAGTTCGTCGCTGTGGGCAAGAATCGCTGCGCGCTGGATGCTGTTTTCAAGTTCGCGCACGTTGCCGCGCCAGGGGTGGGCCAGCAGCGCCTGTTCGGCACAGGACCCAAAGCACATGCCGGGCTTTGCGGCGTGGCGCTGCAGAAACAGGCGCGCCAGCGGCAGAATATCGCCGGGCCGCTCACGCAGCGGAGGCAAGTGCAGAGGGAATACGTTGAGGCGGTAATACAGATCCTCGCGAAAACGTCCGGCCCGCACTTCGTCCTCGAGGCGACGATTGGTCGTCGCCAGCACGCGCACATCCAGGGGAATGAGCTTGGATCCACCGAGGCGCTCCACTTCACGTTCCTGCAGCACGCGCAGCAGCTTGGCCTGAAGTGCGAGATCCATTTCGGAGATCTCGTCCAGCAACAACGTGCCGCCGTTGGCCTGTTCGAACTTGCCCGGACGAGACTGGTACGCGCCGGTGTAGGCGCCTTTTTCGTAACCGAACAGCATCGACTCCAACATATTCTCGGGAATCGCTGCGCAGTTGACCGCCAAAAACGGCTTGTCGCGGCGGGGGGAGTGATCGTGAATAAAACGCGCCAGCACCTCTTTACCGCAGCCCGATTCGCCGGAAATCAGTGTGGTCGCCTCGGCCCCCGCAACGCGCTCGGCAAGGGCGCAGAGTTCGCGGGTGCGAGCGTCGGCCGCAATCATGGTACCGGCGGGAATCGCCGCACCGGGCTCCATACGCGCCACCATGTCCAACAGCACCTGGGCTTCAAAAGGCTTGAGCAGGTAGTCCGTAGCGCCATCGCGCATGGCGGCGACCGCATCGCGCACGGAGCCGTGCGCCGTGATCATGACAAAGGGCATCTGGGGTTTGCGCGAGCGCACCTCGCGCAGCAGGTGATGGCCGTCCATCTCGTCCATCTGCACGTCGCTGATGATCATGTCCACGGCACCGTCATCCATGCAGCTCAAGGCCTCGACACCATTGCCTGCAGCAACCGCCTGGTAGCCGCCGAACTCGATTGTGTCGCACAGCGCCTCTCGTAGTGTGTCGTCATCCTCTACCACAAGCACTCGGGCGGCCTGATTCATGATGCTCTCCTCACATGGTCCAGTTCCCGCTCCTGGCAGGATGACTGGCGCTGCCGGATCGGCAGGTCGATAACAAATTCCGCGCCGCCGCCCCTACGATTGCGGGCGCGCACTTCTCCGCCGTGCTGACTGATGGTCATTGCCACCACCGCCAGACCCAGCCCCGTGCCGCCGGCGCGCGTCGTAAAAAAGGGATCAAACAACCGGGGCAGGCTCTCTTCGGGAATGCCGGGGCCGTTGTCGCGCACACACAACTGCAGCCATTCGCGACTGCGAGCACCGGCCCAGACATCGATGCGCACCTGATCACCGCCGATTTCGATCGCGTTCATCACCAGATTGGTCAGGGCGCCGACCAACTCGTCGCTCGCGCCAAGCAGGTGCAGCGTGTTGTCCACGGGCGTGATGCGCAGCTCCGCCGACTCCGGCAGTCGCGGTCGCACTGTGCCCTCGAGACGCGCCAGCACGTCGCGCAACAACAGCGGTTCCATGACCGGGCTGCGTCCACGCACAAAACTGAGCATGGATTCGATGAGCCCCTCCATGTGACCGAGTCGATCACTGAGCCGATCGCAGATACGTTCGCGCTGTTCGGGTGGCAAATCGTGGCGCTCCAGCTGCGCCAGGTAGAGTGTTGCGGAAGACAGGGGCGTACGAATCTGGTGCGCCAGGCGCGCCGCCATTTCGCCCAACGCCGCCAGGCGCTGGCGCCGGCCCAGTTGCTCCTGCAGGTCGTGGATTTCGGTCGTGTCGGTGATGAGCACGACGTGCTCACCATCTTCGCGCAACGCGCGACTGCTGACCGACAGATGTCGCTGGCCGGGCGCGTACTGCTCCTGCCGCAGCTCCGGATTGCGCCCCGCCACCACAGGCCAGGTTTCTCCCAGCAGCGGTTCACCGAGCATCTCGAGCGCGGCGGGGTTTGCATCACTGATGGTATCGCTGTGATCCACGATCATTACGCCGCCGGGAAGCACTGCCAGCAATGACGACAGTCGCCCGAGCAGACGTTCCTTCTCGGCGAGTTCGCGCAAGCGCGCCTGGCGACTCAGGCTCAGCTCGGTGCGCAGCGCTATTACCTGCTCCTGCAGGTCACGATAGCTGCTGTCCAGCTCCGCAGAAATGGCGGCGAGGGACGCAAGATGCTGTGCGTCAGGGCCACTCGCAACTGAAGCGGCGTCAGGCTGTTGACTGCTTTCGTTCATACCCGGGGATTCCCGATCCACTACGGGGCAGAACCTAGCAATCTCTGTGCCTGTTTTTTTTCTCTTTTAATTCAGTAAGTTAGAATTTTACGGCCGGCAAGCGTCAAGGTTCCGGCGTTTCATCGGGCCGCGCGATGTCGTACTTGCGCATTTTCTCGACGAGCGTCGTGCGCTGCAGGTTGAGCATTTTGGCCGCGCGCGCCACCACCCACTCACTCTGCTCCAGGGCCTGAATCATCAGGGACCGTTCCAGATCCGCCAGGTGCGCTTTGAGGTCCAGGCCTTCCGTGTCCAGCACCGCAGGCGCTTCGCTCACCGGCTCGGGAGCGGGCGCGGCGGGCTCAGGGCTGACAGTCCGTTCAGCGAGACGCTCCAGCCCCACGGAAAGCTCGTCGTTCTGCACCGGGCGCTCCCCGCCATCGTTCTCGACATCGCGAAACCGGTCCGGCAGATCGTTTCGACCCACCGCGCCGTCGGGGTAGAGAATCGCCAGGCGCTCTACCAGGTTCGACAGCTCACGCACATTGCCGGGCCAGCTGTAGCGCTTGAGGCAGGCCATGGCGTCGTCACCGATGCAAAGGGAGCCTCGCTCTTCCCGCTCCAGCAAGTCAATAAAGCGCCGTGCCAGTGCGGGCACATCCTCGACCCGGGCCCGAAGCGGTGGCATTTCGATAGGGAACACGTTCAGGCGGTAAAAGAGGTCCATGCGGAACTCACCGGCGTCCACACGTTTTTCGAGATCCTGGTGCGTCGCTGCGATCACGCGCACATCACAGTCCTGGCTGCGATTGCTGCCCACGCGTTCAAAGCATCGCTCCTGCAGCACGCGCAGCAGTTTCACCTGCATCTGCAGCGGCATATCGCCGATTTCGTCGAGAAACAGGGTCCCACCGGCAGCCAGTTCAAAGCGGCCCTGGCGGGCGCTGATCGCCCCGGTGAATGCGCCTTTCTCGTGACCGAAGAGCTCGGACTCCAACAAATCGCCGGGAATCGCACCGCAGTTCACGGGCACAAACGGTCCGTGGGACCGGGCAGACAGGCGGTGAATACCGCGCGCGACGACTTCTTTACCCGTGCCGGACTCGCCAAGAATCAGAACCGAGGCTTCGGACGGCGCGACCTGTGCGACCAGGCGACGAATGCCCTCCATCGCGGCGCTGCTGCCCACCAGGTCCTTTGCCAGACGCTTTGCGCCCGTCGACGAATCCTGTGCACCCATACCCCGCCCCGAGAGAAGACTTAAAAAACACCTGAAGTTTCAGGGGATTAGCTGGCAAAGTCAACTTTTTGACGCGTCTGGGAGCTTATTCCTCGCTGGTGGAGCGTCGATAGGCGACTTCGCGTCGGTGGTGACGGAAAATCAGCTTCTCAAGCCAGGCCCGCGCCGCGCCGGTCAGCCCCGAAAACCGCACTTCGGCGCGCCCTTGAGCAAAGGCTTCGGGGTCGGTAATCACCTCGCCATAACAGCACAGGGGTTTGGGCAAACCGCGCTGGATGTACAGTTCGAGATAGACGGTGCTACCGGGTTCAGGCACTTCGTCGGCGGACGCTCGGGACCAGGCCACAGTGTCTGAAGACAGGCGCACCGCACTGGTCTGGGGTATATCGAGTTCGTGATAGATCAGCGTGCTGACCAGGTCCAGGACAAGATTCAGTTTGAGATCGAGGCGTAGCAGTTCCTGGGAAATGGCCGTGTCAGGCGCATCCTTCTGCGCCGAGGTGTCGCTGATGACGTTGACGTCACGCAGGAAGGCCTCATTTGAGGCGTTCACCATCGCCAGATGGGTCTGGTCCAGTTCATGATGAACCGGCCGCCAGCTTACGGAGATGTTGTCGGTGTAGGCGAGACCGCCGGGCTTGTCTGTGTCACTCATGCGTGCAAGCTACCACAGCACCTGCCCAACGTCAGGCGCAGAGATCAACCCTGCGCATGCTTGACGTTCTGGTACTGACCGATGGCGGAGCGGGTACGCGCCTGATCAACGCCCTGCTGGAGCACCGCATCGCGCGCTGCCCGCAGTTTCGCCATCAACTCTTCATTCATGTGCAGAATCACCGCCAGCGCTTCGGCCACCAACTCACCGTGCTCCGGTGCGGTGGACTCCTGAAAACAGACGCGCAAATCATCGCGACGCCGCTGCTCCATGGCGGTCACACTGTCCCAGTCACCCTCGGCAGCGTGGTCGAGCATCTTGCGCGTCAGCGTCAGCACATCGGCCAGGCGCCGGCACTGACCCGCGTGTTCACCGGTAACGGCATGAAGGTCTTCGACAGTCACAGGCCGGGACTCTAGCGGTGCTCGGCGGGGATGTCGTCCCAGCCGCTCTTGATCTGGCGCAGCAGACCAGACACCTCAACCAGCTTGCTCCGATCGTTCTCGCGTCGCGCTTCGAGCAGACGGTTTTCCATATATTCGTAGAGATCACTCAGACGCCGGGACAGATCGCCGCCCTGTTCGTGATCCAGACTCGCGCGCAGGTTGTCGATAATGCTGATGGCCTTGCCAATCATCTCGCCTTCCGTCGCGGTTTCGCCACGCTCCATGGCCCCCTTCGCGGCGGCGATGCGGTCGAGGGCCCCATCCATCAACATGGTGATCAGCTGATGCGGAGAGGCGTCCATCACGGCCCCCTGTACTCCGGCCTGGCGGTAAGCGTTGAGTGCGTGCTGTGAGTTCATCAATAGGTCCTTTTCAGGTTCCGTTGCCCGTCAGATCAGTTGGAATTGTCGATACCCGGAACGGGAATGTTGGCGAGCTGCTGTGTCAGGAAAGAGCTGGTGGTCTCGATGTTGGCGAGCAGAATATCCAGCGCAGTGAACTGTTGTCGGTAACGTGCCTCGAGCGCTTCGAGGCGCAGATCCAGGGCATCACGATCATCACTGATGCGATCAACGCTGGTCTGTATGCCTTCGGTACGGCTGTCAAACAGACCATCGGACTCCAGGAATCCCGTGAGAATATCCGACAGCTGTTCCGCGATTCCGCGCGATACAGCGACGCTGCCACGTGAACCCAGGGCGCCGCCGGTTACGGTGAGCGAGATGCCATCCACGGCACTGTTCGCGGCACCCGACAGCACCTGGCCATTACCCTCGGCGGCCACACCGCCGATGGTCCCTGCGACATCCACTCCCGCGGTGCCTGCAGCCACGCTCAGGCCCAGTTCCGCCGCGGTGTTCAGATCCGTCCCGATAATTTCGACACTGCTCTCGGCGCCAAACCGATCAGAACGAATCTCAAGTTCATTGCCTGCGGTAAAGCTGACGGTAACCGTGATGCCTTCGTCGGCAAGAGCCTCGGCTCCATTGATTGCAGACTGCACCGCTGCGGCAAGTTCTTCGCCGCTCTCATAATCTCCATTGGCGAGCGAGACCGACGCGGTGACGCCATCGATGATCAGCGACAGCGTGTCGTTGTCACCATCCACGGTCAGAGGCGACAGCGTGGTGGGAGCGGTGATCGCTGCCCCGGTCAACTGTCCCTGGGTGGCCAACTGCGTGATGGTCACACCGTAGTCGCCGACGGCAGTTTCGCTACCGACCGAGTTCACGTCGATGGTGGCATCGTCGATCGAGCCCAACTCGGCAAACACGCCACGGATACTGTCAAAACCTTCGTCAAAGGCTTCTGCGATCCTGCTGTTGTTGACCGTTAATGTGCCGCTTTGCGTCGTGGTGATGCCGATCTCCGCCAGACTGCTGAAGGGGCCATTGAATCCCTCGGCAGAGCCGCTGATCGCGGTACGCAACTGATTGATCACCGTACGAGCCGTGAAATCCCCCTGCAGCGCGGCGGCCTGACCGGTTTCGGCGTCGAAGGCGGTCAGACTGTTCGCGGTTGCGATGAAGCTGTTGTAGGACTCTACAAAGGCATCGATGGCGGAGCGGGCGGCACCACGATTCTCGGTTACCGTGATCGTGGCGGGACCATTTTCACTCTCGCCCACCAGGGTCAGGTTAACGCCATCAATAATGCCCTCGACCGAATTGCTGGCGCTGGACACTTCCAGGCCGTTGACGCTGAGCAGGGCGTCCTGTGCCGCGACGGTCTGGCTGAGATTGTTGGCGGTACTGTTGAACGCCAGGCGCGACAGTCCGGCATCGTCTGTATCAATGCCGTCTCCGGTGTCATCCACCTGGATCTCGATGCTGTTTGCTTCACCGGTTTCGGTAGAGTTCAGCAGCAGCCGGTACCCGCTGCCATCGTTCAGAATGACGGCCGAGACCCCAATATCGGCGTCATTGATCGCATCGCGCACGCCTTCGAGGGTGTTGTTACTACTGTTGATCGAAATGGTGGTGCTGGGCCGCTCCGAATTCAACGTAAAGCCATCGTAGCTCTCGGGGCCGGGGTCAGCGGGCGTGTACTGCGTGGTGCCAAAGCGAATCGTTAGCGTACCCTCGCCGACCACCTCTGTGGGGGAAGTAAAGCTGCCAGACGCGAGGGACTGGGACTGCGCGCGCTGGGTGACTTCTACCGAAAATGACCCGGCAGCAGCATCACTGGTCGCCTGCGCGATAACCGCACCATTGTCTGATGAAGAGGCGCCGCGCTGACCGAAGGTGGTTTCGGCCGTGAGCGCTTCAAGGCTGGCCTGCACATTGGCCACTGCCCCCTGGAGCGTACCCAATGCCGACAGCTCACTGGTGAGCCGCAGTTCCTGTTGTAGAAGCCGCTGCTCGGCAGGCACACGCTCGGCATTGACGAGCCCGGTGACGAGGCTTTCAATATCCAGACCTGAACCGATTCCCGTTGCCGCTACCATGCCACCCGGCCTTCCTTACCTCAGTTGCGTCACTGGCATTCCTCTCATACCGAGAGGCATAAAGTGACTTTAGCACCCCTTTCGTGGGGATACCGCAAGATGCTCCTTTAGCAAAGCATCAAAACAATTCGACATAACATCCCGGTAGGCAAGGCAAATTTCGTGCCTGACCACGGTATGAACCCTGCACACCACGCCTCGAAGTCAGCCTTCGCGGTCGACAAGAAGCCCTTTGATCGCTGCGCCGGTCGCCTCTGAAGCGGCCTCTAGACGCCCGCGAAGGTACCGGGCGATTTCGAGAACTTCCTCGGCGGGGATCTGCCGGATCAGTTCCTCGGTTTCGGCATCAAAGACCTGGACCACGGTGGATCCAAGTTCATTGTCGACGCTGATCTGCAGGGAACGGGAGACGGTCTGGATGTAATCAGAAACATCCCGCGTCGCTTCCCGCAACCGCTCGGCAGATTCGCGCTGCTGCTGTGCCTGATCCACAGCCGGCCTGGTGTTGCCGCTTTCGGCAGCCACCTGCCGCTCAGCCGCCGCCTCGGGCACTTCCGCCCGTGATGCCTGCGCACTGCGCAGCGGTATCACTCGCGCCTGCGGAGGTGTTGTCGGTGAACCTGTATCTACTGGATTAGCCATAACTCATTACCCGCGCTTACACGCTTTGCAGCGTCCAGAAACGCAGAAAGTGAGGGGGGGACGAAGCCCCGCCTCACTACCTGACTCCGTTGTAAGGTCGCCCTTACTGGAGCAGAGCCAGAACGTTCTGGGGCTGTGCATTGGCCTGCGCCAGTACTGCAATACCTGCCTGCTGGAGCACCTGGGCGCGAGCCAGCGTGGCGGTCTCTTCAGCGAAATCCGCGTCACGAATACGGGACTGGGAAGCCGAGAGGTTCTCTGCAGTCGTTTGCAGGTTGATGACCACGGAATCGAAGCGGTTCTGAACGGCACCGAGATCGGCGCGAGAACTGTTGATCGTGGTCAGGGCCGCGTCAACTGATCGAATCGCCTCTTCAGCACCCGATACGCTGGAGATATCCAGGTTACCGACCGCCGTGCCCGTCAGCGCTGCGCTGACATCGGTGCTCGCGGTGATACCCGTCACGTTGGTTACCGTGGCACCGACTTCAATGGTGCTGTTGGAGGTGATCTCTACCGTGGAACGCGTAGTGCCTGCGGCGGCCACACCAGTAGATGCACTGGTCAGGGTGGTGTAGCTGACCGTGATATTACGGCCATCGGCGGCGGTCAGCGTGACACCCGTAGCCGCGGCGCCCGTATCCGTTGCCGTTACACCCGTGGCAGCAGAGATATCATTGATAGCCTGCACCGTATCCGCACGAGCAGTCGCCTCCTGACCGGCTACGGTCGAGAAAGAGGCCGTCGTCACACCGTTGATGGTGATGGTACCCGTGAGGTTGGCGGCAGTCTGTGCCACACCCGCGGCAGTGGTCTCATTCGCTGCTGCAGTAATACCCACGTTAGCATCGTTAATCGCGTTAGCCAGAGCGGCACCGTCCTGGTCAGACGTGATCGTGCTGCCATTCAGAACAACCGTGGGAGCACCACCGGCACCAACAGTCAGCGTTGCGGATGCTTCCGTACGTTGACCCAGTGAAGAGGCACGAGCACTGGCGATGCTATCTACGGTGATCGTCTCACCCGCGTTTGCACCAACCTGGAAAACTTTAGAGGTGAAGGTACCGTCGAGCAGCGCAACACCGTTGAAGTCCGTCTGCGTGGCGACACGATCGATTTCTTCGGCCAGCTGGGCCACCTCAGCCTGCAGGGCTTCGCGGTCCGAGGCGCTGTTCGTGGCGTTGGCAGACTGTACCGCCAGCTCACGAATACGCTGCAGGTTATTGGTTACCTGACCCAGCGCACCTTCCGCCGTCTGGGCAAGAGAAATACCGTCGTTGGCGTTTCGAGCTGCCTGGTCAAGGCCGCGAATCTGAGCGCTGAAGCGCTCGGAGATGGCGAGACCAGCAGCGTCGTCCCGTGCTGAGTTAATACGCAGACCCGATGACAGGCGTTGCAGTGAGGTCGCCACATCGTTCTGTGACACGTTCAAGTTCCGCTGAGAAGTCAGCGAAGGGATGTTGGTATTAATAATCTGAGGCATGGTTTCGTCCCTCTTTCCGGGCGCCTGCCGTCTAACCCTATGGGTACTACGAACTCGACGCTACACAGTCAATAAATCGTTAACCAGTGTCGGCGTCGCCACCCGAGACAATTTGTCTGGATTGCGCTGCCTTCACTAACGTTAGCGGCGCATTAAAAGAGGACTTTAGGTTTTTTCGACGATAAATCGTGAAAATTGACACAGGTCACGAAATTGCGCCCCGAGGGGCCGGGTAAAGCGCGCAATCATCGACCTTCTGCTTCTATTTCAAAGCGTTACAGGAATTTAGGGGAGGATAGACTACCCCCTGCTTCGGGTCTCGACCGACATATCCTGAGCTCAGCGGCGAAAAAAATTGGAACTCGCGGATTTTTTACAGGTAATCGAAGAGCGAGAGGCCCTGCGTGGTGACAAAGGTCTGCTGCGCCGCCTGCAACGCCACGAGCTGCAGGTTCAACCGGCTGATCGCCTCGGCGAAGTCCAGGTCCTGCACATCCGAAAGGGCCGTACGCAGCGAAAGATCGAACTCTTCGTTGATCGTTTCCTGTGTATCAATGCGACTCAGGCGCACGCCGACGTCGGTCTGCACTTCGAGTACATTGTCCAGCGCCTGGTTGAGGTTGTTCAGGCCCGACGCCACGGCATTGGCCACCGCTGCGTTGGAGCTGGAATCGGTGGTCGTATCCTCCAGCACCTCAACCAGCTCTGAGATCGTCGTAAAGATCGACTGCCGGGGCTCACCGTCCACGGTGATCGTGTCACCGGCTTCGGGTACACCTTCGATCACCAGGCGAGCTCCGTTGAACACGATTTCGCTACCGCTGGCGTACGTCCCTGAAGCGACCACGGCTGCGGAGGAGTCCGTAACCTCATAGGTAACCGGATCCGTGGGCGCAGCCTGAATAAAGGTCAGGGTGTAATCATCGCGAATGAAGCTGCCACTAACGCTGCTGTCCTTCACTACCGCCGTACCCGCGTTGGCGGCACCGGCGGCAAAGTCAAAATCACCGTTGCCTGCCCGCGGTGCCAGAAACACCCGGCTACCTGAGTCCCGCACCGCCACCTGGGACCCGGCGGCAATATCGAGAAAACGCTGGCCATCGTCACCGTTGTAACTCACATCATTACCGGTACGCGTGAACGGCTGGCTGCGCGCCTGAAATCCGGCGAACAGGTACTCGTCATTACCGTCGCGGCTGTTGGCAATAGCCACCAGCTCATTCAGGCGTTCGCTGAGCTCCACTGAAATCGCTTCCCGTGACTCGGGATTCTGCACCGCGTTATTGGCCTGCACCGCGAGCTCCCGGACCCGCTGCAGCACCACACCGACCTGCGACAGGGCACTTTCTTCGAGGGACAGCTGGCTGCGTGCCAGCGTTGCATTGCGCCCGTATTGATCCACCAGCGCCAGGTCTTCCTGAATGTCGAGCACCTTGACAGCGGCGCTGGGGTCGTCCGCCGGAGAGAGAATCTTCTTGCCAGCCGCAAGCTCCTGCTGGGTGCGCTGAAGCTCCGCCTGTTTTTCAAGAATCGTCGAGATTCCGATCTGGAACGTCTGTAGCGTTGAAAGCCGCTCTACCATCACCTAACTCCCCAACCGCCCGCGACTCAGCGACCTGTGGCCGCGAGCAGCGTCTGGAAAACTTCGTCGGCGACCTGCACCACGCGCGCCGCCGCCTGATAGGCCTGTTGGAATCGAATGAGGTTGGCCGCTTCCTCGTCGAGGTTGACACCCTGAATGCTGTCACGGGCAGACAGAGCCTGATCGAGCAGGGCCTGCTCCGTACCCGAGGCCGACAAAGCCTGGCGGGAGTTCACGGCAATACTCGCTACCAGCGTCGAGTAGGTATCCTGAAAACTTGAGGTTCCCCCCGACAGTAATGGGGCCGTCTGCAGGTCCACCATAGCCAGAATGTTGCGGTTGTCGCCGCTGCCATCGACGTTGTTCTCGATGGTGAAGCTGTCGCCATCCGCCGGCAAACCACCCAGGGTAAAGGTGAAGTCTCCCAGCGTGGCGGTGATGCCGCCGCTGTCCACCGCGGGATCGTAGGCGATGGGGCCGCCGGCAATACCGCTGACGTCATAGCCAGGCACCCCTGCGCCCAGGGCATCGGGATTGAAGGTGAGGGTGATGGGGCCAGCCAGAGGCAGGCTCCCAACCCCGGTTACCGCCACGTCCGTCAACGTCGCATTGCCGGCATTACCCAGGGAAGTGCTGTTGCGCACGGGGCTCGCTGCCGCGACGGCGCGGGGATCCGTAATCTGCACGTCGAACAGGCTGCCCGCCTGGGACACCGGGGAGATAAGGAAAGCGTCACCACTCGCAGGCGCTCCCGACACGGTGATTTCGACGCCGTCGACGGTAAAGGTCGGGCCGGCACCGGTCTGGGTGGCCCCCGTCGTGGTGTTGCGCAAGGTATAGCTCGCGCCATCATAGCTGAGCTCGTATTCATCTCCGGTCAGCGCAGACGCATCCAGCAGCGTGGAAGACACGCTACCCGTGCCGGTGTTGGTGGTCTGCGCCGTCACCAGCGGACCCAGGGGCTTGAAGAAATCGGTGCCAAGGTTGCCGTTCAGGTCCAGACCCAGGCGATGCTGTTCGTTGACAAAATCCGCAATGCCGACCGCGATGATCCCAAGCTCACTGCGGGCATCGTCAATCAGCACTGAGCGGGAATCGACCAGCGCACCCAGTTCGCCACCGCTGAGAAAACTACTGATGTCGGTCTGCGCCGCAAGCCCCGACAGACCCACGGACAGACGCCCGACGTCATAGGGCGAAGGAAAAGTCTTCAACGTCGACGCAATGTTGCCCACCACCAGCGACTGGCCATTGCCAAGAAACACGTTGACGGCGCCATCTTCCTGCTCAAAAGTATTGATGCCTACTTTCTCTGCGAGCCGGTTCAGTGCCTGATCGCGCTCATCGAGCAGATCATTCGGCGGCTGCCCGCCGGCCCGGATGGTCTCGGATACGATCTGCTCATTGAGCTGCGCGATGCTGGTAGCGAAGTCATTGATGTCTCGCACCGCATCTTCGATCTGCACCGAAATCTGTCGTTCCAGCTGGCTGAAGCGGCCATCCAGGTAACGAAATCGGTCCGACAGTACCTCGGCCTCACGCACCAGCACCTGGCGCTCGGGGATGGAGCCAGGGTTGTTCGCGACGTCCTGCATTGCCGAAAAGAACGTATCCAGAGCCGGGCCAAGCCCTGTGTCAGGGTTGGCCAGAATGCTGTCGACACGCCCGGAGAGGTCCGCCGACATGCTGGAACCGAAGGCGCTGGACGTACGCGCACGCACGTCTTCTGTGAGGAACGCATCGTAGCTGCGGGTAATCGAGGCAATGGTAACGCCGCTGCCAACAAAGCCCGCACCCGTAATCTGGGGCGGAAGCGCGGCAAACTCCACGCGCTGGCGGCTGTAGCCCTCGGTATTCACGTTGGCGATGTTGTGCCCCGTGGTCCCGATGGCGCGCTGCAGCGATACCAGCGCCGAAGTTCCTATGTTGAATATATCCGTCACGTCATTTCCGTCCTCAGCGCACCCCTAGCCAGAGGCGCAGCTTCAAATTGGTAGCGGCTGCTCCGGAGAATTCTTTAGCCCCTCACCTGCCCCCGGAACGTCACCCCGCTCCAGAATGGACAGGATTTTGTCAGCATAGGCGGGGTCCGTTGCGTAGCCGGCACGCTGGAGTTCGCGCAGGTATTGCGGTCCGTCCGCTGCATGTTCAAGGGCTGCCTCGTAGCGCGGACTACCGCTGATCAGGCGCGCATAATCCGCAAACGCATCCTCGGCGCTGCCATAGGCGCGAAACTCCGCCATCTCACGCACGGCAACGCCATCGCGATACTCCAACGTCGACACACGTACCGTGGGCCCGTCCCAGCCCGGGCCGGCCTTGATATTGAACAGGTTGTTGCTCGAACCGCGCTGATCCGCCACCACGTGGCGCCCCCAGCCGGTCTCAAGCGCTGCCTGGGCCAGCAGCACCGAGGCATCGACACCAAGCTGCTCAGCCGCGCGACGGGCGGGCGCGCCAAACGCCTGCATAAAACCCGAGGGCGTTCCATCCGGCGCCTGCGTGGGTGTCTGTTCGGGAGCCACCGTTATCGGGTCTGCCGTTGCGGCATCTGGCGCGGGCCTGTAGGTCGGCAAGGCGCGTGCCCGGTAAGCGTCGAAACCCGTCGCCGACCCGCCCTGCCCTTGCAGCTCTGCGACGGGCTGTGAGGAGTCTTTCTTGGCGCCGGGTGCATCACTGCGCAACTGCTCAACAATCACGTCCGCAAGCCCGATCCCCCCATGGCGTGACAGCTCCACGGCCAGCTGCTGGTCATACATCTGCTCGTAGCTTTCCAGCGCATTGCTGTCAAACAGCCCGCCTTCCATGGTCGCGGCCCGCATCGACTTGAGCATCATCTGCACGAACAGGGATTCAAACTGCGAGGCGACTTCACGCAGGCTGCCCTCAGCATCCTGGCGCGCTTCTGTGCGCAGCCCCGCGAGATTGCCAAAATCGCTGTATAGCGCCGCCGCCTCCATGGCGTCAGATCACCACCAGTTGGGCGCGCAGTGCGCCCGCCTGCTGCAGCGCCTCGAGAATGGCAATGAGATCACCCGGTGCCGCGCCCACCCGGTTTACTGCGGTCACGAGCTCCTGCAACGTGATCCCGGGTTCGAGCAGGAACATGCGGGCATTTTCTTCGGCCAGGCTGACATCCGACTCGGGAGTAATGGCGGTCTCGCCGGCGCGGGCAAAGGCACCGGGCTGACTCACGTTATAGCTTTCAGAGATCGTGACGGTGAGGTTGCCGTGCGCGACTGCGGCGCGCTCCACACGCACCTGGCTGCCGATCACGATTGTGCCGTTACGGGAGTTCACCACCACCTTGGCCGGTGCGGCAGCGGGATCAACTTCGATATTTTCCAGGATCGACGCGAACGCGACTTTCGCGGAAGGCTCAGCGGGCGCTCGTACCTCGATGGAAACCGCATCCATGGGCCGGGCAATCTCATCACCCATGGAGTCGTTGATCGTCGCCGCAACGCGCTGGGCGGTAGTGAAGTCCGGTGCATTCAGGTTCATCACCATAACCGGGGCAGTCCCGAAGGGGCTGGGTACACCGCGCTCGATAATGCCACCATTGGGAATGCGACCCGCGCTGGGAATATTGACGGTCACGCTCGAACCGTCTGCGCCCTCGGCGCCAAAACCACTCACGATCAGAGAGCCCTGGGCCAACGCATAGGTCTCACCATCCGGACCCTTCAAGGGCGTCATCAGCAGCGAGCCGCCGCGCAGGCTCTTGGCGTTACCAAGGGACGACACCGTCACATCGATGGTCTGCCCCGGCTTGGAAAAAGGTGGCAGCTCCGCCGTCACCATCACGGCGGCGATGTTCGTCAGCTGCGGATTGACGTTGGCAGGCACGTTGACACCGAGTTGCGCCAGCATGCTTTTCAGGCTCTGGACAGTAAATGGCGCCTGGATCACCTGATCACCGCTGCCATCCAGACCCACCACCAGCCCATAGCCGACCAACTGGTTGGTGCGCACGCCGGCAAAGCCAGCGATATCCTTGATGCGCTCAGCCTCCGTGGGTGCCGCGGTCACGGCCACCAGCAGGACGAGCACCAGGGATCGGATTACGCTCATGGGGTTCATCCTCATCAGAACGGCATCAGGGGGCTCATGAAGAAGCGCGTGAGCCATCCCGGGGTGTTGCTTTCGTTAAGGGGGCCAGTGCCACCGTAGGAAATACGGGCATCGGCCACGAGGGTGGACGGGACGGTGTTGGTCGGACTGACGTCCTCTGGGCGGATGATGCCGCGCAGCCGGATGTACTCGTCCCCTTGATTGATCTGGATCCACTTCTCGCCCTGGATCACCAGGTTGCCGTTGGGCAGAACCCGCGACACCTGCACGGCGATGGAGCCGGAAAGACTGTTGCTCTGGTTACTGGACGCCTCGCCTTCGAAGGAGCTGGAGGAGGACAGGCTCGTGCCCAGGTTGTAGCGGCCATTGATGGTCACGGGCGCACCGAAGATGGTCGGATCGGTGATCGACACGCCACTACCCTTGCCCAGGTCTGTGTCTGCAGTCTTCGCCGCCGAGGTCGATTCGGTCAGCACCACGCTTACGATGTCGCCGATCTCCATGGCGCGCACGTCAGAAAACAGAGACATGCTGCGTGCGCCGGCGTAGAGACTCCCCGTTGCCGGCGCCGTGGAAACGGTAACCTCGGGGTACTCGATGGGCTCGATGGACAGGTAGGCGGGGTGCTGCTTTTCTTCAATGCCCGCGCACCCGACCAGTACCAGCGGTGCAAGAAGCAGTGATTTGACGGCTTTCATCGCGAAGACTCAGAGGTTATTCGACACGTACTGGAGCATCTGGTCAGCGGTCGAGATCGCCCGGGAGTTCATCTCGTAGGCGCGCTGTGTCTCGATCATGCTCACCAGTTCTTCCACAACGTTCACGTTGGAGCTTTCAACATAGCCCTGGGTCACCGTGCCCAGGCCGTTGAGACCGGGGTTACCCGGCTGTGGCGCGCCGCTGGCGCCCGACTCCAGGAACAGATTGCCACCGCGGGCCTGGAGACCGGCGGGGTTAATGAAGTCCGACAGCTGAATGCTGCCGACCTGCGTGGACTGGGCACTGCCGGGCTGCTGTACCGACACGGTACCGTCGTCTGCTACCGACACCGAAAGCGCATCGTTGGGAACCGTAATGGGCGGCTGTAACTGGTAGCCCTGCGAGGTCACCACAATGCCCTGGTCGTTGATCTGAAACGAGCCGTCGCGCGTGAAGCCCTGGGTGCCGTCGGGCAACAGGATCTCGAAGAAGCCGCGGCCCTGGATCGCTATGTCCAGCGCGTTATCGGTCTTGGTCAGATTACCCTGAGTAAACAGACGCTCCGTGGCAACCACGCGGGTACCCGTACCCACCTGCAATCCTGAGGGCAACAGCGTCTGCTGCGACGTCTGGGAACCCACCTGCCGTACATTCTGGTAAATCAGGTCCTCAAAAATCGCACGGCCGCGTTTGAAGCCCGTCGTGCCAACGTTCGCCAGGTTGTTGGCGATCGTCGACATCTTTGTCTGCTGGGCATCGAGACCCGTCTTTGAAATCCACAGGGACTGGTTCATTGTCCTACTCCTTGTATCTCGCCCGCTATGACTGCAGGCGCATCAGGCTGGCGCTGGACGTGTTGACGTCCTCACCCACCTTGACCATTTTCATGTACTGCTCGAACTGCCGGGACAGCTCAATCATGTGCACCATGGCGGAAACCGGGTTCACGTTGCTGGACTCCAGCGCCCCCGTCGCGAGCTTTACCGTTCCATCCGCCTCCAGCGGCAGACCATCACCCGCCTGAAACATGCCGAACTCGTTCTTGCGCAGATCCGCCAGCGGCGGGTTCACCATCTTGATGCGGTCCAGCACCGCGACCGTGTTGGGCGCTCCCCCAAGCGGGATGATGGACACGGTGCCGTCGTCACCTATCGACAGAGAGCTGAAAGGTGGCAGGGCTATGGGACCACCGTTGCCCATCAGCGCCTGACCCTGGCCGTTGACCAACTGACCGAACTCGTCGACGCGCAGATCACCGCGACGGGTCAGGCCCTCGACACCGTCGGGGCCCTGCACGGCAAAGAAGCCCTCGCCATTGATGGCAATATCGAGGTCGCGCCCCGTCTGCTCCAGCAATCCTTCGCGCAGGTCCGGTGGCGCATCCTCGATCACGTGGTAAGCGCGGGTTGCCTGCCCTGCACCCACCAGATACATGGTCTGCGCCCGCACCAGGTCCTGCTTGAAACCGACGGTCGAGGCGTTGGCCAGATTGTGCGCATTGACCGCCTGGGCAAACTGCGTCTGCTTGGCGCCCGCGGCGGCTATGTAGACAAAGTGATCCATCGATGCTTACCCGTTGCCCCGAGCGTTACCGCAGGTTGATCACGGTCTGGGTGATCGCGTCGTTGGACTGAATCACCTGCGCATTCGCCTGGAAGTTGCGCTGGGCAATGATCAGGTCCACCAGCGCCTGGGTAATCTCAACGTTGGAGTCCTCAAGCGCGGCGGACTGAATCGCGCCGAGACCCGAGGTGCCGGGCTCACCCACATTGGGCGATCCCGAGGAAAACGTTTCTACCCAGTTCGTGTCACCAATAGGCTGCAGACCGTTCTGGTTGTTGAAGGACGCCAGGGCGACCTGCCCCAGGGCCCGGGATTCACCATTGGTGTAACGCGCAAACGCCACACCGGTTTCGTCGATCTCAAGGCCGCGCAGCTGACCAGCGCTGAAACCATCCTGGATCACGCTC
Organism: Gammaproteobacteria bacterium; assembly: GCA_030433415.1. Taxonomy (GTDB): domain Bacteria; phylum Pseudomonadota; class Gammaproteobacteria; order Pseudomonadales; family Halieaceae; genus Congregibacter. The sequence goes on along the minus strand of JAUIMF010000006.1, from coordinate 5,100 downwards.
GACACGGCAAAGTCGGCACCAAACTGTGTGGTCTGCACCAGGTCGATGTTGAAATCCTGGGTGGCCGCGCCGTTGGGCACGCCGGCACCATCGATGGGAATCCAACCTGTGATCGCCACATCCGTCGCCGAGGCAGGATCAAACTGGCCGTCAGACGTGAACTCGAGCAACACCGGCGCACCGGCGTTCTGGCTCTGGCCGTCGATGAGGGAATACACTTCCCACTCATTCGACGTCGCCGTCTTCACGTAGTACAGGCTCAACACGTGGGGGTTACCCAGGCTGTCGTAGATCGTGGTAGACGTGGTGGCGTTGAAATCAATGGGGTTGGGCGCGGTGGGGGGCGCGGCGAAGGCATCGTAGGGGCCACCCGTCGCGAAACCCGTGCCCGGCGAGACTTCGCGGGAATCGAGGTTGGTGGTGAGTTCCACCGAGCTGGTCTGGTTCGGATCGATCAGCGACCGGTCGATCTGCAAGTCACCCAACTGGCCGGTGATATCGCCCAGCGAATCCACCTGAAAACCCTGCAGACGTGCGCCCTGGTTGGTCACCAGAAAGCCCTCGCGGTCCACCTGGAAGCTCCCGGCGCGGGTGTACTCAATCGCGCCTTCGACGCTGAGCGAGAAGAAGCCCGCGCCGTTGATCGCCAGATCAAGGGAGTTGTTGGTAAAGGTAATATTGCCCTGGGCAAACTCCTGGGTCACCGACGCCAGGCTGACCCCCTTACCGATGGCGTTAGCCCCCGCACCGAGCAAGCTGCTCGCGTACACGTCGGCGAACTCTGCACGGGAAGACTTGAAACCCGTCGTAGAGGCGTTGGCAATGTTATTGGAGATCACGCCCAGATCTGCGTTAGCGGCGTTGATCCCTGAGATGGCAGTACTGAATGTCATGGAGACTCTCCTTCGGGACGGGTACGGCGGTTAGAGAAAAGCTTTGACTTCGTCGATGGTGACTTCGTCACCTCCAACGAGTTCGAGGGTGACCTCACCCGTGGCACCTTCTACGGCCACGGACTGCACCTGCTGGTGCGCATACACAGATACGCCCTGGTTCTGGCCATTGACCAGCGCCTCGGCGGAAATACGGTACTGACCGGCGGGCATCAACGTGCCCTGGTTGTCGCGACCATCCCAGCGGACTTTCAGCTCGCCATCGGCGGGCGGCAGAGCCGTGCTGAAGACCAGTCGACCGGTCATATCCTGTACATAGAGCGTGCCGCCACTAGCGGCACCGTCGAAATCCACGGTGGCATCGAGGATCGCAGCGGGTTCACCATCCGCATCAATCCCCTCACGCAGCGTGCCAACATTCGTATCCGTCACCACATCGCGACCGACCAGCGATGCCGCCTGCAGGGCCTGATTGCCCGACATCGCTGCCGCAAGGCTGGAGAAGCCTTCATTGAGCTCCTGCACGCCAGACACGGTACCGAACTGCGCCAGCTGCGCGATGAACTGCATGTTATCCATGGGTGAGGTGGGATCCTGGTTCTCAAGCTGCGCCACCATCAGCGCAAGAAAATCATCCGAGCCCAGATCCTCAACGGAATTGGCGCCAGCGGTTGTGGTCGCACTGGTATTGGGAAAAAGCTCGGCCAGGGATGCGGTTTCCATTCGTTATAACTCCTATCCGCGACCCAGCGTCAGGGTGCGCATTATCATTTGCTTGGCGGTGTTCATCGCTTCGATGGCGTCCTGATAGGACCGTGAGGCCTCCATCATGTTGGCCACTTCTTCAATGCTGTTGATTGCGGGGCGGTAGATAAAACCCTGGTCATCGGCCATCGGATGCGTGGGCGCATATTCCCGACGTGCAGGAAGCTCGGACTGGACGATTTCAGTCACCTGGACGCCGGCGCTCGCGCCCTCACCGTTCGCCGTCATCTCGTTGTAGATGGTTTCGAACACCGGGTACTGGGCGCGATAGGCTTCCGCGTCGCTACTGCTGACCGTGTTGGCATTCGCCAGATTTGACGAAATGGTGTTCAGGCGAACGCTCTGGGCCTCCAGGGAGGTGGCGGCGACGTCAATGGCGGTAAACAAACTCATGATGCTCTTCCTTACACCTGGCCACGAATGGCTGTGCGGAGACTCTTGATGCGGCCATCAAGAAAACCGAGGCTCGCCTGGTAGCGAATGGCGTTGTCCATGAACTGGGCATGTTCCCGCTGGCTCTCGACCGTATTGCCGTCCAGCGAGGGCTGGCTGGGAATCCGGTACAGGAGCTCTGCGTCGGCGCCCATGCCACCGCTTGCGTTCAGATGGAGGTCATTGGTACGGGTCATGGCCTGCTGGACGCCTGTCGCGTTTTTCATGGCCGCGGCAAAATCAATATCCCGGGCCTTGTAGCCTGGTGTATTGGTATTCGCGATATTCGCGCTCAACAACTCCGTGCGTTTGGCACGAAGCGCCAGTACCTGTGGCGAAACACCCAATGCGCTGTCCAGCGGTCCCATAACGTCTACGTCTCTTCCTTCGTCTGACTCGTTTAAATTTTGTTGCCTCGTTTGCCTGCGGTCAGCGCCGGTCAAGCGGCAGGCCAGGCTGTTGCTACTGCTTATACAAACAGCGTGCCAACTTAATTTATTCAATAAATTCAATTAGTTAATTTAAATATGGGCAAAAAAAAGCGGCAAGCGGCAACCCCGGCGGCAAGGCTTGCCTCTCTGGGCCCCTCTCGGCGGTGGGTGAGCTGGCATGCTTGTGGCACGAAAAGTGCTGCCACACCCGGCAAGAGCTGAAAATCGCCTCAGAGCGACAGATTTATGACGCACAGCAGATTTGCATTCACCAGGAGCCGTTCCACCGCGGTTCATAGCGGGCTGACGGTAGCCGCGCTGATCATCGCCCTTGGCGCGCCTGCGGCGGTTGCCGCCGCTCAAGCAGTACACCCCCACAGCGACATTCTGGCCACCGCCGAGATGGCAGCGCTCGACGCTGCGCTGGCCGAAGGCCTGGATGAAGTGGAAGTCAGGGTTCGCCCCCTCGACCGCCGCCTCAAACCCGCGCAATGTGACGTACCCCTGGAGATCGTCCGCCCCCACGCGGGTCGGGTGCTCGGTCCCGTGAGTTACGGCGTAAGCTGTGCCGGCACGGTGCCGTGGACGCTTTACCTGCGCGCTGATGTCAGCGCCGCGGTGGAGCTCCCGGTGCTGCGCAAACCGCTTCCCCGCGGCGCCATCATCAGCGAGGCGGATCTGGAGGTGACCCGTCGGCGCATCACCCAGCGCGCCGCTGACCTGATTCTGGACAAGGAACTCGCCGTGGGCATGGAACTCACGCGACCGCTTCCCGCCGGCGCAAGCTTGCGCTACGGGCAGGTCGATCATCCCGAACTGGTGAGCCGTGGCCAGACGGTCACCCTGGTCGCTGGTGGTGGCGGGCTTGAAGTGCGCATGCAGGGCAAAGCCATGGGCAGCGGAGCGCAGGGAGATCGCCTCGTAGTCACCAACCTGAGGTCGGGCCGCCGCGTAGAAGGCGTCATTCTGGCCGACGGCAGTGTGCGCATTCCTTAGCTATGGGATTGGCTCACAAAACGAAGGTGGCGGCGCGTGCTAAACTTTTGCTGCAATTTGCCGCTAACAGGTCAACGAAGATACGTTTGATGCGGGCAGGTCAAAAATGGCCACCGCACCGGGACATACAACCATGAACCCTATCGACAACAATCTCGGCGTCAGGCCCCAGCGCAGCGAGCTGGACCAGGGCACACGGCGCAGCCAGGAGGTGGAGCGCGGCTCTGCATCCGGCGCCGCGAGAAGCGGCGATGCCGACGGTCGTGGTGAATCCGTGTCGTTTACCCAGACCGCCGCCGACCTGTTCTCCCTTGAATCACAGCTACGTGAGCTTCCTGGCATCGATCAGGCCCGCGTAGACAGCATTCGCCAGGCCATCGACAATGGCAGCTATGAGATCGACACGGACCGCATCGTCAACAACCTGCTGCAGAGCGAGCGCGAGCTTGGCTGACGCCTCGGGAGGCGCCTCGCTGGCAGGCGCTGCTGAGCACCCATGAACGACACGGCGACCACCCTCGAAACACTGCTCACCGCAGAGCTTGAGACCCTTGAAGCACTCAGTACGGCCCTTGAGCAGGAGCACAGCGCCCTGTTGGGGAACCAACCCGCCGATCTTGAAGCAGCCACCACTGCAAAAAACGCGGCCGTAGAGCAACATCGGCTACAGCAGGCGCAGCGCCTGACGTGGATGGCGCAACTGGGGCTTCCTGCCGATATGGCGCTGTCAGAGCTGGTGGCCCATTGTGACGCCGAGAGAAACGCCGGCGATCTGCAACATCGACTCGCTAGTCTTGCCCGAGCATGCCAGGACAACAACCGCCGCAACGGCGGTCTGATCGTTCGCCTGCAGGAACACGCGCGCAGCGCCCTCGACGTTCTGCGGCGCGAAGACAGCGCCGATATTTACTCCCTCAGCGGTGCGCGGGAACACCACAGCGACAGCCGCACCCTCGGCAAAGCCTGAGCGCCATCAATAACGGGTCGGTGGTAGCGGCAAGTTGTTGCCATGTGCCGCCGTCAAAAAGCCGCCGGAAAACCGTCAGAAATCCGAACTTCGCCAATATTTCGATAAAAAACGGCGATTATGTTGCTATATGCTGTTAAAAAACATGGCACGGCCTTTGCAATTTACTCTGTGAACCAACGCGCCAGCGTCAAAGCGGCGGCGGACAGAGGCAAAGACCATGAAAAAAGTCATCCCATTCAATAGCAGTGATCGCGACAACTACGGCCGCGCTGCAACCTCAGGCGCCCAGCCCCACTCCGCCCTGGTACCGGATCTGGAGCAACATTACGCAGGCCCAGAACAGCAGTTGCTGTTGTTGCAGCGACTCGTGGGGTGCACCAACACCGGCGAACTGGTCCAGCACTTCAATCGCTGGGCAAGGGATCTCGGCCTCGCCGACGGCGTGACCTACCTGCCCGGCACCGACGCGTCACCGATGACCCTCGGCGACAAGGCGCTGCACAGCGCCCAGTACGAACTCAATCTGGATGGCGAAGCCCTGGGAACGGTACTGCTCAGCCGTCGCGTACGCTACCGTGAAGACGAACTGCTGACGATTGAACAGGCCCTGGGC
>JAUIMF010000085.1 GCA_030433415.1 Gammaproteobacteria bacterium | reverse complement strand
CGATCATTGCCCTGCGATGATCGACGCGGGCCGTTTGCAGCAACGCTGGCAGGGTACAGCGCTCGAAGCCTGGGCAGACCTGCTGCCGCAGCAGGTAAGTGCCGGCCTGTCCCATCAGCGCTATGGCGATCTGCCGCGCTGGGAAGCTGCCCTGGCCACACTGCCATCGATTCAGGCTGACTCGCTGCATCTCGATCGCAGCCGCGTGACCCTGCAGAGTACTACGCCGCTGCCACCCGATACCCGGGCGGCACTCGAAGACGCCCTGCGTGCCCTTCATCCCTGGCGCAAGGGGCCCTTTGAGCTCTTTGGTATTCACATCGACACGGAGTGGCGCTCGGACTTCAAGTGGGACCGTGTATTGCCGCACATCAGTCCCCTCGCCGATCGACGCGTGCTGGATGTGGGCTGCGGCAACGGTTACCACTGCTGGCGCATGCGCGGTGCGGGCGCCCGGGAAGTGATCGGCATCGATCCGACGCCGCTCTTTGTCGTGCAGTTCAACGCGCTGCAGCGCTACATCAACGACGATGCAGTCACGGTGCTGCCGATGGGGATTGAGGCCGTGCCCGATGAGCTGCGAGCCTTTGATACGGTGTTTTCCATGGGCGTGCTGTATCACCGCCGCTCTCCCCTTGAGCACCTTCAGGTGCTGCGCGGGTGCCTGCGCGCCGGCGGTGAACTGGTGCTCGAAACCCTGGTGATCCCCGGCGATGAAACCCAGTGCCTGGTACCCCGGGGCCGCTACGCCCGCATGGGTAACGTGTGGTTTATCCCTAGTAGCGCCATGCTCGTGCTCTGGCTCGAAAAACTGGGATGGAAAAACGTTCGCCTCGCCGACGAGACTGCAACAACCACCGACGAGCAACGCAGTACGGACTGGATGACGTTCCATTCCCTGGCGAACTTTCTGGACCCCAACGACGCATCCCGCACCATCGAAGGCTACCCGGCACCGCGGAGGGCAACGGTTATCGCCGAAGCGCCCGGCTAGCCCCCCGATCAGCCCCATCCAGTCCCTCAAACAATCGATCAGTGCAGCGACTTGTCCTTGCGGTGATCTTCGAACACCGTTTCGAACACGTCACGGTAGCTGCGGGCGAAATGCACATTGATGCCTTCGCGCAGGTAGTCGGGCAGCTCCTCGAAGTCGCGACGGTTGGCATGGGGCAGGATCAGTTCCATGATCTTCGCCCGGCGCGCAGCGATCACCTTTTCGCGAATACCGCCCACGGGCAGCACCTGCCCCGTCAGCGTGAGTTCGCCGGTCATCGCCAGAGGTCGCTTGATGCGTTCCTTGCGCGCGAGTGAAATCAGCGCCGTGGCGATGGTGATGCCCGCGCTGGGTCCGTCCTTGGGCGTCGCGCCCTCGGGCACATGCAGGTGCACCATGCTGGTATCAAAGAAATCCGGGTCACCACCGTAGTCCTTGAGATGCGCCACCACATAGCTGTAGGCAATGTCGGCGGACTCGCGCATCACGTCGCCAAGCCGCCCGGTGAGCTTAAAGCCTCGATTGAGTGTGTGAATCCGCGACGACTCTACCGGCAGCGTCGCACCGCCCAGGGCGGTCCACGCCAGTCCGGTGGCCACGCCCACGCCCCGCTGGGGCTTCTCGTTCTGGAATAGCGGCTTGCCCAACAGGTCGTCGATATCCTTTTTGCCCACGCGTCGCTTCGCCGCGTCATCGCCGGATTCCACAAAGCCGACAATCGCCTTGCGCATGATGCGCGCGAGTTGCTGCTCGAGATTGCGCACCCCGGCCTCGCGACAGTAGGACTCGATCACGTACTTCAGCGCCGCGTCGTTGATCTTGAGCTGCGCGTCTGTCAGACCGTGGCGCTCCAGTTGCTTTGGCCAGAGGTGATTGCGGGCAATGGCGAGCTTCTCTTCGGCCACGTAACCCGACAGGCGCAGTACTTCCATGCGGTCCAGCAGCGGGCCAGGAATCGTGTCCAACTGATTCGCCGTGCACACAAAAAGCACCTGCGACAGGTCCACGCGCAGGTCCAGGTAATGATCCAGAAAATCACTGTTCTGCTCAGGGTCGAGCACCTCGAGCAGCGCCGAGGCGGGATCACCGCGAAACGATGCGCCGATCTTGTCGATCTCATCGAGCATGATCACCGGGTTGGCGACCTTCACTTCTTTGAGCGCCTGCACAAACTTGCCCGGCATGGCGCCAATGTAGGTGCGCCGGTGCCCCTTGATTTCGGCCTCGTCCCGCATGCCGCCCAGACTGAAGCGGTAGAACTCGCGGCCCAGGGCCGACGCGACGGAACGCCCGATGCTGGTTTTACCAACACCGGGAGGGCCTACGAGCAACAGGATCGAACCGGCAATCTCGCCACGGAATGCGCCCACGGCCAGAAACTCCAGAATGCGGTCCTTCACATCCTCAAGGCCGTCGTGATCGCGATTGAGCACCTCACCGGCATGCTTGAGATTCAGGTTGTCGTCAGAGGTCACGCCCCAGGGCACGGACGTCGCCCAATCCAGATAGTTGCGCGTCACGCCGTATTCAGGCGAGCCAGGCTCGAGCACCGAGAGCTTCTGCAGTTCGTCGTCGATGCGTTCACGCACGGCATCGGGCAACACCTTGCCTTCGAGGCGCTTGGTAAAACGCTCCGCATCCGACGTGTTGTCATCTTTGCTGATGCCCAGCTCTTTCTGGATGACCTTCATCTGCTCGCGCAGAAAAAACTCGCGTTGCTGCGTCGAGACCTTCTCGTTGACCTGCTCGGTGATCTTGCCGCGCAGCTCCGCCACCTCTTTCTCCTTGCCGAGCAGCGCCAGCACCTTCTGCATGCGCGACTGCAAGGGCAGGGTTTCGAGAATCTCCTGCAATTGCTCGCCGTTCGCCGTGGTCAGCGCGGCAGAAAAATCCGCCAGCAGACTCGGCTGATTGGGATTGAAGTTAGCGATGTAGTGGCGCAGCTCTTCGCTGTAGAGCGGGTTCAGGGGCAGCAGCTCCTTCACCGCCTGCAGCACCGCCATGGTGTAGGCCTTGATGTCGTCGCTGTCGCGATCACCCTGGCTGCGGGGATACTCCACCTGCACACGGTAGGGAGGCTTGTCGCTGAGCCAGCGCACAATGCGGAATCGCCGAATGCCCTGGGCCAGGAAATGCCCGGGGTTCTCGGCCATCACCGCCGGACGATGCAAACGCACCACCGTACCCATCTCGGGAAAATGCTGCGGCTGAGGCTGCCGGCCCGCCAACTGATGCTGGTCCACATACGCCAGCCCGACCACACCGGTGTTCTCGTCGCTCACCGCACGCAGCGTAGCGCCCCACTCCTCGGGGTCCATCGCCACGGGCTGCACCTGACCGGGAAAAAACGGCCGCTGCGGCACCGGAATCAGATACAACGAATCCGGCAACACATCATCCGCCACCGCCGGCGCCTGCGCCGCCGCCTCGCCGTCGAACAGCTCTACCGTCGCGTTAATCCCCTCGATGACATCATCGTGATCGTTCTCGTCGGACATCCCGTCAATCTCACTCAACTCGTCCCTCCGATATGAGGGCGCTTTTACCACTATTCAAGCGCAGACCGGCATCGTACTGGGACTTCGTAGGCGCCAGACAGCAAAGGGCGCTACGCTCTCTGGAATGGGGGACGTTCGCTACGCGCCCTGCACTGCCTGGCTCAAGCCGAGCCACACCACGGGCACCTGCTGCTTGGCACGGCCTGAGCGAGCCACGGCGTACGGCAGTGCGAAACGTAAAGCTTCAGCAGTGAGCACTGTCGTACGCCGTGGCTCGCGCAACCCCGGCACAGCCCCAGAAACCTCCGGTCTGGCACGGCCCGAGCGAGCCGCGGCGCGCGGCAGTGCGAAACGTAGAGCTTCAGCAGTGAGTACTGTCGTGCGCCGTGGCTCGCGAATACCGAAGCCACATAGGGAGGAATCAGTCCTCGGAAGAAGGCCGAGGCTTGGCAGGCGCCGAAGGCAGGGGAAACGACGTCACATTGGTGCCCTCAGCGGGCTTCACATCAGACACCTTGGCCACGCCTTCCTTGGCGACCTCATCGATGCGAATCACCGACTGCAGGGGAATATAGCTGCGCTGCACCCCGGCGAACTCCGTCTTGAGTTTTTCTTCGGCGGGATCCACCACAATCTGCGAACGCTCGCCAAAGAGCAGCTCCTCGACCTCGATAAAGCCCCACATGTCACTCTGGTAGATCTGGCGAGCGAAAATCTCGACGATCTGGTTGCCGTTCTGGAAGATGACTTTGTAGACGGGCTGGGTGTTCATGGTGATTCCGGTAATACGACTGTGCGAAAGTGCCGTGGCAGCGCTTCAATGGCGCGACGCGGGGCAGCAGTAGCGCTGCCGGCACCCTCTGAAAACGGGCGCGCAAGTCTACCCATAGCCCGGGCGAATTACCAGCAGAATCACTGGGCAGCGGCTCGCTCCAACGCTATACTCCGCCGCCCTGAAATTCACATGCCCTACGCCCTGGACCGGCGCAAGGCAAGGACTGCACGGTGAGCAGAAAGGTCTTTGTAAAAACCCACGGCTGTCAGATGAACGAGTACGACTCTGCGCGCATGCAGGACCTGCTTGTGGACAGCCACGGCCTTGAGCCCACGGATCGCGAGGAAGACGCAGACGTGATCCTGCTCAACACCTGCTCGATCCGCGAAAAGGCGCAGGAGAAGGTGTTTCATCAGCTTGGCCGCTGGAAACCCCTGAAGCAGAAAAATCCCGACCTGATCATCGGCGTTGGCGGCTGCGTTGCCAGCCAGGAAGGCGCCGAAATCGGCAAACGCGCGCCCTTTGTGGATCTCGTCTTTGGCCCCCAGACCCTGCACCGCCTGCCCGAGATGCTCGAAGAACGTCGTAGCGGCGGCAATCTGGTCGTGGACGTGTCGTTCCCCGAAATCGAAAAATTCGACCGCCTGCCCGAACCCAGCGTAGAAGGCCCCACTGCGTTCGTCTCGGTGATGGAGGGCTGCAGCAAGTACTGCTCGTTCTGCGTGGTCCCCTACACCCGCGGCGAAGCAGTCTCGCGCCCTGTCGATGACGTGATCGCCGAAGTCGCCGGGCTGGCGGCCCAGGGTGTGCGTGAAGTGAACCTGCTGGGACAGAACGTGAACGCCTTCCGCGGCGAGAGCCACGAGGGTGACATCGTCGATTTCGCCGAACTGCTGCACTACGTTGCTGCGATTCCCGGTATCGATCGCATCCGCTATACCACCTCGCACCCTGTGGAGTTCAGCGATGCCCTGGTGCAGGCCTACGCCGAGATTCCCGAACTGGTGGATCATCTGCACTTGCCGGTACAGGCGGGCTCCGACAGAGTTCTGGCAGCGATGAAGCGCGGCCACACGGCGCTGGAATACAAATCGACGATCCGCAAGCTGCGCAAGATCCGGCCAGACATCAGCCTGTCCTCAGACTTCATCGTGGGATTCCCCGGCGAAACCGAGCAGGACTTCGCTGCGACCATGAAGCTCATCGACGATATCGGTTTTGACGCGTCTTTCAGCTTTATCTACAGCGCCCGCCCCGGCACGCCGGCGGCAGACCTGGTGGACGACACCGACGAAGACACCAAAAAATCCCGTCTGCACGTGCTCCAGGCCCGCATCAATCAGCAGGCCCAGGAGATTAGCCGGCGCATGGTCGGCACCACGCAACGCATTCTCGTTACGGGCCCGTCCCGCAAGGATCCCGGTCAGCTTCAGGGCCGCACCGAGAACAATCGCGTGGTGAATTTTCATGCCGACGACCACTCGCTGATCGGTCACTTTGTGGATGTGACCATCGGCCAGGCCCTGCCCAACTCCCTGCGCGGTGAAATCATTCCCGGCACAACGGGTTGACTGGCACCGATTCACGACTATTCTTGGCAATTCAAGGGCTCGGCAACTGCCGTTTGTGACGCTTTGAGCACAGAAGAACCTCCCAGTCCGGAGGAACAGGCGACTGTTCTGACTCTGGAACCTGATGACGCACGCCACCTCGCCGCTCTCTGCGGGCAATTTGACGCACACCTGCGTCAGATCGAGGAGCGCCTGCAAATCACCATACGCGCGCGGGGCAACCAGTTTTCGCTGGCGGGTAACGCTGCGAATGTGGCCGCCGGCCAGGCTCTCCTGCGCCACCTGTACAGCGAGATCGGCCAGGGCGTGACGCTGACGCCTGAGTCCCTGCACCTGCAGCTGCAGCAGTCGGGTCTGCAAAACCTGACCGATGAGCAGTCCGGCGCTCCCGTTGAGCCGATCCAGGTCATCCGCACCCGCAAGGGCTCAATCAAGCCACGAGGTCGCAATCAGCAGGGCTACGTGCGCGGCATCCAGCACTGCGACATCAACTTTGGCATTGGCCCGGCGGGCACCGGCAAGACGTTTCTTGCCGTCGCCTGTGCCGTCGAGGCGCTCCTCAACGAAAAGGTACGCCGCATACTGCTGGTGCGCCCTGCCGTCGAGGCGGGCGAGAAGCTCGGCTATCTGCCGGGCGATCTGGCCCAAAAGGTGGACCCCTACCTGCGCCCGCTGTACGACGCGCTGTATGAAATGCTCGGCTTCGAAACCGTCAACAAATATATCGAGCGCTCGATTATCGAAGTCGCGCCCCTGGCGTTCATGCGCGGTCGCACCCTGAACCACTCCTTCATCATTCTGGATGAAGCGCAGAACACGACGCGCGAGCAGATGAAAATGTTCCTCACCCGCATCGGCTTCGGCTCCACCGCGGTCATTACCGGCGACGCCACCCAGATTGACCTGCCCAAGGGCATTCAGTCGGGCCTGACGCATGCGGCGAACATCCTCGAGGATGTGCCGGGCATCGGCTTTACGTGGTTTGCGAATCGCGACGTGGTGCGCCACCCGCTGGTGCAGCGCATTGTAGAGGCCTACGACAGCCATGATGCGAAGGCAGCCAGCCTCGAAAAAGGCAAAGATAAAGGTCGAGGCAAAGCGTGAGCTTTACCGTAGACATTCAGCGCGACTGCATCGCGAACACGCCTGACGACGAAGACCTGCACCGAGCCATCGGCGCTGCCCTGGCGCTGGCTCCCAACGCCCCCGATGCGCCGGAACTCAGTTTACGGATTGTTGATCGCACCGAGATGCAGCAACTCAATGGCACCTACCGGGGCCGGGACTACGCCACCAATGTGCTGTCGTTTCCGGCGGACCTGCCCGCCCATCTGGAGCTGCCGCTGCTGGGCGATATCGCCGTCTGCGCTCCGGTGGTCAACGAGGAAGCGCATCAGCAGGGCAAGGACAACGCCGCCCACTGGGACCACATGCTGGTTCACGGCGTGCTACACCTGCTGGGTTACGACCATCAGAACGACACCGAGGCCGATGCCATGGAATCCCTGGAGACGCGTATTCTCGCGCACCTGGGCCGGCCCAACCCCTACGAAATTGCCGACCTTGAGGAAGCGCAGCTGTGAGTGACGAGCGCAACGGGAACGACGAGAAAGGACTGTTTGGGCGCATAGCCCAGGCGTTTTCCTCGGAGCCCCGCAGCCGTGAGGACCTGCAGGAAATCCTGCAGATCGCCGTGGACAACGACATCCTGGATGAAGACGAGTACTCCATCATCGAAGGCGCGATGGAGGTCAGCGGCATGCAGGCGCGAGACATCATGGTGCCGCGCCCCCAGATGGTGGTGATCAAGGCCGAAAGCAGCCTTGAAGAAATCCTGCCCCAGATCACCCGCAGCAAACACTCCCGCTACCCCGTGATTGGCGAGAGCCACGACGACGTACTGGGCATTCTGCTGGCCAAGGACCTGTTACCGCAGATACTTGAGGCACAGCACGACAACTTTGATGTGCGCCAGCTGCTGCGCCAGAGCGTGGTGGTGCCCGAGAGCAAGCGTCTGAACGTGCTGCTGCGCGAGTTCCGTGAAAACCGCAATCACATGGCTATTGTGATCGATGAGTACGGTGGCGTTGCGGGTCTGGTGACGATCGAAGATGTGCTGGAAGAGATCGTTGGCGAAATCGAGGACGAAACCGACGAAGCCGAGGATCAGTTCATCCGCCGCATCAGCGACGATGATTTTTTTGTCAAAGCCCTGACCCCGATCGAGGACTTCAATGCGTTCTTTGACGTGGAGCTGAGTGAAGAAGAGTTCGACACGATCGGTGGTCTGGTCATGCAGGCCTTTGGCCACATGCCGGCCAGGAACGAGGTCACCGATATCGAAGGCTTCGAGTTCAAGGTAATCAACGCCGACCAGCGCAAGATTCACAGCCTGCGCCTGCGCCCGCCTGCAACGGAATGAGCGCTGACGAAACGGGAGTCTCACCACTCCCGGCCGGCCTGGTACTGGTCCTGGCGCCCTTTGCGGGTGCGCTGCTCACCCTGTCCCTGGCACCCTTCAATCTCTGGTCGAGCGCCATCGTTGGCTGCGCCATCTACGCCTATCTGCTGGCCCTGGCTCCACCGGGCCAGGCCGCCTGGCGTGGTTGGCTTTTTGGCCTGGGACTATTTGGCAGCGGCGCGTCCTGGGTCTACGTCAGCATTCGGGTCTACGGCAATGCCAGCCTGCCCCTGGCGCTGGTACTCACCGTGGCGTTCTGCGCGGGCCTTGCGCTGCTGCACAGCCTGCAGGCGTGGGTGTACGCGCGCTTGGTGCGCCCATTGCCGGGCGGCATGCTGCTGGGATTTGCCGCGCTCTGGGTGCTGGGAGAATGGCTGCGCAGCTGGTTGCTCACGGGGTTTCCCTGGCTTTATCTGGGCTACGCCCACGTCGACACCTGGCTGGCCGGCTGGGCGCCGATCACGGGCGTGTACGGGCTGTCGTTTATCGTGGCCTTTACCGCCAGCTGCCTGTTCCTGGCCTGGCGCAGCCGCCAGACTGCCACCCTGGTCAGCTACGCGGGCCTGCTGGCGACGCTCTGGGGCGGTGGCTTGCTGCTGCGCCCCATCGAATGGGTCGCACCGGCAAGTGAGCAGCCCCTGCGCGTGGCGCTGTACCAGCCGAACATTCCCCTGGAACGCAAATGGGACCCACGCGCCTACCCCGACATTCTGCGTCAATACGAAGAGGCGGTACGCCCCCTGTTCGGTGAGGACCTGGTGCTATGGCCTGAGTCAGCGATTCCCCGCGTACGCCAGCGGGCCGGCGCATTCCTGGACACGCTGGAACGCCGTGCACAGATGAGCGACACCACTCTGATTACCGGCATTCCCACCCGCGACGAAGAGCGTCGCTACTACAACAGCATCATCGCCATCGGCCAGGGCACGGGTCAGTACGACAAGCAGCGCCTGGTGCCCTTCGGCGAATACGTCCCCCTGGAACAATGGCTTCGGGGCCTCATCGAATTCTTTGACCTGCCCATGTCCAACTTCAGTCCCGGCGCCAGAAATCAGGGGCCACTGCAGGCAGGTAATCACCGTGTGGCCCCCCTGATTTGCTACGAAGTGGTGTATCCGGAACTGACCGCCCGCAGCGCCCGGGAATCCGAAATCATGGTGACGATCAGCAACGACATCTGGTTTGGCAACTCCATCGGCCCATTGCAGCACCTGCAGATGGCGCGCATGCGGGCGCTCGAGAATGGACGCTATCTGCTGCGCGGCACCAATAACGGTGTGTCGGCGATCATCGACCACCGCGGTCATATTGTTGCGCGCACACCCCAGTTTGAAGAGGCGAGTCTGATGGGTGAGGCGCAGGTAATGCTCGGCCATACACCCTTTACGAGCTTTGGTTCGACCCCGCTGCTGACGGCCCTGGGGCTGGTGCTGGGTTGTATGGCGCTGCTGTACCGGACGCTGTGGCGGGGTAGTAGCGAACGCCTTTGACGTCCAATGGTTGTTGTAAGACAACAAATGGCGCTCTATCTCAGGCAGTCTGCGCGGAAATCTTGCTATGCTCTTATTTTTGGCGCAAAGAGTTCGATCAATGGCTACGACAAATATCAAGCAGTCTCTGCATGAGCTGGCCGATGTGTTACCTGAGGACGCCACCTGGAAAGATGTAGCCTACGAGGCCTACGTGCGTCAGGAAATAGAAGCTGGATTGGTTGAAGCTCAGCGAGGTGAGTTCGCTGAGGAATCTGTAGTTAAAAGCACCTTCGCTCGATGGGGCGTACAGATTGAGGGTTAGGTGGACACTCCGAGCACACCGGCAGCTGGAACAAGCCCTTACCCACATCTCTGAAGAAAACCCACAGGCTGCGGGGCAGGTTGCAGGGCGCGCGTGATCAGGTTTTGCCTGGCTCACAATGAATATTGATAAGCTTGGCGAACTAAGGCGCAGGAGGCGTGGGTCATGCAAAGTGCAAAACAGGGGATCGTTCATTTGCTCGACAAACTGCCGGATGACAGCACCTTGGATGACATCCAACACCATTTGCATGTGCTCGATAAAATCAAACGTGGCCAGCAGTCCATTGCCCATGGAAAGCGTTGCAACTCCAAGGAAGCTCGAGGTCGTCTTCGCCGGTGGATTACGCCATAGCCTGGTCTGGCGAGGCGCTATACGGTGTTGAGTTCTGTGGATCGCTCCCACCAGCCGGAATGACCCCATTAGAGTGCTATCGCACGAGATCGGTGAAACTATTCGGGACTAGCAGTCGTATAGTTTTGACCGCAAATTGCTATCGTGCATCGGCGCAGACAGCGCATTCTGACGACCTATGGAAATCATTACAGTACTAGCCGGATTGCTTTCGTACCATCTGGTGATTGGGGGTGTCTCCAAAGCCTGCAGCCAAAGAAATTTGTCTTGGAGCCTGTCATTTTTAGTCGGCGCTACAGCCGGTGCTGCATTTGCATCTTTGATATTCTTTTTGGGTTTCATTAGTCAAAATCAACTACCGACCGTAGACGGAAATATAACTTGGACGGTGCTGATCTTTTTGGGAATTGTTTTTGTGGCTGGCCTTCGATGCGCAGATTCTGCTGCTGGTAGCTTTTTTGATTGAGCGCGTTTTTTTAACCCTACCCTTTCTCGCGATGAGGCCACCTAGCTGCGTTTTGTATAGATCTAATACAGCTCGATTTCATTCTTCCAGTACAGCGTTGGATGGGACGTTAGATTAAATGGTCTCGGATTCAGCGTTAGTGAAATGGCTTTTCAGTAAATGAGTTTCGGCAAAGCACTCGTTATTACCTTGGGTGTTGTCTTAGCCCATCAACTTGCTGTCGTACTTTCACGAATAGGTCTTTCGCCATTAAAGGCTGCGGTGATTGGGTTTTTTATTGTTGAAGCACTTTTACTGCTCGTAGGTATCGTTTTAAGAATATGGGAAAATGAGCCTGATCTCGTGATGGCTCTGATTTTTATGTACATCGTTATGCCGGCTGCGGTGGCTTCAAAGTGCTATCGAGAAGCCAAGCTTGCTAGCCAATCTAATATGACAGGACGCGAATCGAGATAAGCACCAAGCAAGACAGCCTCACACATCCACCCCGCCGGTACCGCAGCCCCCCTTCCCCACCTATCGCTCCGCCCTGCCCCTCCTCCAAATGTCGCCGTCCCACTGGCTGAACTGCTAAGATGCGCGCTTTTTGGCGCCGCCCAAACATCAGGCGGAGCAGCGACCCGAGCCCATTCAGAACCCCATGAACGACGTGACAACTTCTTACGATCCCGCAACCCTCGAACGCGAGGCCCAGGCCTACTGGGATGAACACGGCAGCTTTGCCGCCAGTGATGATCTGACGGCAGAAAAGTTCTACTGCCTGTCGATGTTCCCGTATCCCAGCGGCAAGCTGCACATGGGGCATGTGCGCAACTATTCGATTTCGGATGCCATTGCCCGCTTTCAGCGCATGCAGGGCAAGAACGTACTGCATCCCATGGGCTGGGACGCCTTCGGCCTGCCGGCAGAGAATGCGGCCATCGCCAACAAGACGGCGCCCGCGGCCTGGACCTACAGCAACATCGGCCACATGCGCGATCAGCTCAAGGCCCTGGGCTTCAGCTTTGACTGGAGCCGCGAGATTGCCACCTGCCGCCCCGAGTACTACCGCTGGGAGCAGTGGTTCTTTACCCGCCTGTACGAAAAAGGCCTGGTGTACAAAAAAATGGCGACGGTGAACTGGGACCCCGTGGACCAGACAGTGCTTGCCAACGAGCAGGTGATCGACGGTCGCGGCTGGCGCTCTGGTGCCCTCATCGAACGCCGCGAGATTCCCCAGTGGTTCATCCGCATCACCGCCTACGCCGAAGAACTCCTCGCGGACCTCGACAAGCTCGACGGCTGGCCCGATGCCGTGCGCATCATGCAGCGCAACTGGATCGGCAAGAGCCGCGGCGTAGAGCTGGCCTTTGGCCTGGACGCCCCCATCGCCGGCCAGGAACGCATCGAGGTCTACACCACCCGCCCCGACACGCTCTTTGGCGTGACCTACGTCAGCCTGGCGGCGGAGCACCCCATCAGCCTGGCCCTGGCCGAGTCGAATCCGGAGCTCGCGGCATTCATCGCCGAGTGCAAAAAATCCTCCGTCGCCGAAGCCGACATGGCCCAGGCCGAGAAGCTGGGTATGGATACGGGCCTGCGCGCGGTTCACCCCCTCACCGGCGAGCCGGTGCCCGTGTGGGTCGCCAACTATGTGCTCATGGATTATGGCTCGGGCGCGGTCATGGCGGTTCCGGCGCACGATGAGCGCGACTGGGAATTCGCCCGCAAGTACGACCTGCCCCTGCGCACGGTGATCTGCGACGAGAGCGGCCAGCCCGCTAATGTTGCCGAGGCCGCTTACACGGCGCACGGTGCGCTCACGGCCTCTCAAGACTTTGACGGCCTGGACTTTGATGCAGCTTTTGACGGCATCGCCGCCCGCCTCGCCGACAAGGGCATGGGCCGCGTCACCACGCAGTTCCGCCTGCGCGACTGGGGCGTCTCGCGCCAGCGCTACTGGGGCACGCCGATTCCCATGCTCAACTTTGCCGACGGCGGCGAGATTCCCATCCCCGCGGATCGCCTGCCTTCGCTGCTGCCCGAAGACGTGGTCATGGACGGCGTCGCATCGCCGATCAAGGCGGATCCCGAGTGGCGCAAGTTCGAGTTGGGCGGCAAGGCCTGCGAACGCGAGACCGACACCTTCGACACCTTTGTGCAATCGTCGTGGTACTACGCACGCTTCACCTGTCCCGAATTCGAAGACGGCATGCTCGACAGCGAACTGGCGAATTACTGGCTGCCCGTGGATCAGTACGTGGGCGGCATCGAGCACGCGATTCTGCACCTGCTGTATGCGCGCTTCTTCCACAAGCTGATGCGCGACGAGGGGCTGGTGTCCTCAGACGAGCCCTTCACGCGACTCCTGACCCAGGGCATGGTGCTGAAGGACGGCGCCAAGATGTCCAAATCCAAGGGCAATACCGTCGACCCCCAGTCCCTTATCGACAGCCACGGTGCCGACACGGTGCGCCTGTTCAGCCTGTTTGCCGCACCGCCGGACCAATCCCTGGAGTGGTCCGAAGACGGCGTTGAGGGCGCGCACCGCTTTGTGCGCCGCCTGTGGCGCCTGGTGCAGGAGCATCTGGCTCGCGGTCCCGTGGTCGAACTCAACGCCAATGCCCTGGACGACGCGGCGAAGGATGCCCGGCGCAAGACCCACGAAACCATCGCCAAGGTCACCGACGACATGGGTCGCCGCCAGACCTTCAATACGGCCATCGCCGCGGTCATGGAGCTGTGCAACGAACTCGGCCGCCTGTCCACCGACGACGACCAGAGTCGCGCCGTGATGCACGAAGGCCTGAGCGCTGCGGTGCGCATGCTCGTACCCATCATCCCCCACGTCTGCCACCGCCTGTGGACTGACCTCGGCGGCGAAGGCGATGCCACCTACGCGTCCTGGCCCACCGTTGATGAATCCGCCTTGGTGCGCGACAGTATCGAAATGGTGGTGCAGGTGAACGGAAAGGTGCGCGCCCGTATGGAAGTCGCTGCCGATGCCGACAAAGATACGG
>JAUIMF010000155.1 GCA_030433415.1 Gammaproteobacteria bacterium | reverse complement strand
CTGGATGTTGTAGGGTCGGATCATCGCGGATTGTTCGCGCAACTGCTTTGGACCCATACGTGCGCCGGACCGCCACGATGTACCGATATCCATCGGGATGCCGATAAAACCCACGTCAAGGCCCTCGGCTGTGGGCTCGGCGACCTAAAACACCATATCAACGCGCTCGGGTTGGATCACATCCAGTACGAGGGGCTCGATTTGTCGCCAGCTTATGCTGCAGCGGCCCGAGCCGCCCTCCCGGGCACGACTATCCACTGTATGGATGTCTTGAAGGATGACAGCGCGCTGCCCGAATACGACTATATCGTCATGAACGGGATCTTCACTCGGCGTCAGGACCTTAGCAACCCGGAAATGCTCGGCTATCTGGAGCGCCTCTGTGCCACAGTATTCGCTCATGCGAAGCGAGGGCTGGCCTTCAACGTGATGTCCGCACACGTTGATCGGAACTGGCAGGGGCAGTCGCCAGGTCGATGTCGCGTCACATGGTGCTGCGCGAAGATTACGGCCTGTATGAGTGTACTTGTTATGTCTATCGCGAGCCAACTATCCAAAAGGTTATCGCATGAACAAGCCAATCGTTATCTTCGGCGCAGGCGAACTGGCCGAGGTAGCTGCGTTCTATTTCGAGCATGACACAGACCGTCAGGTTAAGTGTTTCACAGTGGATAGCGCGCGCATCGAATCTGACACGTTCTACGGAAAGTCAGTCGTACCCTTTGAGGAACTGGCAACCTCACACCCGCCTGCGGACTACGATGCCTTCGTCGCCGTGGGATATTCGAGGATCAATGGCCTTCGCGCCGAAAAATGCGAGGCTGCGCGCGCAATGGGTTTCCGTCTGGCCAGCTATGTCTCAACAAAGGCCACGACCTTTGCGAATTTTACCTGCGGCTGGAACGCCTTCATCCTTGAGGACAACACCATCCAGCCCTTCGCCCGGATCGGCAATGGCGTGACGCTATGGAGCGGCAACCATATTGGTCACCATTCCAGTATTGGCGATTATGCCTTCATCAGCAGCCACGTGGTGATATCGGGCGGAGTCAAAGTGGGTGCCCGCAGCTTCATGGGCGTCAACAGCACCACCAATGATCATATCGAGATTGGCGAGCGCTGTGTCGTCGGTTCGGGTGCCGTGATCGTGCGAAATCTTGGTGATGAAGCTGTGGTAACGCAGGAACCTGCCAAGATCTCGAAAGTACTTAGCTCGCGGCTTCAGGGCTTTTGAGCCATGCCGTCCCATAACTTACGGATTGAGCGGCTAGGTCGTGTTTTCGGGGCGGAGGACGGGCCTGACTGGATGGTCAGCCATGCGGCCTATCCCACCCCGTTGCTCCTTGCTCCGGATCACTTGCGGGTGTTTTTGGTCTCCCGTGATTCCGAAAACCGTGGGTCTGTAGGCTGGATTGATGTCGATCCAGAGAATCCGGTCCACGTGCTGGCCGTATCGCCCGAACCCTGCCTATTGCCCGGGGAATCGGGGACCTTCAGCGACCGCGGCATCTCGATCGGCTGCGTGTTGCCGCATCAAGGCGCACTTTGGATGTACTACATGGGATGGAACAAGTCTGCCGATGTGCCGTTTCGCAATGCGATCGGGCTGGCGGTAGATGCCTCGGGCACTGGAGAGCGATTCGTACCTGCCTTTGAAGGCCCACTGATCGATCGCAGCCGCTTCGATCCTTTCACGCTCAGCTATCCGTTCGTGACGCCCCCCGGGCCAGAGGGCGGACGCTGGCACATGCTGTATGGCACTAGCCGGGGCGGCGGTACCCAGGAAGATGAAATGCAGCATACCCTGACCGAGGCCTGGTCCAGAGACGGCGTCGACTGGCACCCAACCGGCAGGGATGTTCTCGAGCTTTCGAAGGGCGAATTCGGCCTCTCACGCCCCTGGATTGTGCGGATGGACGAGCAGGACCACCTGTTCCACGCCATCCGGCGGAAGCAATACTCAATTGGGCATGCCGTGCGCGACCCAGGCAGCGGGGAATGGAGTCGACGGAGCGTCGATATACTGGGTCCGGGCAGCGACGCCTGGGAGGACCGTGCGAACTGCTACCCCGCCCTGATACACGCGGGCGGGCGGATGTTGATGTTCTACAACGGAAACGGCTATGGCCGTACTGGATTTGGCGTGGGCGAGGTCCTACAGTGATCGCAGAGTGCTGAACAGCATTAGACAGGCTGAGTGACGTTGCCCCCTCCGCCTAATCCAGTCTGAGGTAGACTCTGGCCCAACCGGGAGGACCAGAGATGAAGCGTAGCACGTTCACTTAAGGCCAGATCATCGGTATTCTTAGAGCGTGTCGCGTTTAATCGGTTCTATATCCTGCCGCCTTGAAGAAGTTGTAGCATTCCTCGTCGGTGAAGAGGTTGCACACATGGCCGACGGCCTTCCAGAGTTCCTGGTAGGTTCGAGCCGCGGCTTTTCTGATCAGCGCCTTGAGCTTCGAGAAGGCCATTTCGATCGGGTTGAGGTCGGGGCTGTAGGTAACCGCCCGGTTGGCCTTGCAGTTACCCACAAGTCGTGTGGCGCATTGATTCACCCAGCGGACTTGGCCTTGCCCTCGAAGACACGATCATGATTC
>JAUIMF010000084.1 GCA_030433415.1 Gammaproteobacteria bacterium | reverse complement strand
GAACCGTCATCGCGTAAGCGATAGGTAGCCGAAACCTGCTGCAAACCGCGTTCAAAGCTGTGATCGAGACGCGCGATCTCGTGCCACTGTCCCAGATACCGGTCCAGCTCAAAGTCCGTGACGGGCCTCACGCCTTCGGGCATGCCCAGGCAGCCACTCAATAACAGCACGCCCAATAACGCGCCCAGTCGCACCCGCATACACATCCCTCCTACGCTCAACCCCTGAGATATCATCCTGCGACCCTCGACACCGGCGAGCTCAAAAGCGACCAAGGCGCGGAGAAAGCAACAGCGGTCCTGCAATCGTCGTCAGCAGCACCACGAATACGAGCGCCGAGAACAACTGGGCACTGAACACCTGCTGACTCAGGGCAAAGGCCGCAAACACCAGCCCCACTTCACCCCGGGGCACCATGCCGAGCCCAATGCCCAGTCGATCAAAACCCTCACCGCGAACTGCAAAGCCCGCCACTGCCTTTGACGCCAGGGCGATAACAAACAGCACCACAATCATCAGTAGCACCGACGGCTGCGCCAGCACGCTCAACTGCACCTGGCAGCCGATACCCACAAAGAAAATCGAAAGCAGAATATCGGTCATCGGCTGCAGCATTTCTTCGACACGGTGTTTGGCTTCGTGCCCACCGACCACAAACACCATGTCGTCGAGTAACAGCCCCGCGAGGAACGCACCAATCAACGGCGCCAGGCCAGCAAAGGCCGCCAGCTGCGCCATGATCAGGGCAAATGACAGGGCCAGCCCGGCCCAGATGCTTGAGTGCTTTGATAACGCCGCAAAGCTGACTGCGGCCGGTAAGATCCGGTGGGCCACAAACACCGCCGCAACAAAAAACAGCCCCGCCTTGAGCACGATGATGGCTATGCCCGCAGCAGACACTCCACCAGTGGTAACGATACTGGCGAGCACCGCCAGCAGCAGAATGCCGACCACGTCGTCGATAACCGCCGCCCCCAGAATTACCCGAGCCGAAGGCGTACTCACCACGTGATCTTCCCTGAGCAGCTTGGCGGTGATGCCCACCGACGTCGCTGCCAGCATGGCGCCCACGAACCAGCCCGTCAGGCCATCGGCAAAACCCAGGACTGCACCGGCACCTACACCCAGAAGGACGGGCAGGATCACACCGATCGCCGCGACAGACGCGGCATTACGCCCCACCTTCAACAGGTCGCGCATGTCGGACTCGAGTCCGACGATGAAGAGCAGCAACACGATGCCAAGCTCCGCCGCATACTCCATGAACTCGCTGCCACGCAGTAGCTCGCCCGCGTCAAAGCTGAAACCCAGCAGGCTGAGATTACCGAGAATGATCCCTGCGGTTATCTCTCCCACGAGTTCCGTCACGCCGAGGCGCTCGGCAATCACACCGCAGATATCCGCCAGGGTCAGAAAGAGAATCAGCAGCAGCGTGGTGTGCGTAAAGGCTTCGCTGGCCCCATTTGCGTTGGCGAGAGGGGGTAGCAAGACCAGGGCAAGCAGCAGCCAGGGCAGTCGTCGAAATCGATACCGCATGAGTTCAATCCATTACAGCAACAAGGAATGATACAGCTGCGCGTCTTCATCCGAAAAACAGCAGAAAATCACCGTTGAGGGCATGCCCGCCGAAGCCTCAGCAAGCGTAGCGCGCACAGTGTCCAGGGCAACTTGCGCCGCCTCATTTTTTGGATAGCCGTACACACCGGTACTGATCGCCGGAAAAGCAACGCTGCGTGCTTCCAGTTCTGCGGCGATCTGAAGGCTTCGGCGATAACACGATGCCAATAGTTGTGCCTCTCCACGCGAGCCGCCGGTCCACACCGGCCCCACCGTATGGATCACCCAGCGCGCCTTGAGCGCAAACCCCGGCGTCGCTTTGGCATCACCCGTGTTACAGCCCTCGAGCTCGCGGCACGCGGCAAGAAGCTGCGGCCCCGCCGCGCGATGAATCGCGCCATCGACACCACCACCGCCAAGCAGTGTGTTGTTCGCCGCGTTGACGATGGCATCAACGGCCAGCGTGGTGATGTCATCCTGCTGCACACGCAGCTCACTCATAGCGTTTGCCGTGGTGCTCCAGCCAGCCATCGACGTGCCGACCACCGGGATCGTGGTGCGTCCAGTGGATAACGCCTCCTTTTTCGGTCCACTCGTATTCACCATAAAAACCCACGCGATCACCTTCGCGCAGTCCGGGGATCCGCGGCGCCAGATCAATATTGTGTGCTACCAGCAGCGTCTGCCCCGAGTTCAGCTCCAGCAGAAAGCGCTGGTGCTGGCTGCCGCGGGTGTCGTCGGGCAACACCTTGACCACCACGCCACCGCCGCGCACCTGCAGATCGCTGCGCCGGTCACGAAACGCCTTGCCCAGCTCCGCATCACCATCGGCATAAGTAGCTGACGAAGCCCCTCGGGAGAACTCACCACGTTGCCCGCTTTCATCATCGGGCGTACCCAGATATTCATTGGCGAGGGACGCTGCCAGCGCAATCAGCAACAGGGCAATGGCCGGCATCTTCAGAGGGCGTCGGGAGTTATGGCGACTCATAGCCATTGCCTTACGGTATTTTTGTACTGCAGATACTCGTTACCAAACTGTGCTGCCATGTGTCGCTCCTCTGGCAATATCTGAAACCGGCGCATATAAATCACAAAAACTGGAAGCGCGGCGAATGACACCAGTCGCTCGAGATAGACAGCCCACGCCGCCAGCAATAACAACATACCAAGGTACATGGGATTTCGTGAGTAACGATAGATGCCCGCGGTCACCAGTGCGCTGCTTCGAGAGGGGTACCGAGGGTCAACCGTCGTCTGAAAGCGCCGGAATGAATAAACGCCTGCCAGGCAAATGAAGACACCTGAAATCCCCAGCAGCAAAGCTAACCACGGTGACCCGTCGAGCACCCAGGTGCGCGGGAGCACTAAGGCCGCGAATGTCATTCCAAGACCCAAAAGCACCAACTGCAGTAGTGGTGGAACACGCAGCTCCAGCCAGCTCATAGGTTCTATCCTCGCTGCCTCGACTCACGTAATTCTCTCCCAAAGCGACGACAACGCAAACGCCGAAATTCATCTTCGTATTTGCGTCGGGAGGCGCGCCAGCGCTCCATCTGCGGCGCCTTGCCGCCACCGCGTCTGAGGCGGGTGTAACGTTCGATGCGAGACTGAAGCCCACGGCATTTTTCCAGCGCCCGCTGTCGATCGTTCTTGCTTCTTTTGGCGGTCGCGCATACGGGAACCAGCGTCGTCAGCGCCGCTATCAGTAGCACCCGACGAGAGCAAGGCCTGCAATCTGATGACGTTGTGTCCTGAGGATTCATGACAACAAGGCTAGAGTGCTCGCGCCGGCTCCACGACATCCGCTGCGAACATTATTCATCCGGAGCAACGCCACTCCGAAACAATCCCGCTGGCAAGGGCACACCCATTTGCTTCATTATCTGCGCTGTAGTCACACCCCAAACCAGTCCGACCCTGCAACAGCTTCAGGGTTTGTGCCCGAGGAAACTCCATGACATCGCGACCACTGCCCCCGAAGAACGACGGCATTACGCGCAGGGACTTCGTCCATGACACGGTTCGCGATCTCGGCCTGGCAGCGGCGGCTTTATCGCTACCTACGGTAGCCTCAGCGGTAGCCTCAGCGGTAGCCGGTGACGATAAAAATGCCGCCCCCTACTATCCCCCGATCAAAACGGGATTGCGGGGCACTCACCCCGGCGCCTTTGAAGTCGCACATCAGCTGGCGCGCGAGAATCAGCACTTTTCAACGGCGCGCGCTCACGACGAACATTACGATCTGGTAATTGTCGGCGCGGGTATCAGTGGCCTCGCCGCCGCCTACTTCTACCGCGAACAACACGGCCCTGACACCCGCATTTTGCTGCTGGACAACCACGATGACTTTGGTGGCCACGCCAAGCGCAACGAGTTCCACCAGGCGGGCGACATGAAGCTGTGCTGGGGTGGAACGGTGAATATCGAGCACTGGAAGTACAGCGACACGGGCCACCGCCTGCTACGCGAACTGGGCATAGACCTGAAGCGTCTGCTTGCCGACTTTGACTTCAACTGGCGTGACAGCGGCACGGGCCTGTCGGCGAGCACCTGGTTCGACGAAGCCACCTACGGGCAGAACAAGTTGCTCAAGGGCATTTCGATCCGCGACGCCGGACGTGACAGCTTGTGCTCGGCGATACCGGAGCTACCCCTGTCAGCCGAGGCCCTGAACGCCCTGCAGCGCTTCGTTGACCGCGACGATGACCTGCTTGCCGGCAAGAGTGCAGCGCAGCGGGAAGCCTTTTTGCATGGCACGAGCTATACGGACTTTCTGCGCGATCACGCCGGCCTGCCCGACGACGCCATCAGTATGTACAGCCTGGCCATGATGGGTGCCTGGGGTGTGCGCAGCAATGAACTGTCTATTGCCGAGTGTCTCGAATCCGGGTTACCCGGAGGACACCTGTTGGGCATGGATGAGGTCGAGCTCAGCGGTGACTACACGCACACGTCCGCCATGTTCCCCGACGGCAACGCGTCGATAGCGCGACTGCTGGTGCGCAGCCTGATTCCAGCGGTCTTTGCTGACATGCCTGCAGATCGCGATCCCTTCGACATTGTCACCGCCCGTGCGGATTACGCTGCGCTTGATCGCTCCGATCACGCGGTACGACTGCGCCTGAACTCCCTGGCGCTCAACGTAGCGAACACCGAGCACGGCGTGGAGCTCACTTACCATCGCGACGGCACTCTACATGGCGTCAGCGCCAGTCAATGCGTGCTGGCGTGCTACAACCGCATCATTCCGCATATCTGCCCGACGCTGCCCCAGGCCCAGAAGCAGGGGCTGGCCCAATGCATCAAACGCCCGATGGGCACGCTTAACGTTTTACTGAAAAACGGCCAGGCGATGGAGCGCTCGGGTGTGGCGCAGTCCTGGCTGCCGGGTTCGTTGCTGCAATCCGTGTGCGTTGCCACGGGCGTGAATGTCGGCCCCTATCGCGACGAATGGAATCCCAAAGAGAGCTGCATGCTGCACTTCTTCTTTGGCATACCTGCTGAGAACCCCGAAGGCCTGAACATGGTGGAGCAATCCCAGGCGGCGCGCCTGCGACTGCTGGATATGGAGTTCGAGGAATTCGAGAGCGAAGCACGCCGGGTAATTGAAGGTATCTGGGGGCCCTATGGCCTGGACTGGGAGCGCGATGTGCTGGCCGTGACCGTGAATCGGTGGCCCCACGGCTACGCCCGGGACTTGCTGGATCTCGAAGAACCCGAATGGCTCGCCAGCCCTGGGCCCTACGAAATCGGGCGTCAGCGCTTTGGCAACATCGCCATCGCCAACTCGGATTCAGGCGCCGATGCCTATACTCACACGGCCATCGACCAGGCGTGGCGCGCCGTCAACGATCTGCGCGAGCACCCTCAGGCCTGAATACTCCAGGCCAACAGCAACTGCGAGGCAAAGTACAGCGGCAACCCCCATACCCGATTGCCAAATCCCGGAGCGACGAACTGATTGCGCGCCACCGCCAGGTCCGAGATGGCAAACCCCCAGGCCCCAACGAGAATCCACGGCGCCGGCGACGAACCCCAGGTCGAGCCCGCCATGAGCAACATGCTGCAGATCACAACGACGTATGCAGCAACGGGACCTTTCATTGGCCCAGCCACATGCGGCCAGAGCCAGCGGAGACTGCCCACCGCGAGAACCAGCACGGGCGGAACACTCACCCAGAACCCGGCTGCACTGTGGGGCAACTGAAAAAATGCCACCCCGTAGGCCAGGTGGCCCAGCAAAAAACTCCCCAATCCCAGCAGGAACGTGCGATCGCCTAACGCAATGAGAAACGCGTCTCCTGCCAGACACAAGACCAGCCCCAACAACAGAATCTGGCCATAAGCGGACTCCAGTGCTCCCGCCACTACCGCCAAGGCCACGAAACACAACGAAGCAAGCGGTTTAAAGATCCATTCCAACGCGGAGGCCCGACGCTCGGTCATCAATACCAGGGCGACACTGACCATCGCCAGAACAACAATGTGAAGTGGTGTTACGCCCGTCATGGCTCACTCTCTGATCGATTGAATGCTCCGTGGATACGTAGT
The DNA here is from genome assembly GCA_030433415.1 of Gammaproteobacteria bacterium. Taxonomy (GTDB): domain Bacteria; phylum Pseudomonadota; class Gammaproteobacteria; order Pseudomonadales; family Halieaceae; genus Congregibacter. The sequence goes on along the minus strand of JAUIMF010000084.1, from coordinate 8,101 downwards.
TCCTCAAGAAACTCCGCTGCCCGCGGCGCCGGAATCTGCCAGCTGCGCTCGTGGTCGTCTGCGCACAGGTGCTTCGGCAATTGGTAATCCACAATCAGGCCCGGACCCTCATAACCCAGCATCGAAAAGCGGGAGTGATGACTGCGATGCGCATAGACCGGTGGCACATCGTTGCCAACAAAACGGTAGTCGCATCGCTCTATGCTGCGAATGTAAGCCGCCGGTAAATAGGCGTTGCTGCGCGAGCTGTTGTCCCGAACCACCAGCACCCGCCTCCCGGCGTTGTCGATTTCGATCCAACTGCGAACACCCAGGGTCCAACTCGCCATGGCGTAGGAGAAAATCGCAAGGCCGACAAACCAGGCAACGGGGTGCTCCCAGGCGAAGGGCACGAGCAACTGCGCGAATCCCGCCAGTACAAGAGCGATCAGACCACGCAACCACCGAGGACTCTGCGCCCGCTGGCGAAGAACAACGCCAGTCATTCCCGACTAAACCACCGCGCCATGGTGTTTTTGGCCTTCTCTCTTACATCATCATCGATATACATCGACACCGTGGCGATCGCAGCGGCGAGGGCGCCCAGATCATCGGTGAAGCCCACCACGGGTATGAGGTCGGGTATCGCATCCATGGGCAGTACAAAATAGGCCAGAGCGCCGTAGATCACCGAACGCGCCCACGCTGGCGTGGTTGGTGACTGGGCGGCGTAGTATAGCCACAGCGCTTTCTCGATCACTTCGTGCCCCGCTCGTGTTGCAACGCGGCGAGCCTTGGTCCAGAAACCTTCGTGATCGAAGTCTTCTGTTACCTTGTCAGTCCCAGCGTCAGATGAAGGCTGCGAGGGCGCCGATTTCGATCCGGTCACGGCCTTGCTTCCTGAGTGCGTTGGTTACTTGTATAGCGCGTTTTTTTGCCATCAAAGCTGTCGAACAGGCGCTGGTGCGCGGCACGCGAAAATGTGTCGTGGCGCGTATCGTATTCCCTGATCCAGGCAATCAGCATTTCCAGGTTTTCGTCCTGCGCTGCTTTGGATGGGTATTTATGCGGCTCCCACGGTCGATTTCGTGCGTTGCTTATGCAGTCGTCGACGGGCAAATCCATAAAGATCATCTCGGTGGCCAAAGGGCAGGCCATCTCCAGCAAATCAGCGTAGCAGCCTTCTATCACCCAGCCCCTGTTCGCATCGGCAAAGGCCAATAATGCCTGCCGGGATTCTGGCAGAGGCCTGCGTTGCGGTGGCGTGCCCTCGAGCCAGGCAATGGTATCCAGATCGAGGTGAGCAAGACCCTCCGCCGCTGCCAATTCCTGGGCCAGGGTGGATTTTCCCGATCCTGAGTTGCCAAAAATCAGGGCTTTTTTCATAGTTTTGCAACCTGAACGCTTGCTGAACTAATTGCGATGAATTCACGCACTAACGTTAAATCCCGTCGTAGTCGAAGTGGTAAAAATGCTTGCCGTCTTCTATCTCGATTCGCATCGTGCCCGTCAGACCGCGCAGTTCGCCGGTTCCCGAATCGGGTATTACCTCGAGCACCAGACGGTCCTGCCCCCGGTCCATCACGCCGTAGTGTTGCAGCACAAAACTGCCGGTCTTGCCGGCGATAGTCCCCTGCACCTGCTCAATGGCTACATAGCCCGCCGAACCATCGATGACCGTCATGGCGCTGAGCATTTCTCCCCGACTCGTCGCCTCGAGCGCACCGTGAAATCGCTTCTGAATCGCCATACGCCCAACGCGTACGCCGTTCTGTCCTTCAAATGAAGGCTCCTGAGGGGTGACTCCGACATCAAACATTCCCGATATGTTCACGGTTTACTCCTTTATTCCACCGTCGGGCGAGGCAACCGACGAATCCAACGGCAAATCCATAAAAACACTGAACGGATCTGGCCTGTAGTCCCCAAAGGGTTCGCAATAAGCAAAACCATACTTCAAGTACAGCAATTGGGCGGGCCGAAATGCCTCGGCCGACCCGGTTTCGAGACTTAATCGTTCGAGCCCGCGATGTCGCGCCACCTCGATAATCTCCCGCAAAATTGCGGCGCCAACGCCCTGACGCAGAAACGCCTGTGCTGTACGCATCGCCTTGATTTCGCCATGACCCTCATCGAGGGTCTTCAAGGCTCCGCAGCCGGCAAGGCGTCCATCAAACCAGGCACTCCAGAACGAAATTCCGGGCCTCGCCAACTCGTCCAGCGGCAGTGCATGGATGCTCTCGGGTGGTGAATGCTCAGCCATGCTCTGCAGGTGCAGCGTAAGCAAGTCCCGAACCTCAGGCGCATCCAATCCCCCCTCACGAACCTGTAGTGTCACTTCTTAATCCCGGGAAAGCGCACGACGCAAATCCTCATCCGAAAGACCCTGAATATCAAACTGCTTACGGGACGCCGTGGCTCCTTTGACCAAGCGGATAGCCGCCGGACTCACCTTGAACTGTGACGCCAGCAATGCAATCACCGCGTCATTGGCTTTGCCCTTCTCTGGCGGCGCCGCGACCTTGACCTTCAATGCATCATCCAGCCAACCGACAATCTGGTTTCTGGATGAGCCTGGTACGACCTTTACCGCGAGACGGCAACTGGTCATGAGTCGCTGGTGTGCGATGGAGGCGGAAAGTTCTGCCTGAAGGTAAAGGCTTCTGGACTGGGGCCCAGTTCCTGAAGCATGTGCAGACGATGCTTCGCTTCATCCAGATCAGGCCGGTGCCCCGATTTAACCCACCAGAGCACCGAGTACGCAAACTCCATGCGCTGAAACCACTCCTTTCTGCGACGCATGATCTCGATGTGGCTTGATTGGTACACAAACTCGAACAGTGACTCCATGTCCTGCCAGATCGACATATTGACGATGTACTCGTCACCGAAGGCGTCGATTGCCGTGGCGTCACCCTCGTCTGTCTGCAGCCGCCAGACGAACCCCGGCGATGCCTCTGCACACTGGTTGATCCGGTCAATATTCGCGACAAACTCCACCAACTCGGGCGAATCGATGGGGGCCACCAAGTGAGCGATATTAAGCTGCGCCAGCTCGAAAGCCTTCATGGCCGACTCCATCAGGCCTGCTTGCAAATGGAATCACCAACGCGCACAACGCCAGCGGTGATCACCTTGGCATTCACGCCCCGCAGGTTCAGCTGCTTACCCTTGTCTGAGTTCACAAATATCGCCGCGTCCCTGCCAAAGCGATCCATAAACTTTTTGCAGCCAAGGTGAGGCTCCGCGGTAACCTCTATCACTGCTGTTCCAATGCTGAGTAACGTGCCTGGCGGCAGGTTTTCTTTACTCAGGTCGAAATCTACAAAGAACTGATCGCCTGCCAGCTTCCAGCGAGCGCGGGATTGGGCGATCAGGGCAATGGCCCTGGCATTCATCAGGTTCAATTGCATCTCGGGGTGGGCCAAGCCATCCGAGGTCTTGGCGTTCCCACGGGCCAGCCAGTTATCTCCGACCAGACCTACGTCTGGGTCCAGGTTCGCCTCAGGTACCTCTTCGCGTTCATCGACCCCAGGCCTGCGTACGATCAACTCGACAACCCCAGCGTCTTTAGGGGACTGGGTTATCGAGGACAAACCCGCTTCCAACTCTTCTGTGGTGCAGAACATTCAATCGCTTCCTTTGTATAGCGACGGCTAAGCCGGACAACCCTCGTCTTTTACCACTCTTTTTGTCGAAGCGGGATAGCGCACCAGCAGGATGTCGGGACGCACGGGGCGTTCGACAAGGTTTCCCCCGCAATTCGGGCACCTCATGGCGAGCCGGGTTTCTGCGCAGGTACGGCAAAACGTACACTCAAACGTACAGATTCGCGCGCTGTGCGAACTCGGGGGAAGATCACAATCGCAGCATTCGCAGTTTGGTCTCATCTCAAGCATGTCGATTTCCTCCGACGCAAACAGACACGTTACGGGTTGATCGAAGCAACTGACAGACGCGATGCACTACGCGCACTCACGCACCACCAAAGAACGATTCATTTTCGTCTCGAACCGACACAATGACGCCACCCAGTTCATCAACACGCACAGAAAACACAATCGGTTTGCAGCATACCTGGCAATCCTCGATGTACTCCTGACCAATGTCCTGATGGTCGATGAGTACCTGTAGCACTTCACCGCAGTAGGGACAGCCTACACATTGTTCTTGTAGCATCTGCATACATTCAAAAGCTCGGTATCGCAGCGTACATGCGACACCGCAGCTCAGATCCAGGCGGCCTGCTATACGCCTTCATGGGGTCTGGTAACAACGACGGAGGGGCTGGATCGGTGAGCACCAACGTCACACACCGCTTCAATATTGTTCCCATCCGGATCCAGAAGAAAAGCCGCGTAGTACGCGTCATGGTACCGCCGATACCCGGGCTGGCCGTTGTCTGTACCGCCCGCGTCCAATCCTGCCTGATGGAATGCATGCACATCGTCGATGGAGTCGGCCTGGAACGCCAGATGAAGATTTGCCAACGGTGCAGTCCCTTCGGCGACGTAGAGCTCATCGAAGTAGAAACCCGACTCATCACTGCCGAAACCATCGTGCTTACCAAGCGCCTGCAAAACGGCCAGGTAAAAGGTCCTGCTACGCTCGAGATCCGCCACATAAATTCCGATGTGATCGATAAGTCTGCCCTGATGGTATTTCATGGCGCTCCGTGTCTCATAAAAGGCCGTGAACATAGGCTGCCATAGACTCCACAGGCGCTTGAATGGCGCTGTGCACCCCTAGCGAGAGTAGTACCTGACCCGACAGCTTCCGGTGAACCGGCCTATCGCCTAGCTGGACAAGCTGGCCTTCGGTCGCTCCATCGCAAGCTTGATAACCTCTTTTACCGCCAGTTCAGGAAGCTGATCACGATCCCTGAAATTGATGCATCCTTTGCCGGTTTTAATTTCTGGACATGTCTCTTTGAATAACACCAAATGATCTGCGTTGCAGGTGTATAACGACACGTATTTTTTTTGATTCGCTATGGCCACCCAACCGGCACCATGGCTGTAGGTAGGCATCTTGTAGCGCATATCGACGGATACATCAGGAAACAGATCAGTCACCAGCGTATGCAAGCGCTCGACCTTTTCTTTTCGCTCCGCTGGTACCGATTCAAAATAGGCTGTTACGTTCGAATCCATTATTCCTGGCTACCATGCTGCACTATTTGGCTTCGATTTTGTCTTCAAAGCATCAAGCGGGCGCCAATGCCTGGTTGGGTTATAGCGCAATATCTTTCGCCGACAAGTCAAGGATTGCTTTCCACTTGCTGTCCATTTCTGGCAACCAGGCCGCAAGTAGGGGCGACGTAGCATCTTGCTCGCTCGTTGCCTTGTACAGAGTCAGGTACTTGAACATAAATGCTGATACACGAGCATTAACCGCGCAATGTACAAAGACCTTTTCACCCTCTAAAGCCTCCATGACCCGGATGAACTTGCTTAGATGCTCCGCAGTTGGATTGCCGAAAGGCACGGGAATGTGGAAGTAACACATGCCCAGTGAAGAGACGATCCCGCCTTCGTCTGAGACAGCATTGTCTGAATCTGGCATAGCCAAATTCACCACGGTTCGATATCCCTGCTCCGCGATCAACTTGAATTGATCCGGGTTCGGCTGCCCCGAGGTTCCTATGTACTTGGTGATCTGGTGGAAGTTCAGCAACTGATTCATGGTCGGATCCTTCTTGAGTCACAACTCCAGCAACAAGGGAGCGAGGTTCGCTCCGCGCAGCCGGTAGTGCAAGTGATCTTCAAGGCCCAATCAGCCGTGAGCGCCAGGTAACTCCTTCATGCGCCTTCGGATCATCAAGCTTCAGTTGACCAGCAATCACACCCTCTCGCACATAGCATGGGTATGGCGACCCGCCCAGGTAGAAAAGGAAGTCGCGCGCATCCATAAATAGACAGAGTCCGATAACCACGATCTGACTCGATACGAACCAACCAAAATAGGAACCCTCAAAGTTGGCGCCATCCGACATAAGCAGAAGCACCAGGACTGGACCAAACGTAATCAAATGGCACAGCCCCAACGCTCTCGTGAGTGGCATGATCCCATCGAGTTTACGCACGATACACATAGCAGCCATCCGCGCCGCGAAAATTGAAAGCGTTTCCAGCATGAACCCAAAGAGCGGCGCAATGAGCCATTGCGGAAAGCACATAATCGGCGCCCAGATGAGGACCATCAATGCGGTTGGACTCCCGGCCCGTATGCATTTTTTGAGACCGTCGGTGTGTTCAATGACAACCCACCACTGACTCTCAAGCACCCACCACAAGGCGCCAAAAAGCTTATTCATGATTGTCCTTTGCTAGATCTTGCAGTGTCTGAATTTGAACCAATAACCTGTATTGAGACCCAACGCTGCCAAAACGGGCCGCAAAACCACATAGGGTTACGAGGTCCGAGTACTGCAAAACAGCACGGAAGCTCACAGCCTTGTTTGTGTCACTTGTGATGCCATCGCAACGGCTTAGACTGTTCGCGGACTACGATACCCTTGGCCTCTAGATCCAGCTGTACTGTCTTGACCCACCAACCAGAGGTTTTACCGCCAGGAAACAAGTCGTCTGGAAGGTACCTCACAACTTCTGCAAACAGCTGTTTCTGGGTGGCTCCGGGGCTATTCTGTGGCAGCACTTTCAGAAAAGCCTCTTTCATCGCTTGGTACTTTTCGTAGTCCACATCGGTACTACTACCTGGGACATTAACGTTCTCGACGGCAATCTTCTTACGTGACTTCAAATCAAACTCCCAACAGTCGTCGAAAACACATCGCGGTGCTAACAGGGACGAGCGGCACGCTCATCCCGCTGCTTGGCCTTGTTAACGTGTGTTGCCCCCTGCGTATATGATGGTAATATACGACAATGATTGATTGGGGCATAGTTACTGGATTCGACTGGGACGCCGGAAATGACCGTAAAAGCCTCGACAAGCATGGCGTGAGCAAGGCTGAAGCGGAGCAGCTTTTTTTCAATGAACCTCTGTTGTTGGCGCCAGATCCGAAGCACAGCAATGCGGAGCCTAGATTTCATGCGCTCGGCAAGGCAGACGACGGAGCTTTGCTGCACGCCACTTTCACATTGCGTGAACAAGGTTCGTTGATCAGAGTCATATCGGTTAGGCCCATGCATCGAAAAGAGAGAGCGATATATGAGCAAGAAGCTTAAACGAACTCCGAAATTCAAGAACGAAGCACAAGAACGTGATTTTTGGGAGGCGCACGACTCTAGCGAATATGTCGACTGGCGACGAGCAGACCGAGTCTCTATGCCAAATTTAAAGCCTTCGACCAAAACCATCTCCTTACGACTTCCAGAAATGTTGCTCGATAGCATCAAGATCGAAGCAAACAAGCGCGACATGCCGTATCAATCTTTGATCAAAGCCTGGCTTGCTGAGGACGTGAAGCAAAGTCGTGAGCCTGCCTAGCACGTTAACGCCCAGTTAAGCGGCGCTCTGCGCGGAGTGCAAAGCGTCCGAGCGAGCATAGCGAGCGGCTTGAACGACTTGTTAGGTGCCGCCCCACCTTTCGCCCTTCGTCATCAGCGAAAACACTCCGTCCATGTTTTTGAACGTTACGCAACGTTGATGCACGCCGGTTGTTCAGCTCCTTGAAGCGCTCCACGTATTCATCAGCATAACAGGCGCACTTTTCGCCTTTGTTTTCGATGTTTTTCGATCGATAGAAACCTTGTAAGCATGATTTGTACTCGGTTTCACGCATGGCAGAAAAATCACGGCAAACGCTATATGCTTCTCGGCGGCCTGCGGAATCGCTTACGGGCGACGGATGCTCTTTTTTGAATTCAGAGTAAGTTTTCGCGAAACAGGCGCAGTCCAGTTCGCCGGAGCTTCGCGGATTCTGTTGGCACGAGACCAACAAGTACTCTTCCGAATAGATATTCTGCGCACGGTTCTGAGCTGCGGACAGCTGACTCAAGCTTAGAATAGCGAATGCTGCAAACCCTGATTTCCAACCCACGGCAATTCCCTCTCACTTCTTTTATCTAGATTTCGTTCTTCACCTAACGTATAGAGGTGTAAGGCCGCGCGTCTTTTTGCGCGGTCCTTACCACCGTCTTGTTAAGTGCGACCGAAC
>JAUIMF010000154.1 GCA_030433415.1 Gammaproteobacteria bacterium | reverse complement strand
GCCAGAGGCCGGAAGCGTGACCTGACGACAATATGATTTTTTTATGATGGAACTGGAGAAACGAGGGAATCGGGGGGCAGTCTATTTAATTCGCAGTTCTTCAAGGACGGCCCAGCAATTTTCCTTGTTGGGGGAGTTCCCAGACCAACGGCGCATCTCCTGGATGAATTTTTCCAGGATGTCCTTGCCTTCCTGTTCGCGTGCACGCGCGATTTCCTGTTTGGCTGACTCGCCGTCACCGAGCCCGGTGTAAGCCCAGGCGCAGGTCAGGCGGGGTTGATAGTAATTGGGCGTGCGCTCGACCGCCTGCTTGCCGCCACGCAAACCCTCGGCGTAGTTCAGCATGAACAGGTGTGCCGTGGCGCGGTAGGTGGCCCACAGGCCGTATCGCGGATGGTGCGGGGCGCGAGCCTCGGCAGTTTCGATCAGGCCGATGCCGCCGGGATCTGAATGGCGCAGGCAGTGCTGCCAGCCGAGTACGGCCAGGGCATGCGCGTCATTGGGATTGCGCGCGGTGGCAACCTCCAGATGGCGGATGGCATCGTCGGGGCGGTGGAACATGGTTGCGACGATTCCCGCAGCGGCCAGAACTTCCGGGTCGGTAGGTGCGGCCGCGAGCGCTTCGGCGATCAGGGCGTCGGCTTTGGCCATTGTCGCCGCCGGATCATCGGTCCATTGGCTGACCACGTTCTGGCTGAGCTGCACGGCAAGCGCTGCTCGGGCGATGGGATTGTCTGGCTCGAATTCGAGCGCTTCATGCAACATCTCGACAATCTTCCCCGCGTTTTCGCGCCCGTAATTCAAGCGCAGCGCTTCGGCGGCCTGGACCCGCTCGTAGGCCGAGAGATTGAAGCGGCCGGTGCGCCGCACACGCAGCGGTTGGGTGACATTTACCTTGGCGGCGATCGCCGTCGTTATGCTGCATACGACCTCTTCCTGAACTTCGAAGAATCGATCGACGTTCGTCTCGTACTTCTCCGACCACAACAGCACGCTTCCGGCAGCGTCAGACAACTCGACCCGAATACGAACCGTGTCGCCCGAACGCCCAAGCGAACCCGTGACCAGGTATCGTGCGTGCAAGGCCTGGCCCACGGCCGCCATGCTCGCTGCATCGGCGGAATGGCGCGCGGCGGAGCTGGCCGGGGTGACCCGAAAGCGTGGCGTCCGGGAAAGCAAAGTGGTGAGATCGCGGGTCAGGCCGTCGGCCAGGAAGGCGCCATCGCTTCCTGCCGAAACATCGACCACGGGCAGGACCGCGACCGAAAACGGTGGCAATAACGCGGTCTTCGACGACGCCGCGTCCGCTTCATCTTCAGCAGCCCACACTTCGGCATCCAGGCGATAACCGAGTTTCGGAACCGTCCGAACGGCTCCGGCGGACGCCGCTACGCTTTTGAGTGCCAGGCGAAGCTGGTAGACGATGCGTGTCAGGACCTCATCGCTCGCCGAGTCCCCCACCCAGATGCGGGACACGAGAGCGTCGCGAGTCCACAACTTGCCTGGCCGCTCCGAGAGCGCGACCAATAGCGCCATCACCTTGGGCTCGACCCGGCAGGCGGCCTTCTTGCCGCTGATGCGGTGCGCGTCGGGCTCAACAAACACGCCATTCATGAAGAACGGCGCGCGCGCGGTTGCTGCAGCGTGTTCAGAATCCCCCATTGCTCAGAAACTTAGCACAATTCGCCTCAGTCCATCATAAAAAAATCATTTTGTCGTCAGGACTGTGGTGTCGCGGCTACTTAAGGTAAACCTAAACCAGCGAAACCAGTGCATTTTTATCGGCTGATGTCGTCAACGGCGAACAGCTGCGTGTTTTCGTTCCTATGAACATCTAAACCTTCACCATCATCGGCAGCATCCTGGTCCATGTGGCCGTGGGCAACTACCAGGGTCGCCGGGTGCAGGCCGTGGCCGACTTTCTTGGCAACACCATCTAAACCGCAACGTTCACGGGTGATGAAGCATCCCGTTTTGACTGGATCAGTGGTGAAGCATTGTTCGCCTATGGCTGTAGCATCGTTTTTGACGCCGTCACCTGGCTCCTGCGCCGAGCCGTAAGCAATAGCTACGCGGCAAAGAGAGATTGGGGTCAGATCAAGAACCTGCGCCAGGAGAGGGCATAAATTTTACTCTGACCCAAATTATTCCACCCCCAGGGGTACCGTGATAGCCTGTTGGCCCTGTTGGCCACCAGGACGCTTTGAATGCACCTCCGTGAAGCGGGGTTTCTGCGACGATGGGCTTCCTCCTTCCTGACCACGATGCTGGGCGGCATCCTCGTGGCGGAATCTGCCCATTCCATTACTGGCGATGAGATTCAGAAGCACGAGCAGCCGGTGCTCGAAGAGGTAATCGTCACCGCCCAGAAGCGTCAACAGGATATCCAGGAAGTTCCTATTGCGGTCACCGTGCTGGATGAGGCATTCCTGGTCCGCCATGACGTGCAGACCATCGAGAGCCTGAACGGCTTCGTTCCGAATCTCTATACCACCAACAGCGTGAACTACGGCGCTGCGCCCATCTCGATCCGCGGGATCGGTGGGGCCAACGGTGGCGGCAATTTCTTTAACGATGAGCCGGTTGCCGTCTACCTCGGTGGTATGTATATCGGACGA
>JAUIMF010000153.1 GCA_030433415.1 Gammaproteobacteria bacterium | reverse complement strand
CACGCAAGTACGAGCGCAAAAGCACAAAACTCGTGAAAAACGAGCTGATCGATCTGAAAGACGTATCCGGGGGCTGAGAGTGAGCGAGTTCAAGACGGTAAAGTACGAAGGGCCGACCAACGGTGTGGCGCGCATCACCCTGGCGCGCCCGGAGAAGCGCAACGCGCAGACCATGGAGCTGTTGAGCGAGCTGAACACCGCCTTCGACAAAGCCGCGCACGACAACGACGTGAAGGTGATCATTCTGGCCGGCGAAGGCCGCGACTTCTCCAGCGGCCACGCAGGTCCCGGCGGCCTGGATTTCAAGACGTTCGAACCGGTGGGCACCTGGACGTTCAACTTCAAGGACAAGGGCCAGGAGAGCCACTGGGGCATGGAGGAGGAGTTCTTTCTCGGCTACTGCTGGCGCTGGCGCAACATCCCCAAGCCCACCATCGCCGAAGTGCAGGGCTGGGTGATTGCCGGTGGCCTGATGCTCATGTGGCCCATGGACATCATCATCGCCGCGGATGATGCCAAGTTTACGGACCCGGTGGTCGCATTCGGCGTCAACGCCGTGGAGTACTGCGCGCACCCGTGGGAGATGGGCGTGCGCAAAGCCAAGGAAATGCTGTTCACCGGCGAGGTGATGACCGCAGATGAAGCCAAGGCGATCGGTATGGTCAATCACGTGGTCCCGCGCGACGAGCTCACCCCGTTCGCCACCGACATGGCAGAACGCATCGCCAAGCGGCCGAGCATGGGCCTCAAGCTCGCTAAGGAGTCGGTAAACCAGGCGCAGGAAGCTCAAGGCATGTACACGGCACTGAAGGCCGCCATGTCCCTGCAGCAGCTCGGCCACGCGCACGCCAAGCTCGTGCACGACGGTATTCCGGTGGACCCGGAAGGCCAGAAGGCCATTCAGGAAATTCTCGCCAAGTGGAAGTAGCGGCAGCGTCGTGAAGCTCGGCTACCTGCTTCCTACCCGCGAGCAGGTCATGCGGGGCCAACACGACACCGGCCCACTGCTCGATGCCGCCCGGCTGGCTCGCGATCTCGGATATGACTCCGTGTGGGTGGGCGATTCACTGATCGCCCGCCCCCGCCACGACCCTCTGACGCTGCTCGCTGCGGTCGCCGCAACTGTTCCGGACGTGCACATCGGCACCGCTGTGCTTCTGCCGGCGCTGCGCAACCCCGTTGTGCTGGCGCAGCAGCTTGCCACCATCGACCGGTTGAGCAACGGGCGCCTCATCGTCGGCGCCGGTATCGCTGCCGACACGCCCTCCATCCACGCAGAGTTCGCCGCCGCCGGGGTGCCCTTCGAAAAGCGCGTTGGGCGTTTTGTGGAGGGGTTTGCACTGTGCCGTGCGCTGTGGCGCGGCGAGCCGGTGGACTGGCAGGGTCGCTGGCAGCTCGACAGTGCAAGCCTCGCGCCGACGCCGGTGCGTCCCGCAGGACCACCCATCTGGATTGCCGCCAGCGTACCGGCCGGTATCCGCCGCGCTGCTCGACTGTTCGACGGCTGGCTGCCCATCGGCCCCGACGCGCAAGCCGTTGCCCAGGGTCATGCCCTGCTGATGCAGACCGCCGCAGCGCATGCGCGTCCGCCGCCCACGACGGCCGTGTACGTGACCGTATGCGTGCACGAAGACTCGCGTGCCGCAGAAGCGAAGATCGACGAGTACCTGCGCAGCTACTACGCCATGGACCCGGCCATCATGCGCCGCGTGCAGGCCTGCAAGGGCGGCCCCATCGACGAGGTGATGGCGTTTCTTGCCTCGTTTGTCGAGGCCGGTGCAGAGCATCTGATCATCCGTCTGGTGGGCGACCATACACAGGCGCTGACACAGATCGCTGACCACCGCGGCTGACACCGTACAACCGGGTGTGGCGGCCCGCCTGATCGCGCCAACCGCACGCACGTCAATCGAAGACTGAAAGCAGTACCAGTTCCTCACGCAAGTAATACTTCACCTCAATCTGTGGTCCGTCTCCACGGCCGTCGTAGTGAGCGCGGCATACGATGGCCACCGCGAAGCAGCGCGGCATGCAGCAGTACAGCCTGGCTGCACCAGGATGCAACTGAGAAACGCTGCGTATCGAGACGCACTCGCAGGTCGTCAATGCTCCGATAAGAAGATTTCCGGCATCAGCCGATTGATTTCGTATCCGCAGCCGACTAACGGCTGTAGCAGCCATCCCACTTTCGAGGCTTAGTGCAAACAACACCCAGTAGTGATCCGGGCACAATTCGCCTGATGCGCGCCTTTCAGGGGATTCGCGGACCGTACGGTCCACGCACTTTGGGAATAGGCACCGCCACATTCATGACGCTCGCATGCAATTCTGCGCTCTTCGGGTCGCTTACGGACGCCTATCCGTTCACACAGTACGCGGGATTCGTGCTGTCGGTTGGTGCCCTGCAGTGGCTATGCACGTGCCTGCTCATCGCGCTGGGAACATGGCTGCTTCCACTACGTCCCGTGCTGAGCGCGCTCCTGCTGCTCGCCGGTGCCTGTGCCGTTTTCGATCGTGCCTACGGCAGCGTTGTCGACATCACCATGATTCAGAACGTCGTTGAAACAGACTTGGCAGAGGTGGCGGAACTCGTCACCCTGCGCTTCGCCATCGAATTCCTGCTGCTTGGC
>JAUIMF010000152.1 GCA_030433415.1 Gammaproteobacteria bacterium | reverse complement strand
ACCTTACCCCCAAGGTGCACGAGTTCATAGAGTGTCTGCTCGAAGAGAAGAACGGCAAATATACTCAATCACTGGCAATTCAGCTCTGGCAAAACGGGCATAGATTCCTAGTAACTCGAGAACTCAATCAGGCTAAGAAATATCTTATCGATAGATACGAGGACGCAAGCGAGGCGCGTTACGGAATGCTCGCCTCGTCCAAAGATAAGACCCTAGAGAATCACGGCATAGATAATTCATTTCAAACCACCAAGCGACTCAAAGTGGGTCCGTGGTTCAACAGGCCAAAGAACGATCCGCTATCGTGCTGCCGCCTCGAAACGGTCGCCACGGAGTTCGCATGTCAAGGTCTCGAATTGGATTTCGCGCTGGTAGGATGGGGCTCCGATCTAGTTTGGGAAACATCAGAGTGGTCGATGAGATACTCACGAGGTACCAGAGACTACGTAGCCAATCCGATGCAGCTTAGAAAGAACGTCTACCGAGTACTGCTTACCAGAGGGCGAGATGGCACAGTTGTTTTCGTTCCGAGTGACGAGAGATTGGACTCTACCTTTGAACACCTTATCTCATCAGGCTTTCGCCCTTTAGAATGAGCACTCTGGGAACTGAATGTCGGCCAATGCTCTCAACGCGGCCAGTCTAAAGGTCACCGACGACGGAATCATCGCCCTGATGCCGTCGCGGCGAGAGCTCACAATACCGCGCACTAGGTTGCACTACCTGCTCTACAATAGCGCCTGGGACAAGCGTTGCTAGGCAATGTGCTTTTCCAAACTTACCGCTAGGCAAAAACATCAAGCTGAAGAGGCAGTCTCCTGCGTGAAGCTCCCCCGCTTTGATTCCCAATAGCGCTCATACGGTGAATACCACCGATAACCGTGATCAACAGAGCGTGACCGATCAACCCAATGCTCAAGCCACTCAACCGCCCGACTACTCCGCATCCCAATATCCAACGACGCGTCATACATGATCGGCTCAAGCTCATCGCGACTAGCTCGTAAATCCTCTGCAAACGCCCTGTCCCTCAGCGCAAGATGGTGCACCTCTTCAAACCGCTGCCACCGGGAGCCCTCCTCAGGCATGCCTGCGCGCAGGTAGGGGTGCGTGTCCGTTGCGGCAGTCTCGAATGACACAGGCTGAAAAAGCGACAAACAAGGCGCCGACGTCCCGGTAACAAAAATCTCAGGCGCTGCACCGGGCTCCAAACGCACCAACATCGACCCCGTCGTCTGGCTGGGCCGCAACACCCCCCCGGCATGCATACACACATCCCCATTCCCATGCCTGGAAAAGTCCACGTCATCATTCACATGCGACCGTAGGCTCGCCGCCAGGTCCGGCAGGGTCGGAGACTCAAGCGCCGCAAGCGTGCGCAGACTACAAGACCGCCGCTGCTCAGCCCTGCCCATAAACTTCATGAACCGCGTGTCAAAGGCCTCGCGAAAATTCAAACCGCCCTTTCCGCTATAGAGCTTCTGTTCCCTGGCGAACTCGTGCAGCCCCTCGGAATGCAGCCCGAAATCCTCGCCGATACACAACGCATTCGAAATCGCATCAAACCGTTCCACGCGCCGGGCCACCCAGTGCCGCGCGGCAGTTTCCAGCACCCACGCCTCATTCGCATCGGCGATGATAAAACTGTTGTCGTACCGAAACTTCTTATCGCGAAACCCGGCAGGCCCACCCTGCCCGTACTCGCGCAGTAACCGGTCGATGCACTGGATCGCCTCCGGCGCCGTGCGGCAGCGCTCCAGGGCCAGGCGCAGGATATCCATGCCCAGCAGGGCAACGCCGGTCTTGTCCACCACCTTCGTAAACACCGCCTCGTTGCCGATCACCAGCCCGTGCTCGTTCACGCCGATTTCAGCGCCCCACATCCAAGAGGGTTGCGACAGGATGACCGCGTGCCGGTCGGGCACCTGGTCGATTTCAATGTACGTGGTTTTCAGGGTGGTGCGGGTGTCACCCCGCACGGGCGGGTAGTAGCGGATGTACTGCGGCTCGTCCGGTTCGCGGTCGCTGTTCTTGGCGAAGTACGTCGCGCCGTTATGGCGGATGACCTGTGTGTCACACATCAGCTACGCCACCTGCCTGGCCTGCCACCAGGCCATGAGGTTTACGCCTGCGCACTGCAACGGGCTAAGTTCATCGAGCAGCTCGGGGATGTGTTCGCACAGCCCGTCGATGATTTCCTGCGCGATGCGGTCGCGGTTGACCAGCCCGTCGGCGCGCTCCATTAGCCAGCCGAGGTACGTGAGTCCGCGCAGGAGGATGAAGGCTGGGAAGATCTCCAGGTGCTCGTCTGAAAATTCCCGTTCGCTGCGGTAGCCCTCGACGTAGGCGTCCACCAGCGTGTCGAAGTACGGCTCGGTGATCTTGGGGAACACCGAGGTCGCCATCTCGAACATGTAGTAGCCGAAACCGCAGTCATCGAAGTCGATGAGCAGGAGGCGGCCGTCGCTCATCAGGATGTTTTCCGGCAGGAAGTCCGCGTGGATGAGTCCGTAGCTATCGGCTGACTGCCCCACCTGCTTGAGCACCTCGCGCAGCACGATGCGCGCCTTCAGGATAAGGCGACGCTGCTCGGGGTTGATCAGCGGGTGCTCCCAGAAGCGCCCCCACAGCGGCGCC
>JAUIMF010000083.1 GCA_030433415.1 Gammaproteobacteria bacterium | reverse complement strand
GGGAATCACGGACGCGGCTTTCGCCGACGTGCCGAACACCCCGAGAATCACATCCGCCTGTTCGGCCATGCGTACGAGCTCTGCAGACGACACTCGCTCGCGACGCCACTGCACATTGCACGGGTCCTGGATGTGCAGCTCGGCAGCGACCGCTTCGCCGGTCTGCCCATCGCCAACAAGCTGGAACTCGATCGCGAGCCTGCGATTGGTCACCGCCCGGGCCGCCGCCAGGATGACATCCACGCCGTGCAGGGGAATGAATGTCCCCCAGAAAAGTACGCGCAGAGGTCCGGGAACAATCGTAGTCCGCAACGGCTGCCAAATGGTTTCGTCAATGCCCACGGGCACGGCGATAATTTGCGGGCCGTCACCACCCACTTGTTCACGCAGCAAGGTAACCTGGCGAGGCGTATCGATGAGCACGCTATCGGCCCGTCGCAGCGTGACGCGCTGCAGCCAGCGCAGCAGCGCCGCCACCGGGGAACCCGGCGCATACCGCTGGCGATCCTCCACCACCGTACTGTGCAGCTCGATAAAGGCGTCGGCGATCACGCGTCGGCCGCGCAGTCGACCACCGATGGTCAGCAATATCAGTTCGATGTAGGCGGGATACGGAATAAATACGGTGTCGCAATGATCAAGGGCGTGACGCTGGCTCCAGAGTGACCACAGGTCCGAGGCCATACGCTGCACGCGATGCCATAGCGGCGTACCGGCCGAGAAGCTGTGATCGTCGCGAAGAGTCTGGGGGCGAATCACAACGGCGTCGGGCGCCAGCGCCAGAAGCTGTGCGACCAGCACGCGGTTGCGCTGGTAGTGGTCGTGGTCACTGTAGGCCCCGAATACGGCCAGGCGCGATGACCGTGTGCTGTGCTTATCAGCCACGGTTTGTGTTCGTCCCTCTGCCATGCACGGTATCGTGGCTCCATCACCGGCCATCACGTCATTGATGACTACACCGGCCATTGTACGCCCTGGGGCCGACCACCACGATGGGAACGACGGAGCACGACAACCCTCATCGAAAGTCGATGGTCAGCCAATAGTGCGAGTCTTACGCACCTGAATTGCGCTAAACTTCACCGATGTTCAAGGAACTACCCATCCAGCGTCCCGCGACGCCGCTGCTGGACGCCATCGATGGCGGACGGAATGCATCCAGCCTCAGCGAAAGTGAACTGCTGGAGCTGGCCAACGAGCTGCGCGCCTATCTGCTTTACAGCGTCGGGCAGTCCGGTGGGCATTTCGGTGCCGGTCTTGGCGTCGTTGAACTCACGATCGCCCTGCATCACGTATTCAACACACCGCATGATCGCGTCGTCTGGGACGTCGGACACCAGGCCTATCCGCATAAGATTCTTACGGGGCGCATGGCGCGTATGCATACCATGCGCCAGTCCGGTGGCCTCGCGGGTTTTCCGAAGCGCAGCGAAAGTGAATTCGATACCTTTGGCGTCGGTCACTCGTCGACCAGCATCTCGGCGGCCATGGGTATGGCCCTGGCCAGCGCCAACGAGTCGCCTGAGCGGCGTGTCGTCGCTGTCATAGGCGATGGCGCTATCACGGGTGGCATGGCCTTTGAAGCCCTTGCCCACGCTGGCGATGTGCGCCCCAACATGCTGGTAGTGCTGAACGACAACCAAATGTCCATCGGCCACAACCGCGGCGGCCTGGCCAGCTACTTCGCCAAGATCTGGGCGAGCAAGACTTATATCGCCATGCGTGAAGGTGGCAAGCGGGTACTCAAGAAGATTCCCCCGGCCTGGGACCTGGCGAAACGAACCGAAGAGCACATGAAGGGCATGGTCGCCCCGGGCACGCTCTTTGAGGAGCTGGGCTGGCATTACATCGGCCCGATCGATGGCCACGACCTGCCCCAGCTGGTCAGCACGCTTGAAAATATGCGCGAACTGGAAGGCCCCCAGTTCCTGCATATTCTGACCATGAAAGGCAAAGGCTATACGCCGGCAGAAGCGGACCCCGTCGGCTTCCATGCCATCAACAAGATCGAGGTCAAACACGAGGCTGGCACCGGCGATGCCGCACCCACACCCACACCCACACCCACACCCAAAAAAGTCAAATACCAGGACGTGTTTGGGCAATGGCTGTGCGATATGGCGAAACAGGACTCCGCGCTGACGGCGATCACCCCAGCCATGTGCGAAGGGTCCGGCATGGTCAACTACGCCCGCGAATATCCCGACCGCTACTACGATGTGGCCATCGCCGAGCAGCATGCGGTCACGCTCGCCGCGGGTATGGCCTGCGAGGGAACAAAACCGGTCGTGGCGATCTATTCAACGTTCCTGCAGCGGGCCTACGACCAGTTGATTCACGACGTCGCGTTGCAGAAGCTGGACGTGACCTTTGCCATCGATCGCGCAGGACTTGTGGGCCAGGACGGTCCGACGCACCACGGCGCCTTTGACCTGAGCTACCTGCGCTGCGTACCCAATATGGTGATTGGCGCGCCGTCGGACGAGAACGAGTGCCGGCAGATGCTCTACACCGCCTACCGCCATCAGGGTCCAGCGGCGATTCGCTACCCTCGGGGCAACGGCCCCGGCGCGCTCATCGAAGAGACGATGACAGAACTGCCCATCGGTCGCGGCGTGATTGTGCGCCGGGGATCCCACGTTGCGATCCTCAATTTTGGTGCGCTCTTTGCCGAAGCTCTCGCAGCCGGTGAGACGCTGAATGCCACCGTGATCGATATGCGCTGGGTCAAGCCGCTTGATGAAGCGCTGGTGTTGGCGATGGCAGCGGATCACGAGCTGTTGATCACGCTCGAAGAAAATGCCGTGGCGGGCGGCGCCGGGGCCGGCGTCAGTGAACTGCTGGCGCGCCATGGTGTTACAACGCCGGTACGACACGTGGGCATTCCGGACGACTTTATCGAGCACGGGGACCAGGGCGAAACACGCCGTCAGGCGGGCCTGACTCGCGAACATATCATTGAACTGGCCGCATCCCAGTCGTCGCAAGCGGCCGACGCGGTGATGAGCACGCCTCACCCGACACCCGTCGGCGTGGGTCGTTGAGCAGACTTCACGGTCAGCCGCCAGATCCGACGCCCGCCGCGCCGTAACGACGATGAGCGACAAACCGATCTACGTAACCCGCCCCGCTCTGCCGCCGTTGCAGGACTTACTGCCCCAGCTGGAGTCCATCTGGCAGAGTGCGCAGGTTACCAATGGCGGCGATCAGATTCGCGCCTTTGAGGCGGGCCTTGGCGAATTTCTGGGGGTCGCACACATCACACCCTGCTGTAACGGCACCATTGCCCTCATGTGTGCTCTGCGCGCCTGTCGCCTGCCGCCAGGGGCCGAGGTGATCACCACCCCCTATTCCTTTGTAGCGACCACCAGCGCCATTCTCTGGGCTGGTCTGACCCCCGTGTTTGCAGATACGAGTCCGGATGATTTTAATCTTGATCCAGCGAGCATCGCAGCGGCGATCAGTCCCCGTACCGCCGCCATCATGCCCGTGCACTGCTACGGTCGTCCCTGCGATATCGACGCGATTGATGACATCGCCCGGCGTCACGATCTGAAGGTCATCTACGATGCGGCCCACGCCTTTGGTGCCGACCGGCTGAGCGGCGGGCTGCTCGAGGGCGGTGATTTCTCGGTCATCAGCTTCCATGGAACCAAGGTCTTCAACACCTTCGAGGGAGGGTGCGTCATCGCTGGCAGTGCCGAAGACAAGCTCAGCGTGGACCGGTTGATCAACTTTGGCTTCGTGAACGAGACCACCATCGAAGGTGTGGGCATCAACGGCAAGATGAGCGAGTTCAATGCGGCGCTTGGCCGGGCACAGCTTCCCCTGATACGCAGACAGATCGAGCGATGCCGGGAGCTTCACCATCAGTATCACAAGAAGCTGGCAGGCATAGCGGGTCTTACGCTGCCATCGGATGCGGGATACCACAGCAATTACAGCTACTACCCGTTGCGAGTGAACGACACCTTTCCTGGGGGCCGCGACGGACTGTATGACGCCCTGCGCGAGCAGAACATCTTCACTCGCCGCTACTTCTACCCCCTGATTCCCGAATTTCCGGACTACGCGGCCCACCGGCGCGACGCCGCGTTACCCAACGCCACGCGCCTGTCTCGCGAAGTGCTGTGCCTGCCGATCTACGCGGACCTGTCGGATGACGACCTTGCCCGCGTGTGCCGGGCGATCCAGAGTGCCGCCGGAACCGTCTGAGACCCGAGGCCCCGACTCACCCCTCCTTTGCAGCCCTCAGGCGCGCAAGGTGCTGCTGCGCCAGCGTCACGGGATAGTCTCCGAGCGAGGCCACCACGGCGGGCCACTCCTCGATGTTTCGAAGCTGCTTTGGGTTGTCGCGCAGCAGCTCGATCTTGATAAACGGAAATCCAAGTTCCTGTAGCAGGTAACGCCAATCCGCATGAGTGGGATTCACGCCCGCTCGCCGCCCGCGAAATACCATCTGAAATACATTGCCCCAGAAGGCGCGCTGCCACCAGCGACGGCGCAGGGCGTCCAGGTAATAGCCCAGGGAACTGACCACGCGCCGGGAGGAATCTCCGCGACGCTCATATAGCGCTGACACCCGGTGATTCCGCGACAGAAAGAACTGCGTCAGGCCGACCTCCTGCTGCTCGATGATGCGACGTTTTTCTTCCAGGGGCTCGAGTTGATCCCAGAACTCCTGAAAGTCGTCGCTGGCCAGCAACGGGGAACGAAACAGAAGGAAGTAGCTCTGCAGGTGAAAGTCGATTTCGGTGCTCGCCGTCAGGCCAACCAGGTCCGCAGGGTCCGCGGCCGCTCGCTGGAATAATTCCTCCAGCGGTCTAAACGGACCGTAAACACTGTCATTACAGATCACCAGTTCATCGAGGCCCACGAGGTCCAGCGTCGCAATACCCACCCGGTAACTGTAAAAGTCATAACCCTCGTTCGGGCGAACAATGAGTTGCACGCCCCGTTGCTCAAGATATTCCCGCGCGGCGCTTTGCAGCGGCGCGGTGCTCACGACCACAAGCTGCGATACGTGCTCCTGTAGCGCCTCGAGGTAGTACCGGGCGTAGTCTGCAAACTCACCTCGCTCATCGTAATGCGCAAATACGCAGGCACGTCGTGCGGCAGCGGTCGCAGGGCTCACCGGGTCACCCTCATCCCACCGGAACGACTTACGGCAGCCGCGCCGAAGTGTTCGCCACAGTAGGCCGCAAAGGACTCCACCGATCGCAGGGCCTCACGCTCCTCCAGTTTTATGAATTCCAGGGCCCCGGAGCGCGTCGCCCGTGCCCGGGGAAGGTCGTTTTCACCGAAGGCCACCCCCTGACGCTTCCGCTCTTCCTGAAACCACTGATCCACCGTCATGCCGGGCGGGGGCACGACCACCGAATCACAGCCACAGGCCGCCGCATAGGCGGAATACAACGTGTACGGATCGTAGGAATAAAAGGTGGAGCGTGTTTGAAATTCCCGGGCAATCTGCTTGTGGCTCATCTCATCGAGACACAGCGCTTCGGCGGAATGAGCCTGATGATGGACCTGTCCCTTACGCACCATGTAGCAGTCACCACTGCGATTGGTGACGCCGATATCATGGTAGATATCATCCCGCACCCACAGTGTCTGCAATCGGGCAATGGGCGAATGGGACCTCGCCAACTCTGTTTCGGCGAACTCATCCTGGTAATAGAACACCAGATCGCCGGGTGAGAAGTTCACGCGCCCGGTATGAAAACCCGGTTCATGCAAAAGCCAGCGTACGCAGCGTCCAACGCCTAGCGGGTCGCCATCAACGGTCTCTGGGTAGACGGCCACCGCGTTGGACAACTCCGTTTCCGTCGCCAGTGGCGTGTCAAAGCCTGCGTGGCGGTAAAACGAACCGTTCTTGAACGCCAGGGCCCGGTAGTACATTGAGCGGGTCGCAAGCGCCAGTCCACGCCATCGGCGAGGCGACGGCAGGCCCATAGGCCAGAGGTAGGCCTGTTCGCCACACTGACGCAGAAGATCACAGAGTCGATGGAGCGCAATCGCGCCACCAGACATGTCATCAAAGCGGGGCGCATAGACCACAAAGTTCAGTCGCTCTGTCACCACAATAGCTCCTCAGGCACGGCGGGACCGCATGGCGATCAGTTGACGACGCCCAAGTGGCGAAAGCAGCACCGCCACCGCCACCGTCAGCAGGGTGATGCTTATCAGTACGGCAAGTCGCTCGGCGGCACCGTGGGGCATGCGATGTGCCATGAGCATGGCAGCGGGTACAAGAACCAGAAGACTGGACGCTACCGGCCTGAAAATGCAGCGCAACCAAGGCCCAAACAGCCCAGGGCTGAGACGACGATGCACAAAGGCTCCCCACACCAGCACATCCCCGGCGCGAAACAGACACCAGGCCAGCGCGACGGGTACTACCCCACCCTGGATTGCCAACAACACGAGTACCGGCGTCTGCAGCACGAGTACGGCGCTCACATAGCGTGTGTGAAGGCTCAGATTACCGCGCACGTACTGAAGCAGGTAGGCACCCGTGGCGTAGGTTGAAAAAAGACTGCCCAGCGCATACCAGAATAACGGCCGCGCACCCCAGGCCGCCGCTTCGGCATTGTCCGTCCACACGGCCAGTACCGGTTCGCCGAACAAGGCGATCGTGAGAGATAGCGGCGCCAGCAGCAGGGCAAGCGCTTCAGCGCCCGCCAGGTACATGCGCTCAAAGTCCGCCCTGTCACCACTGGCGTAAAGCGCTGTCAATCGTGGTAGTAGCGCCTGCAGCACCGGCCCGCCCAGTTGCACGATGCCCGTACTTATGAGGGTCACCGTGGTGAGGTAGCCAAATTGGGCCAGAGGCAGTACGCCAGAGAACACCATGCGATCCACCTGGACCACGAGCGCAGACACAGTACTGGCATAGGCAACGCTCATAGCGAAGGGAAGCATCCCTCGTAGCGACGCGGCCTGAAATGCCAGACGCCAGCGTTGGCTGGCCGGTAGCGCCGCATACACCAGCCCCAGGGCTAACAGCAGCTCCAGTACGACCACCGCCACCTGATATAAAAAGAACGCCGCATAATCCATACCCGTGCTGTGCAGCAACAGCAGGGATCCGGGGTAGCGCAGGGTGGCGACAAATACATTCAGGGCGTTCAGCCGCACCTGCAACTCAAGGCCCTGCAGACAGCTTTTGTAGAGCGCCGCCCACAGTCGCAACCCGATGGCGATGGCCATGAACTGCAGGGAACGCACCACCGCGTCGGGCTGGAGCGATGCGACATTCAGCCAGGACTCCATCACGACAGGCGCCGCCAGCATTCCGCCAATGATCACCGCGATCGCCAACGCCACGAATACCCATTCGACGCTCGCGAGCAGACGACGAAACTCCGCGGGTGCATCGCGCCCCTGAATCGCCGCGGACCTGGCGATCGCCTGGGAGAACCCCATATCAAGCAGCGCCAGCCAGGCCTGGGCAAGCACGAAAAAGCCAATGAGCCCAAAGGCCTCGGCGTCAAGATAAACCAGGTAACGGGGAATAATCAGCAGCGCGACGGCGCTGCTGTAGCCGACGCCGATGACGTTCGCGAATGAATTGCGCTTGACGCTCATTGTCCCCGGTGGGGTCCTGTCTCTGCAGCCATGGCGCATTGTGCCACCCTGTCGGGGCGAACCACTACCGCCGACGTGGCGCAAGCGCTGCATCCCGGCGGGTCAGGCGTTAGACTCTGCTATTCACTAACGGCTGACGCTTCCCACAGCACCACGGCCCAACACCCACCAATACAGCAGGACGACCAGCCCGTGAGCAAAGAAAAGCCGATCACCGACCGCAGCTTTCAGGATCTGGAGGACGAGCTTAGTCAACTGGTCGAAGCGCTCGAGCAGCCGGACACCCCCCTTGAACAGGCCCTGGCGGACTACGAGCGCGGCATCAAGGTCCTGCGCGAGGCGCAGAAGCGCCTCGATGCAGCGGAGCAGAAAGTCATGATGCTTAGCCCCGACGGTAGCGAAAGCAGCACCCTGGAGCCGGGCGATGACGAGCCCGAGTAATACACCGGTGGTGGCCGACCGTGCGGCGCTTCGCGCCCGTCGCCTCGATGAGGCGCTGGCGCATCTGGACCAGAGCCCAGGCAAGCGTTTGCGGCCGTTATTGTTGAGCGCCGCGGCCGTCGCAGTAGGTGGCGAATCCGTTCGCGCCGGCACTCTCGCCGCGGCAGAAGCGCTGGAACTGATACACACCTACTCCCTGGTCCATGACGATCTTCCCGCAATGGATGACGATGCCCTGCGCCGCGGACATCCGACCTTGCACGTTGCCTTTGATGAAGCAACGGCAATTCTGGTTGGCGATGGACTGCAGGCGCGGGCCTTTGAACTGATCGCCACGGATAACACCTTGCCGCCCGAACAGCGCGTTGCGCTGGTCGCTTGCCTCGCCAAAGCGTCGGGGTTTGAGGGCATGGTTGGCGGCCAAAGCCTGGACATGCAATCCACGGGTAAAACCCTCACTCTGGATGCCCTGAAAGCCCTGCATGCCATGAAGACCGGCGCTCTGATCACGGCGGCGCTGGAAATGGGTGGCATCATCGGTGGCGCCAGCACGGCGCAGCGCGAAGTGCTGTGCAAGGTGGGCGCGCATATTGGCCTGGCCTTCCAGATCATCGACGACGTTATCGACGTTCGCAGCGACAGCGCCACCCTGGGCAAGACCTCCGGCAAGGACGCGGCGGCGGGCAAATCCACCTATGTGAGCCTGATGGGACTGGATGCCGCCGAGCGTGAAGCCACGGCACTGCACGATGACGCGCTGAAGCTGATCGCAGACTGGGGAGATAGCGCAGACGAGCTGCGCGCATTGATATCACGCCTGGTGCATCGCGACCGCTAGCGTCGCGCCGCGGTCTCAGAACATGTGCCCGAGCTTGGCGCCCTTGGTTTGCAGGTATTTCTCGTTGTGGGGATTGCTGTCGCACTGCAGCGGCAGGCGCTCTGCAACATCGATACCAAGTTCCTCCAGCGCCGCAACCTTGCGCGGGTTGTTGGTCATCAGGCGCACGCTGGCGATCTGCAGATGCTCGAACATGGGTCGCACAATACTGTAATCGCGCATGTCGGCGCCGAAACCCAGGCGCTCATTTGCCTCTACCGTATCGGCACCCTCATCCTGCAGGTGGTAGGCCTTGATCTTGTTGAGCAGACCGATGCCCCGCCCTTCCTGGCGCAGGTAGAACAGGGCGCCTCGCCCCTCATGGGCAATGGCACGCAATGCCGCCTGCAGCTGATTGCCACAGTCACAACGCAGGCTGAACAGCGCGTCGCCGGTCAGGCATTCAGAATGCACGCGCGTCAGCACAGGTTCCGGGCCCGTTACGTCTCCGAGGGTCAGCACCAGATGCTCCTTGTTCGCTTCGGGATCCTCGAAGCCGTGCATCTGAAAAACCCCCCAGTCCGTGGGCAGGCGGGAAGCGTCAACAAATCTAACCGACACGCAACTATCCGTATTCAAAAGGCGCGACAGTCTACCAGAGGGCGACTCTCAGGAGCACCTACGCAATCGCGTTACCAGCGGGCACGCAGGGTCAGCACTCCACCCTGATCCTGAAGCTCCACATGCTGAAGGTAACTCATGCCCAGAAGGATCACGGCGGGATACGGCCCATCGATTACCGTGGCGGTCACGCCCTGAACGCGAATGCCGCCCACGTCCACGGTGTCGAGGGTCACATTACGCGCGGGCACCACGGAGCCCGCGGTCTGCACCTGCGAGGGCACCCCGGCATCACTGGCAATGCCGGCCTGGCGCGCCTGAGCCGCGTTCAGTGCGACGATATTGGCACCCGTATCAATGAGCACCGGCAGGCGCACGCCATTGATTTCGGCCATCGTGCGGTACTGCATCTGATCATTGCGCGGCACTGTGACCTCACGTTTTTCGGGCTGCGTGAACTGCCCGGAAATACGCTGGGATACGGTGACGTTCTGCCGCCGGCCATCGATCTCGACCACGGCGGACTGACCGTTCGCCTCGATCAGGCGCACACCCTTTTGCATCTGACCCACCCGCAGCGTGGTGCGCGCCCCATCGATCAGCATGACGACGGTGCCTGGCAGCAGCGCTTCGACCACCAGTTCTCGCGCTGCGGCGCCCACCGCCAGCACCATCAGGCCCAGCAAAACCATCAGTCTCATATTGCCTCCATGCCGCTCAGGGCCAGGTGCAGTGTCACGCAGGTCATCACACCGGCGGCCACGTCATCCACCATGATCCCCAGGCCGCCGCGCGTGTGTCGGTCGAGCCAGCCCACGGGCCAGGGTTTGGCGATGTCCAGCAGGCGGAACACCGCAAAGCCCAGCGCAATCCACGCAGGCTCCGGTGGCAGGGCCCACAGGGCAATCCACAGCCCAACAAATTCATCCCAGACGATGCCCGGATGATCGTGCACGCCCAGGGTCTGGCTGGCCCGGTCACAGAGGAAAACGCCCAGCACCGTCGCTGCCAGCACAATGGCGCTGTACACCCAAAGGGGCTGGTGGGCAAAAAGCAGGTAAAGGGGCAACGCCATCAGGGTCCCGGCCGTACCCGGCGCCCAGGGTGACAGGCCCGAGCCAAAGCCAAAGGCCAGAAACTGCACTGGATCGGACATGCGCGGACGCGACGATGCTTCGTGACTCACGCTGGTTTGTCCCGGCGGTGGTGTTCCATCAGAAGTGCCTGTAACCCGTAGCGTTGGTCAGCATATCGCACTCCACCCCCGCTCCGGCAAACACCTCACCGATGCAATGCACGCCCTCGGGCAAAACCGCCGCTGAAGGTGCCGTGAAGCAAAGCACATAGTCATCACCCCCCGTCAGGGCCCAGGTCAGCGCCTGCTCTCTTGGCACGGCGTCGAGCAGCGATGCCGACAGCGGGAGCGCCGCGCTGTCGATACGCAGGCCCACGCCGCTGGACCGCGCCAGATGCCCCGCATCGGCGATCAGGCCATCGGATATGTCGATGCCGGCGGTGGCCACCGCCGCCAGCCGCTGGCCAAGATCGAGATCGGGCTGAGGACGCCAGAAACGCTCGCGCAACACTTCGGCAAGGGGTGACGACACGCGCAGGCGACCTTCGCAGACCGCGAGTCCCGCCGCAGCATCGCCGAGCGATGCGGTCACGTACAAGCGATCTCCGGGGCGCGCACCATCGCGACGCAAGGGGCTGCGCACGGCACCCATCACCTGCACACTCAGAGTAAGGGGCCCGCGCGTGACATCACCACCGACAAGAGGAAGAGAGAATTGCTGCACAGCGGATTCAAGGCCGCGGCGGCAGGCTTGGAGCCAGTCTTCATTCACAACAGGCAGCGACACCGCCAGGGTCATGCCCAGGGGGCGGGCGCCCATGGCCGCCAGGTCGCTGGCGGCGGCGGCGACGGCACGGAACATCACGAGATCACCGTTGCTGCCCGGCGGAAAATGCCGACCTTCGACGACGGTATCGACCGACACCGCCAGGGTTTCGCCGGAAGCAAGTTTTAGCAGCGCCGCGTCGTCACCAACGCCGAGCGTGACATCGGGACCTGAATCCAGGTGAGAGAAGAATCGGTCGATAAGACCAAATTCGTCCGCAGGTATGTCAGCTGCTGGCACTGACCTCGGGACCCCGGAGCTGGCGGGCAAGACGATCCAGCACGCCATTGATGTACTTGAAGCTCTCGGCAGCGCCAAACTTTTTCGCCAGCGCGACCGCCTCGTTGATTACCACGCGGTAGGGAACATCGATGCGCTCACGCAACTCGAACGACCCCATGCGCAACAGGGCGAGTTCGATGGGGTCGAGCTCGTTCTGCGGCCGGTCCAGAAACGGGGTGTAGAGGCCGTCGAGTTCATCAACCAGAGGGGGAACCCCGTGCACGATCGCCTGAAAGTACTCAAGGTCCACCGCGGCAAAATCGTAGTCGGTGCGAAACTCGGCCTCGATATCGGTGGGCCGTGCGCCGGCCATCTGCCACTGGTACAGGGCCTGCAGCGCGTAGTGCCGCGCCTTGCGCCGCTGGGCAACCAGGCGCTGCTGCTCCGTGCGGGACATATCAGTCCAGCTGCTTGAGCAGGCTGACCATTTCGAGGGCCGACAGGGCGGCTTCCACACCCTTGTTGCCCGCTTTGGTGCCAGAGCGCTCAATGGCCTGCTCGATCGTATCGACTGTGAGCACGCCAAAGGCGACGGGCACGTCCTCTGCCAGACTGACTTGGGCCAGGCCCTTGGTGCACTCCCCCGCCACGTGCTCAAAATGCGGCGTACCCCCGCGAATCACCGCTCCCAGGGCAATCACCGCATCGTAGTGCCCGCTGCGGGCAACGCGTTGGCAAACCAGGGGGATTTCGAAGGCGCCGGGCACCCGCACAATGTGCATCTGATCGTCACTTACCCCGTGACGACGCAGCGCATCGGTGGCGCCTTCAAGCAGATGCTCCACCACAAAGCTGTTCCAGCGACCGACCACCAGAGCGTAGCGTCCGCTGGTATCCGTCATGGTTCCTTCAAGGGTCTTGATACTCATGTCTACTCCACCCGGGTTCTCAGGCATTCGTTCTGTTCGCTTGGTCTGCTTCAGGCGTCGAGGAATTCCGTGACCTCAAGACCAAAGCCGGACAGCCCATTGTACTTGATCGGCGCGCCCATCAGGCGGATCTTGCCGACGCCCAGATCGCGCAGGATCTGGGACCCCACACCGACGGTGTTGTAGCTGCTTCCGGGGCTCGAGTCCCGTGGCTCCACACGCCCCAGCGCCAGGTCAACGCTGGCCAGAAGCTGCTCGTCACTTTCGTCCCGCGCCAGCAGCACCAGCACACCCGCCCCGGCATCCGCAATTGCCTGCAGGCAGCGCTGGGAACTCCAGCCCACGGCACCCTGGATCTCACTGCCCAGCAAATCCCGGAGCGTGGCCGTGGTGTGCACCCGCACCAGCGTAGGTTCGTCGCTGGCGATGTCACCCAGTGCCAGGGCAAAGTGCAGGCCACCCAGCGCCTCATCGCGGTAGACCGTCAGACGAAAGCGACCAAACCCCGTCTCCAGATCACCCTCGCGCACGCGTTCAATAGTGCGCTCGTGGGCAATGCGATAGTCGATCAGGTCGGCAACGGCACCTACTTTCAGATTGTGGGCATCAGCAAAGGCCAGCAGACCGTCGCCGTCGGCAAGCTCGCCCTTTTCATCGAGGATGTCGGCGATCACCGCCGCGGGCGTGAGGCCGGCAATACGCATGTAGTCCACCGCCGCCTCGGTGTGTCCCGCGCGCGTCAGCACCCCGCCCGGCTCCGCGGCGAGGGGAAAAATATGTCCTGGCTGCACGATGTCTTCCGGTCGGGCCTGGTTGGCGACGGCGACACGCACCGTGTGGGCGCGATCCGCCGCAGAGATTCCCGTATCGATACCCTGGGCGGCTTCGATGGACAACGTAAACCGCCGCGCCTCAACCTCGGTACCCGACACCATCGGCGGCAGATCGAGCTGCGCACAACGCTCCGGCGTGAGAGCCAGGCAGACCAACCCCCGCGCGCGGCGGGCCATCAGGGTCACGTGCTCGGCGGTGCAATGCTCTGCCGCCACCATGACCACCCCTTCGTTGCGCTGGCCCTCGCGCTCATCGAGCACCACGACCATGCGACCGTGGCGGATTTCGTCCAGCAGTTCGGTAACCGAGCTCAGGCGCTCCTTCATGATGCACCCCCCAGAAAACCGTGCTCGGCCAGCAGTTGTCGATCGATGCCTCCACCGGACTGGGCCGCGCGATCGCCCTGCAGCAGGCGCTCAAGGTAACGGGCGATGACGTCGACCTCCAAATTCACGCGACTGCCGGGCCGGTAGTGGCCGAACACGGTCTCGCTCATGGTCTGGGGAATGATGTTCAGGTCAAAGCAGGCTCCATCCACCGCGTTGACCGTCAGGCTCGTGCCATCGACGCAGATGCTGCCCTTGTGGGCGATGTAGCGTGCCAGATTCTCGGGAGCCCGCACCACAACACGCCAGGAACGCGCGTCCTGGCTCAGGCTGACCACTTCGCCCAGACCATCGACGTGACCACTGACCAGGTGACCACCGAGGCGACTCTCGGGGGTCAGGGATTTTTCGAGATTGACCGGTGAGCCCTCATCGAGATCGGCCAGCGTTGTCAGGTCGAGGGTCTCGCGGGACACATCGGCCCAGTAGCCATCGCCGGGCAGTTCCGTCACCGTCAGGCAGACACCGTTCGTGGCAATGCTGTCGCCGAGGGCCACGTCGCCCAGGGGCAATTTGCCCGTGCGAATGTACAGGCGCACATCACCGCCGCGGTGCTCGCGGGCGGCTACGGTGCCAACGGCCTGGATGATGCCGGTAAACAGAGCTGTTGCTTCCTTAACTCAGGGA
>JAUIMF010000151.1 GCA_030433415.1 Gammaproteobacteria bacterium | reverse complement strand
CTTCAATCAATCCGCCAAAATCCTTCGCCAGGAAAAACTGCCGGTCTTCATCTAACAGTCCCGTGTGAGAACGGCGGTGCAAAATTAGACCACGGTAGCGCCGCCATGTTGGCGGTGCGGGCGGCGTAAAAGTCGCCCACTTTTGCCCATCTTGTGACAGCAAGGAGGGCGGGGAGATTTACACCGTGGATTTGTATTTGAAGGTTCGCCTGGCGTGTGGCGAGGGGATGAGCCAGCGAGAGGCAGCGCGTCATTTCAACATTTCGCGCGACAGCGTAGCGAAGATGTTGGCGTTTTCAGTGCCGCCTGGTTATCGGCGTCAGAAGCCGATCAAGCGCCCGAAGCTGGACGGGTTCACCGAGATCATCGACGCGTGGCTAGACGGGGATCGTGAGACCCACCGCAAGCAGCGCCATACCGCCAAGCGCGTTTATGACCGGTTGCGCGAGGAGCACGGTTTCACCGGCGGCTACACGATCATCAAGGACTATATCCGGGAGCGCGAGCGACGTGGACGTGAGGTGTTCGTGCCGCTCGCCCACCCGCCCGGGGATGCCCAGGCAGATTTCGGCGAAGCCGTGGTGATCATTGATGGCGTCGAGCAGAAGGCCCATTTCTTCGTCCTGGATCTGCCGCACAGCGACGCCTGCTTCGTGCGGGCATATCCCGCGGCAACGGCGGAGGCGTGGATGGACGGCCATGTCCACGCCTTTGCCTTCTTCGGCGGCGTGCCGCAGTCGGTGCTCTATGACAACGACCGCTGTCTGGTTTCGAAGATCCTGGCGGACGGGACGCGTAAGCGCGCCACGCTGTTCAGTGCCCTGCAATCGCATTACCTGGTTCGGGATCGCTACGGGCGTCCGGGCAAGGGCAACGACAAGGGTAAGGTCGAGGGCATCGTTGGTTACGCTCGCCGGAACTTCATGGTGCCGATTCCACGTTTCGCCAGCTGGGAAGCGTTCAACGCAGACCTGGAGGCTCAATGCCGCCAACGCCAGAACGACACCCTGCGCGGCCACAAGGAAACGATCGGCGATCGATTGCAGCGCGATCTGGCGGCGATGAAGCCACTGCCCGGGGCACCGTTCGAAGCTTGTGCCCAGGCCAGCGGTCGGGTCAGTTCGCAGTGTCTCGTGCGCTATGAGACCAACGATTACTCGGTGCCTGTCGCCTATGGCCATCAGGATGTCTGGGTTCGGGGCTATGTCGATCAGGTCGTGATCGGCTGCCGGGGAGACGTGATCGCACGGCATCCGCGGTGCTACGCGCGTGAGGATGTGGTCTTCGACCCGATCCACTACCTTCCGCTGATCGAGCGCAAGATCAACGCTTTGGATCAGGCTGCGCCTTTGGCGGAGTGGGACCTGCCCGAAGAGTTCCAGACCCTGCGTCGCCTCATGGAGGCACACATGCTGAAGATGGGGCGGCGTGAGTATGTGCAGGTTTTGCGTCTGCTGGAGACATTCGGGCTCGATGACCTGCACGCGGCGGTCAAGGATGCGCTGCGCCTGCGCGCGACAGGCTTCGATGCGGTCAAGCACCTTTTGCTCTGTCGGATCGAGAAACGACCGCCCAAGCTCGACATGTCCAGCTATCCCTACCTGCCGCGTGCTGACGTCGAGACGACCTCGACCGCGAGCTATATGGCCCTGATGGCGGAGGCGGCGGAATGACGGAGGCCCCGCAGATCCTGCTCGCCCATCACCTGAAGACACTGAAGCTGCCCACGTTCCTACGGGAATACGAGAAGCAGGCCCGCCAATGCGCCACCGAAGGGCTGGATCACGTCCAGTTCCTGGCGCGCTTGGTCGAGATGGAGATGATCGATCGCGAACGACGGATGGTCGAGCGCCGCATTAAGGCGGCGAAGTTCCCGGCCGCCAAAAGCCTCGACAGCTTTGACTTCAAGGCAATCCCAAAGCTCAACAAGATGCAGGTGCTGGAACTTGCCCGCTGCGAATGGATCGAGCGGCGCGAGAATGTCATCGCCCTCGGGCCAAGCGGCACCGGCAAGACGCACATTGCCCTAGGCCTCGGCCTGGCGGCTTGCCAGAAGGGGCTACCCGTCCGTTTCATCACCGCCAGCGCGCTGGTCAATGAGCTAATGGAGGCCCGCGACGAGCGCCGTCTGCTGCGCCTGCAAAAACAGATGGCCAGCGTCAAGCTGCTCATCATCGACGAGCTGGGCTTCGTGCCGCTCTCCAAGACCGGGGCCGAGCTGCTGTTCGAGCTGATCTCGCAGCGCTATGAGCGCGGCGCCACCATGATCACCAGCAACCTGCCATTCGACGAATGGACGGAAACCTTCGGCACGGAACGCCTGACCGGCGCCCTTCTCGACAGGCTGACCCATCACGTCAACATCCTCGAGATGAACGGCGAAAGCTATCGCCTGGCACAAAGCCAAGCGCGAAAAGCCACCAAAACCACCTGATCGAAAATCCATGACTTGGCCCTCACGGGCCAAGGCGGCCAGTCAACCGCCAGCTATTTGGGGAGCGCGGTCGACTGGCCGCCGCCACGTGGCGCACGTCAGGCCCAAATCCAAAGTGGCCGGGTTTTGCGTCGCCCAATGGCCGGATTTTACTCCGCCGTTGACAATCGTGAATGGGACAGATGTCGCTGTACGGATTAAAGGTGTTCACCAAATCTACAGCGGCAAGTTCTT
>JAUIMF010000082.1 GCA_030433415.1 Gammaproteobacteria bacterium | reverse complement strand
CATAGCAGAGTAATCCCAATATCAAGGTACGGCTATGAACCTCCCTCTTGCCAAGCAGTCCATCATCCCGTCACAAAATGCGCTGGTCATGACAGCGCTGGGTCTTTTGGCCGCGCTACTACTGCAGGCGTTGCCCGCCTCCGCCGAAGACGAGCGCAGTATTCAGATCACCGGTGAGGCAGAGCGTCGCGTAGCCCCCGACATGGCGATGCTGCGCATGGAGATCGTCGAGGAGCACGAGCAGGCCGCAGTAGCCCGGGCAGAGGTTGATCGCATCAGCGCAAAGGCCCTGGGTATTATCCGGGCGGCGGGCGTTGCGGCAGCAGATACGGACACCACGGGCATGAGCATCAGCCCACGCTATCGCTGGAACAAGAGCGATCAACGCCAGGAGATTACCGGCTATCGCGTCGGCCGCAGCATCGAAATCCGTCTGCTCGACCTCGACAAACTCGGTGATCTGCTCACGCAGCTATCTGACGCAGGCGTGAACCAGATGAGTGCGCCGGAACCCGGTCTCACGGACCGTGAAACGATCTATCAGCAGGTACTGGCGGCAGCGGCGGAAAATGCCCGTGTGCGTGCCAGCGCAATGGCCTCAGCGCTGGGTGAAGAGCTTGGCCCTGTCATCTCCATGTCTGCCCATGGTGCACCAAGCCCGCGGCCCCTGCGTCGCGAGATGGCCATGATGAGCGCCGACGCCGCTACCGAGTCTGCGCCCCAGAGCTATCAGGCCGGCCACATTACGTTTCGTGTGAACGTGTCGGCAAACTTCGCCCTGCGATGAACCCTGCCTACCGGCAGCCTTTGACCCACGGGGCCATACGGTTACACTCAGGTGAAGCACAGTAAAGAGGCTAACAACGTGCAGCGAATCTCTGTACCGGGGCAGGCCCCGTTGAAGCAGCCGTGGCGACGGATCACGGGAGTATTTTCGTTTGCCACCGCTCTCGTCTGGGCAGCGCCCGGACAGGCGCTGATCGAGTACACAGCGGCGCAGGAAGAAACCGCGGTGGAGTTGGTTGAGCAGCTGGAGCAGCGTCACTACTCGAAGCTCGAGTACACCGACGAGTTGTCATCCCAGCATCTGGACAATTATCTCGACACCCTGGATGGCGGACGCCTGTTCTTTACGGCCGCCGAGGTTGCCAGCTTCGACCGTTATCGCTACGAGATGGATGACACCCTGCCCAAGGGTGATCTCGACGCGGCGTTCGAGATTTTCAATAGCTTCCACCAGAAGATGATCGCTCGCCTTGAAGGCCTCGTGGAGCAACTGCCCACGATGGTCGATGCCATGCGATTTGACGTGGACGAACGCTATCAGCTCGATCCCGAAACCATCGCCTGGGCCAAGGACGACGCAGAGCTGGATGAGCGCTGGCGTTTGCATATCAAGAATCAGGTGCTCAATCTGCGCCTGGCAGACAAACCCGCCGACGAAATTGTCGAGACGCTCGAGCGTCGCTATAACAACCAACTGACGCGTGTCAGTCAATACAACGCCCAGGATGCGTTCCAGATTTACGCCAATGCCCTGACGGAGTTGTATGACCCCCATACCAACTATCTGTCTCCCCGGCGTTCGGAAAATTTCAATATCAACATGCGCCTGTCCCTCGAGGGCATCGGCGCGGTGCTGGCGCTGGAAGACGAGTACACCCGCGTTTCGCGCATCGTTCCCTCCGGCCCGGCAGACAAGCAGGGGGAACTCAAACCTTCGGATCGCATCGTGGCGGTCGCCCAGGGTGCCGATGGTGAATTCGTCGATGTGATCGGCTGGCGCCTCGACGAAGTGGTCAACCTGATCCGGGGGCCCAAGGACTCGGTGGTGCGCCTGCAGGTGCTGCCTGCAAAGGCTGGAGCCGACGCCGAGCGGCGGTCCATTCAGATCGTACGCAATAAGGTGCGTCTTGAAGAGCAGTCCGCACAGAAGCGCATTCTGGAGCTCCCGCGTGCAGATGGCGAGACGCTCCGTGTCGGGGTGATCGATATCCCAACGTTCTACATCGATTTTGAGGCGATGCGCCGCGGTGACGAAAACTACAAGAGCACCACGCGCGATGTGCGCCGCCTGCTGGGTGAACTCGAAGAAGAAAACGTGGCGGGGATTATCATCGACTTGCGCAACAACGGTGGCGGCTCGCTACAGGAGGCCAATGAGCTGACCGGTCTGTTCATCGAGTACGGACCCACGGTACAGATCCGCCATTCCTCGCGGCGCGTGTGGCGTGACGGCAAGCGCCTGCGCAGCACCTACTATGACGGCCCCCTCATGGTCATGATCAACCGTCTGAGTGCGTCGGCATCAGAGATTTTTGCCGGCGCGATTCAGGACTACGACCGCGGACTTGTCGTCGGCGACCGCTCCTATGGTAAGGGCACGGTGCAGACCATGGTGCCTCTCACTGAAGGGCAGCTGAAGATCACTGAGAGCAAGTTCTATCGTATTTCTGGTGACAGCACGCAGCACCGCGGCGTGGTCCCCGACATTACCTTCCCTTCGCTTTATGACACCGCCGAGATCGGTGAATCCGCGCTGGATCATGCCCTGGACTGGGATCAGATCAATCCCGTGCGCCACCGTCGCTACAGCAACGTCGACACGCTCGTCCCGCAATTGGCGACCTTCTTTGAAGAGCGTTCAGCAATGAATCCCGAGTTCCTTTATCTGCAGGAACAACTTGAAGTTGCTGCAGAAAACCGTTCGATTCAATCAGTGTCGCTCAACGAGGCCGTACGGCGGGCAGAGCGTGAAGCTCGCGAAGCAAAGGCGCTGGAGATCGAAAACCGTCGCCGCGCGGCGCTCGGCGAGGACCCCATCGCATCCCTTGACGAACTGGATGAAGAGGACGCGCTCGCAGAGGACGACGAAGACACGGTCAATAACGAAGACGCCGTCGATCAAGGGAGCGCTGCGACCATGGCGGCGATAGACGAATCACCCGAAGTCATCTCAGCCGCAGAGCTGGCAAAAGAAGACGTTCTGTTGTCAGAGGCCGGCAGTATCCTTGTCGATACGCTGATGCTGCAGGAACAGGCGTACGCGCTGAGCACTGCGAAAAACGAGAACTAGCGTAAGGCCGGCGGCCACGCCGGCCCAGTCCACCAGCATGTCACTGACTCCAGGGCCGCGCCCGGGAACCCAGATTTGCAGGGTTTCAGACGCGGCGCCGAGCAGCAATAAATCCAGCCACGCGCCACGTCGCAGCGTTTCGAGCAACACGCAGGCGGTGGCAAAGAACACGCCATGCAGATAAGTGAATAGCGAGAAGCCACCCAGAGGGAACGGGCTGAGCAGCATGCTGGCCAGGTCCTGCTCCACCACGATTTGCCGACCTCCGCTGATCAACGCATAAATATCGGCCTTGAGACTCACCCCGACGCAGCAGCCAAAGAGGATTGCCACAACCGCTGCGACGCCACCGAGGCCAAGCAACCGCGGTGTCATCAACAGATACGGCAAAAACAGGTAGAGCACCAGCCCGATTCCCAGGGGCAGCATCACCCGGCGCAGCAGGCGCCACTGAGGGTTTTCCTGCATCGGTGTCAGCGTGACGGAATCAATGGCCACGCGTGCATCTGGCTCAAAGATGGCGAGCTGCACGATGGCATCGCCATCGCCGTCGCGCCGGGGAAACAGATCCGTAGCACACTCCCCCTGGGGTAGTCGGCTTATCTGACTGGCAAAATAGTGGCGGTTGAAGTCCAGCGCCCCGCTATTTTCTGACGCCAGAAACAGCGCCGCACCATTGGGAGCCGCTGCGCGGCGCATACACGCGTGGAGGGCGAGAAACTCGGCATTTCTTGGCGCAGGTGCCACGCGGGAGGCGGTATGCATGCCAGGGCCACGACCGCGCCAGTAGAGCGTCTCGTTATCGCGGGTCCCCGCCATGCCCGAAGAGAGCACCCAGGCCGGCGCGTCATCGAGCGCCACGGCAGGCCCTACAGCCAGATGTGCTGGCAACACGGTAAGTGCGCCCAGCGATGCCAGAAGAAACGCCAGCAGGTACAGCCACCGGCGAATCCTGCCGGAGAAACGTTTCGTCACGTCAGCCACTTCCGAACCAGCTCAGGTCATTGGCCAGCGACACCACGCTGCCGATAATAATCAGCGTGGGTGGTTTGGGCTGGCTGGCTTCGACCAGGGCAGGCATCGTCGCCAGCGTACCGGTGATCAGACGCTGCTCAGGAGACGTCGCGCGCTCCACCAGGGCCATGGGAGTCTCGGGCGCCCTGCCCGCGCGCTGCAGCTCCTCGCAGATCTGCGGCAGGCCCACGAGCCCCATGTAAAACACCAGCGTCTCCTGCTCATTGCAGAAGTCCTTCCACGGATGATTCAAACGACCATCCTTGGTATGCCCCGTGACAAAGCGAACGGCCTGGGCGTGATCGCGATGGGTCAGCGGAATGCCCGCATAGCAGGCAGCGGCGTTGCCGGCGGTGATACCCGGCACCACCTGAAACGGTATCTGCTCGCGCGCCAGTTCGGCGATCTCTTCTCCGCCACGACCAAATACAAAGGGATCACCGCCCTTGAGGCGGGCCACGTACTTGCCTTCTTTTGCCAGCGCAACCAGGGTTTCGTTGATGGTCTCCTGCGGCACACTGTGCTCTGAGCGGCGCTTGCCGACATAGCGCTTCTCGGCATCGCGACGGGCCATGGCGACGATGGCCGGATTGACCAGGCGATCATGCAGCACCACGTCTGCCCGCTGCAGCAGGCGCAGGGCCTTGAACGTCATCAGTTCAGGATCACCGGGGCCTGCGCCAATAAGGAATACCTCGCCAAGAGTGTCCGGCGCGGGCGCATCAAGTAGCTCGGCCAGGGCCTGCTCCGCCGCCTGCCAGCGATTGCGCAGAATCAGCTGGGCGATGGGACCATCGATGATCTGCTCCCACAGGCGACGGCGTTCGCCCTCGGTACCGCGTGCCGCCTGTATACGGGCCCGGTGAAGCCTTGCGAAGCGAGCAATGTCGGCGGTGGCCGCGGGCAGCATGGCCTCTACGCGGCTGCGTACGGACCGTGCGAGAACGGGGCTGCTACCGGCACTGCTGATGGCGACGGTCAGCGGGGAGCGGTCGACGATAGCGGGAAACTGAAAACTGCACAGGTCCGGTGAGTCCACGACATTGACCGGGATGCCCCGCTCTCGCGCCTCGCGGTACACGGCCTCATTGACCTGCCGGTCAGGCGTGGCTGCGATAACCAGTACGGCTGACGCCAGATCGCCCGGCTCGTAACACCGAGAGAGCCATTCGATGTCGCCAGACTCCGGCGAGGGAAACCCGGGATCACGCTCCGGCGCGATGACCGTCAGCCTGGCGCCGGCGGCGATCAGCGCCCGGGCCTTGCGCCCCGCCACGACTCCCCCGCCCACCAGAACGACCGGCTCATCGCGCAGGCGCAGACTGATGGGCAGGAGTTCCATGGCTCAGGCGACGCGTATTTCCGTCTGCCCACCCATGTAGCCCTGCAGTGCCTCGGGTACCGCGACGCTGCCATCTTCGCGCTGGTAGTTTTCGAGTACCGCCACCAGAGTGCGGCCGACCGCCAGCGCAGAGCCATTGAGCGTGTGCAGCAATTCGGGTTTGCCCGTATCGGGATTTCTCCAACGCGCCTGCATGCGACGGGCCTGGTAGTCACCGTAATTGCTGCACGACGAGATCTCGCGGTACTTGCCCTGGCCGGGCAGCCAGACTTCGAGGTCGTAGGTTTTGCGGGCGCCAAAGCCGAGGTCGCCGCCACAGAGAATAACCTTGCGGTACGGAAGGTGAAGACGTCGCAGGACCTCTTCGGCCTGTCCGGTCAGCGCCTCGAGTGCGTCGTCGGATTGGGTGGGTCGTACGAGGAACACGAGTTCGACCTTCTCGAACTGGTGCTGGCGAATCATGCCCCGGGTGTCACGGCCGTAGCTGCCCGCCTCGCTGCGAAAACAGGGGCTGTGACAGGCGTAGCGAACGCCATCCGCTCCCAACTCATCGTCTTCAAAGATCCGGTCCCGGGCGATATTGGTCACGGGAACTTCGGCCGTGGGAATCAGGTAATAACCGTGGTCGCCCTCGAGCTTGAACAGATCCTCGGCAAACTTTGGCAGCTGCCCCGTTCCCTTCAGGGAATCCGCATTGACGATATACGGCACATTCACTTCGCGGCAGTCTCGCTCCAGCGTGTGCAGATCGAGCATGAACTGGATCAGGGCGCGGTGCAGGCGCGCAACAGCTCCCGAGAGCACGGTAAATCGCGATCCCGTGATCTTGCCCGCCAGTTCGCTATCGAGCCCCTGCAGGCCCAGACCCAGGTCTACATGGTCTTTGGCCTCGAAATTGAACTGGGGAATGTCGCCCCAGTGCGCGAGAATCTTGTTATCCGCCTCGTCGGTGCCCGGAGGCACGGCGGCATCGGGAATATTCGGTACCGCGAGCATCAGGGTTTCGATCTCGCCCTGGACAGCGCGCGCCTCCTGCTCGGCGTCCTCCAGGCGCGCCGCGATCTCCTGCAGTGTGACGTCGACTTCGGCTTTGGCTTCGTCAACGCTCTTGCCCTGACTGATCAGCTGACCGATTTTCTTACTGGCGCTTTTGCGCTCGGCCTGCAGTGACTGGGCGGTGACATCCGCGGTCTTGCGGCGCGCGTCCAGGGCCTCGAAGGCCGTAACATCGAAGTCGAAACCCCGCAGCGCCAGCGCCTCGGCTACGCCGGCGGGATCTTTTCTCACTTCACGAATATCGAGCATGTGTTCCTGTCTTCCTTTCTACAATTCAACCGAGCGCCGCGCGGGTTGCGAGCACTCCGACGGCAGCGGAGCAGACGCAGAGCACCGTACTGCCGAGTCCGTAGGCCACCGCAAGCCCCACATGCCCCCGCTCCCACAATTCCACCGTCTCAAGCGAGAAGGTAGAAAACGTGGTGAACGCGCCAAGAAACCCCACCATCACCACGCTACGCCAATCGGGATGAATCGCGCTGCGTTCGAGCAGCACAAAGATCACGCCGATCGCCAGGGAGCCCATGGCGTTGACCAGCAACGTACCAACGGGCCAGTAGCCGCCCCACAGGGCGTGCACGCGCGTGGCCAGTCCGTAGCGTGCCAGGGCGCCCAGCGCGCCACCGACCGCGATAAAAAGCAGCTGCTGCATAGCGATAAACACGGTGAAAACCGCGCATTTTACGGACGACGCGACACAGGCGCAAAATTCTTTGCGGCGAACTCTTTACGTCTGGCTCTTCAAGTCCCTTCGGGCACGGCATTGGGAGTCTGGCGCTTAGAGTCCGACTTTATGAGTCCGGCTATTCAGGTGCAGGTCGAACCGTTATTTGTCCGGGTAGCGTTTACGCGTCGCCGCCGCATCGAGCGCCCGCAATTCGTTGAGGCGTTCGCGGATACGCCCCTCCAGTCCGCGATCCGTAGGCTCATAGAATCGCTGATCCTTGAGTTCCGGGGGCAGGTAACTCTCTCCCGGCGCAAAGGCACCGGGTTCGTCATGGGCATAGCGATAATCGTCGCCATGACCTTCGCTGCGGGCCAGGGCCGTCGGGGCGTTGCGCAGATGCAGGGGGACCTCGCGAGACCCATGTTCTGCCACCGCTCGCTGTGCGGCCTTGAAGGCCACATAGACCGCATTGCTCTTGGGTACGGACGCCAGATAGGTGATCGCCTGGGCGAGCGCCAGCTCACCTTCGGGGCTGCCCAGGCGCTCCAGCGTCTGCCAGGCATCCAGGGCCAGGCTCAACGCCCTGGGATCCGCGTTGCCAATATCTTCACTGGCCATGCGAATCACCCGTCGAGCGAGGTACAGCGGATCGCAGCCGCCATCGAGCATGCGCGCATACCAGTACAGCGCAGCGTCGGGTGAGCTACCGCGTACCGCTTTATGCAACGCTGAAATCTGGTCGTAAAAGTCATCACCGCCCTTGTCAAAGCGTCGGGGCGAGCCCTGCAGGACTTCGGCAAAAAGCGTATCGCTCAGGGAGTCTGATTCGCCCCGCAAGCTCGCGGCAAGC
This sequence comes from Gammaproteobacteria bacterium, assembly GCA_030433415.1. Taxonomy (GTDB): domain Bacteria; phylum Pseudomonadota; class Gammaproteobacteria; order Pseudomonadales; family Halieaceae; genus Congregibacter. The sequence goes on along the minus strand of JAUIMF010000082.1, from coordinate 6,689 downwards.
TCCAGCAGATTGAGCGCGCGTCTGCCGTCGCCATCTGCAGCGGCAGCAAGGGCCAGGCGCTGCGTCGGGGTCAGGGTAAGACCAATATGACGCTCACCGCGTTGCAGCACCTCGCCGAGGGCCTCGTCATCGAGTGGTCGCAGACGATAGACCCGGGCCCGCGACAACAGGGCGGAGTTGAGTTCAAAGGCCGGGTTTTCAGTGGTGGCGCCGATCAACGTCAGTGTGCCGTTCTCGACGAAGGGCAAGAACGCGTCCTGCTGGGCTTTGTTGAAACGGTGCACCTCGTCGACAAACAGCACACACTGCCGTCCCGCCGCGCGTTCCCCTTCGCCAACGGCGACCGCCTCGCGAATCGCCTTGACCCCGTCCATCACCGCAGACAGTGACAGCATGCGGGCATCCGAGGCGTCACAGAGTAACCTTGCAAGCGTGGTCTTGCCCACGCCCGGTGGCCCCCAGAGGATCATGGAGTGCAGCGCCTCGCCTGCGAGGCAACGTCCAAGGGGTTTATCGCTGCCGGTCAGGTGACCCTGCCCCGCCAGCTCCTCGGCCACGCGCGGACGCAGGGACGCGGCAAGAGGCTCCTGGGCCTCGTCTGCCAGGGCAAACAGGTCGTCAGTCACAGGTGGCGGACGCTACGCCGGTCAGGGCTCGAAGGCATCGAACACTTCCACGCCGTCGGGAACCGTAAATTCGAAATCACTCGGAGACAGGGCTTCGCCACTGTCCTCGGGCATCAACGCCAGGCGGATTTCCTGACCGCTGCGATCGCGGATTGACATGCCCACCACGACGCCCTCTTTCCACTGCAGTTCAATGGCGGAGAACCCCGCACCGGCGTACACGGGTACAAGGCGGTAACGATCTATGCCGAGACGATTACCGAGATCCGTGACCGAGAACCGGCGGCGCAGGTCCTCGCCGTCACCAGCGAGTAATTCCAGCGCTGAAAAACTCCCCTGCTCCGCCGCATTGCGTCGTGTGGCGGATGCCAGGTCTCGGTCGTAGTGCCAGAGCTCATCATCGGCGACCACGATCAGCTGACTGTCGGGTTCCTCTATGTCCCAACGAAAATAACCTGGACGCAGCAGACGGTATTGACCGCGGGATTCCTCCAGCAGCTCCCCTGTTTCGGCGTACAGGGACTGTTCGAAACGGCCTTCGGCCTGAGTCTGGGCACTGAGGTAGGACCAGAGGGGGCTGTCGTCCTGGGCCAGTACCTGACCTACTCCTGCGAGCAGCAGTGTGGCCGTCGCTATCAGCCGGATGCATTGTTGCCTGACCATATCAGTCCTCTACGGGCGGTGGCGCGATCACCTCGCGCTGACCATTGGTACCCATCTCGGAGACAACCCCGGCGGCTTCCATCGCTTCGATGAGTCGCGCCGCCCGGTTGTAGCCGATACGCAGCTTGCGCTGCACACTCGAAATCGAAGCGCGCCGACTCTGGGTGACGTAATGCACGGCTTCGTCGTACAGGGCGTCGCTCTCTGAGTCGTCGCCACCTTCAGACTGGAGCTCACCCGCAGTGACGGGCGTTGCGCTACCTTCGTCCAACAGCCCTTCTATGTACGCGGGCTCACCGCGTCGCTTCCAGTCCGCGACCACCCGGTGTACCTCATCGTCGGAGCAGAAGGCACCATGCACGCGGTTGGGAATACCGTGCCCCGGCGGCAGGTAAAGCATGTCACCGTGCCCCAGCAGTTGCTCGGCGCCACCCTGATCCAGAATCGTACGGGAGTCCACTTTGGAGCTGACCTGAAAGGCAATGCGCGTGGGGATATTGGCCTTGATCAGGCCCGTGATCACGTCCACCGACGGGCGCTGTGTCGCCAGTATCAGGTGGATACCCGCGGCACGTGCTTTTTGCGCGATACGGGCAATGAGTTCTTCGACCTTCTTGCCGACGATCATCATCATGTCGGCGAACTCGTCGATCACCACGACGATGGCAGGAAGCACTTCGAGCATCGGTGCCTCCTGTTCGTCGACGGGGGTCATCGACAACTGATCAGGCACCCAGAGAGGATCGGCAATCGGCGTACCCGCCTTGTCGGCCTCGGCAATCTTGCGGTTGTAGCCGGCCAGGTTCCGCACTCCCAGCGCGGCCATGAGCTTGTAGCGACGCTCCATCTCGGCAACGCACCAGCGCAGGCCGTTCGCCGCGTCTTTCATGTCGGTGATAACCGGGGTCAACAGGTGGGGAATGCCGTCGTAGACCGACAGTTCGAGCATCTTGGGGTCCACCAGAATCAGCCGAACATCGGCGGGTGTGGACTTGTACAGCAGGCTCAGCAGCATGGCGTTCACGCCAACGGACTTACCCGAGCCCGTGGTGCCCGCCACTAGCAGGTGAGGCATGCGCGCAAGATCCGCCACAACCGGCTGACCGGAGATGTCGTGCCCCAGCGCCAGCGTCAGGCTGGAACGAGACTGGTCAAACGCTTTGGATGACAGCACCTCGCGGAAATTCACGATCTCGCGGTGCTCGTTGGGAATCTCGATGCCTACGACGCTCTTACCTGGAATCACTTCTACTACCCGCACCGAAATCACCGCCAGGGAGCGGGCCAGGTCTTTAGCGAGGTTGGAGATGCGCGATACCTTGACCCCCGCCGCAGGCTGGATTTCGAAGCGGGTGATCACGGGGCCCGGATACACGGCGGTGACTTCCGCTGAGACACCGAAATCCAGGAGTTTGAGTTCCAGCAGCTTCGACAGTTTTTCGAGTGCTTCTTTGGAGTAACCCAGCTCGGAATCATGTACAGCGGGATCAAGTAATTCGAGGGGCGGCAGATCACCGGTGACCGGCGCATCGAACAGCGGCACCTGCTTTTCGCGCTCGGCACGATCAGACTTGGCGGGCGGCGGCTTGAGCGGTTTGATCTTCGGCGGTTTGCGCTTTTTCTCTTTTTCGACGTGCTGGTCGATGACCTGGCGCCGCGCTTCTATCTGCTTCTCGCGGGCGCGACGATCACGCTGGCGGTCCACAAAGCCCAGGGTGAGGGCCTTGGCGCGCTGCCAGCTGCTAATGGCCAGGGCGCCCAGGCGATCCATCAGCCGTAGCCAACTCAGGTCCGTAAAGATCGTCATGCCAAACAGGAACACGGCCACCAGGATCAGCCGCGCGCCGAAACCGCTGAAGGCCCCGGCCATGGCGCTACCGATGGCTTGGCCGACGATCCCGCCGGCGCCCTGGGGAAGTTCTCCGCGGCTACCGAGGTTAAGGGCAACGATGGCGGTGCCCGCCGCCATTACCAGCACCAGACCGATGGCCCGGATTGACAACGTCGTGCCAGAAAATGCCTGAGGCCTGTCTCGCTCTGCAAACAGCAGCGCCGCCCGGTAGGCCAGCATCAGCGGAAACAGGTAGGCCAGGTAGCCCACCAGAGAAAAGAAAATATCGGCGATCCAGGCGCCCGCGGGACCGCCCAGATTACGTACGGAAGTGCCATCGCCGGTGGCGGACCAGCCCGGATCCACCTGCGAATAGCTGGCCAGGCTCACCAGCAGATACAGGCAGGCCGCGGCAACGGCGATAAGCAGCCCCTCGCGCAGTCGGTGCGCCCCCGCGTCGGTCTGTTCTGATTGTTGTCGGGCCATGAAAAATTCTCTGTCGCGTAAGCGCTAGTTTCGCCATGTTTCTTCGAATATTCAATAGCTTAAGGTTAATAGCTGAGAATATTTTCATCTTTGCGGAGCGGCGAGCCTTGAATTACCATGCCAGCCACCACGGTCTGTCGTTCAGGCCCTTTTTCATCACTTTGTGTAGCTGAGACCTGAAAGCATGGCAGATGTTCACCACCACCCCCTGATCATACTGGGATCGGGCCCCGCCGGTTATACGGCGGCGGTCTATGCCGCCCGGGCCAATCTGAACCCCGTGGTCATCACGGGCATGCAGCAAGGCGGTCAGTTAACAACCACCACCGAAGTCGAAAACTGGCCCGGTGGCGCCGCCGATCTGCAAGGTCCAGCGCTGATGCAGGACATGCTCGACCACGTGCAGCGCTTTGGCACCGAGGTCGTATTTGACCACATTGAGTCCGTGGACTTCAGCGCCCGCCCCCTTCGCCTGCGCGGCAGCCAGGAATACACGTGTGACGCCCTCATCATTGCCACAGGTGCCTCGGCCCAGTATCTGGGCCTGCCCAGCGAAGAACAGTTTCTGGGCAAGGGTGTGTCGGCCTGCGCCACCTGCGATGGGTTTTTCTACCGCAACAAACGCGTCGCCGTGATCGGTGGCGGCAACACGGCGGTCGAAGAAGCGCTTTATCTGGCCAACCTCGCAGAAAAAGTCGTTCTGGTTCACCGCCGCGACAGCCTGCGCGCCGAAAAGGTACTACAGGATCGCCTGTTTGCCCGCGAAGCCGAGGGCCGCATCGAGATTCGCTGGAACCACGTGCTTGACGAGGTGCTGGGGGATGACAGCGGCGTAACAGGCATGCGTATTGCGCCGGTGTCGGGTGATCCCACCGAAGACGTCGACCTCGAAGGTGTGTTTATCGCCATTGGTCACAAGCCGAACACCGACATCTTTGCCGACCAGCTGGATATGGCCGGCGGTTACATCCGCATCAACAGTGGACTTGAGGGCAACGCCACGGGTACCAGCGTGCCGGGCGTATTTGCCGCCGGTGATGTCGCCGATCACGTCTACCGGCAGGCCGTGACCTCAGCCGGATTTGGCTGCATGGCTGCGCTCGATGCCGAAAAATACCTCGATGAGCTGGCGGAACGCACGGGCTGACGGTGCCCTGTGACGCTGCTGAGCTACCTGGAACCCGGTGAGGATTTTCCACCGACGGAGCTGGCTCTGGAGCATCCCAACGGCCTGCTGGCCGCAGGCGGAGTCCTGGACAGCACAACGCTCGTAGCGGCGTATCGCCGGGGGATCTTTCCCTGGTACGAGGCGCCGCAGCCTGTGCTGTGGTGGTCCCCCGACCCCCGCTCGGTACTGTTGCCCGAAGAATTACACCTGTCGCGGTCGCTGCGCCGCACGCTGCGCCGCGATCGGTTTCAATTGAGTCTGGATCGGGCCTTTGATGCCGTGATCGAGGCCTGCGCGCAGCCGCGCCCCAGCCAGGATGGCACCTGGATCGGCAGCGCCATGAGCGATGCCTACCGACAGCTCCATCGTGAAGGGGTCGCCCGGTCCATCGAAGTGTGGCTCGATGGCGAGCTCGCCGGAGGGCTCTATGGCATCAGCCTGGGCGGTGCGTTCTTCGGCGAAAGCATGTTCGCGCGAACACCGGATGCGTCCAAGGTGGCACTGGTGGCGCTATGTCACGTACTCCGCCAGGTGCCCCACTCAGTCATTGACTGCCAGATTGAGAGTGATCATCTGAACAGCCTTGGTGCCCGAAGCGTTTCGCGATTGGACTTTGAGGAGCGACTTCAGCAAACTGTTGACATGGTAGTTCGGGATGACATCTGGCACCTGCCAGAGCGATGCGGAGGGCTTTTGTGACCTCATCCCTTCGCGATCTCAAGGTTTACACCACCTACCCTCATCGATGCAGCTATTTAGAGGGTGAAGAAGCGACGACGCTGTTCATCGACCCGCGCCAGAGTGTTGACCAGACGCTGTACAGCAACCTGTCGTTGCTGGGGTTTCGTCGCAGCGGCAATCACATCTACCGCCCCCACTGTAACCACTGTAATGCCTGCATTCCCGCTCGTGTGCCCGTGGCGGAGTTCCGGCCCGGCCGTACCCAGCGGCGTTGCCTCACACTCAACGACGATCTGCAGGCGACGGTTCGCTCAAGCGTGTCAGACGACGAATGCTACGCCCTGTACGACCGGTACATTCGCATGCGCCATGCCGACGGTGACATGTATCCCCCCGACCGTGACCAGTACGAATCATTTTTGAACAACCCCTGGGGATGCACGGATTACGTGGAGTTCCGCCTGGATGGCGTGCTGCTGGCCGTGGCAGTAGTGGATGTGATGATCGACGGCCTGTCGGCGATCTACACCTTCTACGACCCCGACCACGAAAAACGTAGCCTCGGTCGCTACGCCATTCTCTGGCAGATCGAACGCTGTCGCCGCGAGGGCCTGCCCTTCGTTTATCTGGGCTACTGGATTCGCAATTGCCGCAAGATGGCCTACAAAGCGGATTACCGACCGCTGGAGCTATTGGTGAATAATCAGTGGCAGCGTTCCACTGAGGGGTTGACGGAGTCGTTCTGACAGCCCAGGAACGAGTCACGCTCACTTCACCGCAAAAATGCAGTAGCTAACCCCGCCCATTTCGGGCAGAATGCGCGCTCATTTTTTCGCCCCTAGAGAGCGCATGGCTAAAGAAGACCAGATTGAGATGGAAGGCGAGGTGGTCGACACCCTGCCGAACACCACGTTTCGCGTGAAGTTGGAGAACGGCCACGTCGTGACCGCCCATATTTCCGGCAAGATGCGCAAGAACTACATTCGCATCCTCACCGGTGACAAGGTTCGCGTGGAACTGACCCCCTACGATCTTTCCAAGGGTCGCATCACCTACCGCGAGCGCTGATCGGGGCGGGTCTCCCCCGTCCTTCGGTCAAGACTCAGGTCACCGCCAGTTCGTCGTCCGTTGCGTCCGCTTCTTCAGCGACGCTGACCACCAGTTCCTCACCACTCTCGTCCAGCCGCACGAGCGCCGTACCGCCGTTCGTTGCCAGCGGGCCAAATAACACCAG
>JAUIMF010000081.1 GCA_030433415.1 Gammaproteobacteria bacterium | reverse complement strand
GCGAAGGACCTGGTACCCGTGCTGGGTTTACCCCATGGCAAGCCATATCATGGGTTCATCGCAGACTACCGTGAGAGGGGTGGCACTGTTGTGCTGCCCTTCTCCGGTTTGCTCTCACCCTTCCTCGCGTAGAGTTTCCTAAGCAATGACGACCTCTTCCGCAACGGTCCCTCCCATTGCCATCAGCTACAGGCCCAAAAACAAGGATTATTTGCCGGTAGTCATAGCGGCAATTCGACGTCATCTGGGCGACTGGCCGATTGTGCTAATGACGGAATCGCAACATTTGCCACCGGTGGAGTGGCTGTTGCGGAACAAGATAGAAACGATTACGGACTGGACGCATTCTCCCCGGGCCAACAAGGTTTTTCGTCTGTGGGAGCACCAGAAGATTTTTGCTGAGCGTTTCGAGTCCTGGATATGGTGGCATGACGATATGTTGCTGCTCAGGGCAATACGGGACCCCGAGGCGGAGTTTGCTCGTCCGCTTGTTGCCCATTTGCAGCGCAAGCGGCCCAACGAGCAACTCAGTAACTGGCAAAACTGGCTCTGGGAGACGCTGGCTTTCTTTCGTTGCCAGAGTATTTACGCGCCAAATCCCGTGTTACACACCCCCAGACTGATTCGCAGAGCACACTTTGATCAGATACCCCGAGAATGGAATCGAAAGCGACTCTTGTTTGAACCAACGTACCTGTTGTGGACCTGGCACCAATGCGGGGTCAAACCCGAGTTGGCAAAGGGTTACCGCAAAAGCGTATTCAGCGGCGAGATACCCCCGCTCAACAACCTTGAGTCCGAGGGCTACACAGTTCTTAACTGGGGCAAGCAGATAGATCACGACGCAGCAGAGCGTGAGTTTCGAGAACACTACGCCATCGGATTTGAGTAGGTGACCGGTAATTGCAATAGCCGATGAGTTCCCCGGCGAGTCTCTCAGACCTCGCTTTCCAGTACGGAATCGTCGGTCAGCCACCGATCCAGCACGTGGATCAGCTCGTCGTGTCCCTGGTGCTTCAGTGCCGAGAACAGCTGCACGCTCACCAGATCACCCAGGTGCGCGAGCCGACCGCGGGTCTGCAGCAGGGATTGCTTGGCGGGGCCCTTTTTCAGTTTGTCGGCCTTGGTGAGCAGAATGTGTACCGGCATGTGTGCGGCCTCAGCCCAGCCGATCATCTGCTGGTCGAAGGGCTGTAGCGGGTGGCGGCAATCCATGAGCAGAATCATGCCGCGTAGGCTCTGGCGCTCCTGCAGGTAGCGCTCAAGTTGGCGGTTCCAGGCGTCCTTGATCTTCTGCGGTACCTTGGCGTAACCGTAGCCGGGCAGGTCAACCAGGCGCTGGCGTTCGGTCAGGGCAAAAAAGTTGATCAGCTGCGTGCGACCCGGTGTGCGCGAGGTCCGCGCCAGCTTGCGGTTGCCCGTGAGGCTGTTGATGGCACTGCTTTTACCCGCGTTGGATCGCCCGGCAAAGGCCACTTCCCAGCCCTCGTCAGTCGGGCACTGGCTGAATTTGGCGGCGCTGGACAAGAACTCGGCACGGCGATAGGACGGGGCCTCTACGGGGGGGCCAATTTCGGGCGTAACGGGACTTTCGTCGCAATTTGTGGGGCTATTCATGTTCGGTATAATAGCGCGCCCCCGCTTGCGGGGAATCCATAGATGTCACTTGAGGTGATCGTAGTGATCAACACAGTCAAGAAAGTAGTATTGGCCGCGGGTGTGGCCGCGGTAGCGGTCGCTGTCCAGGCAGAACCGAACATGGACAAGTACAACAAGAGCTGCACCGTGTGCCATGCACAGGGCGTAGCAGGCGCTCCCAAAACGGGTGACGCCGCGGCCTGGGAACCTCGTCTGGCCAAAGGCATGGACGCATTGCTGGCGTCGGTCAAGAACGGTCTGAACGCGATGCCGCCCATGGGTATGTGCTTTGACTGCTCGGATGAGGAGTACAAGGAGCTGATTAACTACATGGCAGCTCCCGCCGAGTAAGTTGTGCTTTCTGGATATCCCGGTTAAGCGGGGTATCTTTTTAAATTTCTCAAGGAATTCAGCTGTGATGAAAAAGCTGCTCATTGGTGCCCTGATGCTGGGCGCATTCACGGTCCAGGCCGCGGAATCCATCAAGGGTGACGCCGCTGCGGGCGAGCAGAAGGCCATGACCTGCAGCGCCTGCCACGGCGCCGACGGCAACAGCCTGGTGCCCTCGTTCCCCAAGTTGGCGGGACTGGGCGAAAAGTATCTGCTCCAACAGATGCAGCATATTCGTGACGGTCTGCGCCCGGTAGCGCAGATGGCGGGTCAGGTCGACAACATGTCAGACCAGGACCTCGCCGACATCGCCGCACACTACAGCGCGCAGCCGCGCAGCGTAGAGAAGGCCGACCCCGACCTTGTGACCCTGGGTGAAAAGGTCTACCGCGCAGGCGTCGCAGATCGCAATGTGGCTGCTTGCATCGCTTGCCACGGTGCCCGTGGTAACGGCAATGCGCCAGCCGGCTTCCCGGCGCTGGGTGGTCAGCATGCGGACTACGTAGCGGCGCAGCTCAAAGCGTATCGCAAGGGCTACGAAGACCCCGCTGGTCGCGTGACCGATGGCGATATCAAGATCATGCGCAGCAATGCCTTTGGACTGTCAGACAAAGAAATCGAGGCCGTGTCGGCCTATGTTTCTGGCCTGAACTGAGCCTGTCGGTAAGATCAAATAACGGCCCCGTGGGCCGTTTTTTTTGCTCGCTGTTTACCCCAGGTGCCCAATCAGGCACTAAGACCGAGCACTAAGAAAGGGCGTTAAGGTCAGGCGCTAGGAACAGCTACCCAAGCGAAGCGCCCGGACCAACCCTGCAATGGAGCGAACTTTTCGCTAGGATGCCGGTCCCAAGCAATACAAGACTTTTTTGGAGACTCACCATGTTCAAACGCCTTTCTGCCACGTTGCTGGCGATGCTTGCCCTGCAGTTTGCCGCTGTGGCCGTGGTCCAGGCCGAAGAGTGGGTCGAGGGCGAGCATTACGACACGATTTCGCCGGCGGTGCGCGGTACCGAAGCCGACAAAATCGAGGTAACGGAGTTCTTCTGGTATGGCTGTGGCCACTGCTACAACTTTGAGCCCCAGGTCGTGCAATGGAAGAAATCCCTCGGCGATGACGTGGTGGTAAAAGGTTCGCCTGCCATGTGGAATGGCTTGATGGAAGTGCATGCCAAGGCGTTCTACGCCGCCGAAGCCCTCGGGGTGCTCGACAAAGTGCACATGCCGCTCTTCCAGGCGATCAACGTGGACCGCAAGCGACTGGCAGATGTCGATGAGTTGGGCGCGCTGTTTGCCGCCAACGGTGTGGACCGGGAAGCGTTTGAGAAAATGTTCAAGTCCTTCGGCGTAGGCTCCCAGGTACGCCAGGCCGACGCGCGTGCGCGTGCGGCGCGCATTGCCGGAACGCCCGAACTTATGGTGGCGGGCAAGTACCGCATCAGCACACGCAAGGCCGGTGGTCAGGCCAACATGCTCAAGATCGCCAGCTACCTCATCGAGAAAGAGCGCGCTGCCCGTTCCGCCAGCGCGTCCTGAGCGTCCTACATCCCGTTGGTGTAGGTCTCCAGCGTCACTTTTCCACTTGCGCGAATGCCCTGGAACGCCAGGGCATACTCGCGCAGCATCTCCAGACAGTAGATCAGACGTCCATGCAGGTAGGTGTGGGACTCCTGATCGTTTGAGTCGTCGTCCGTATTGAAAACCGATCCGGCGTTGCGCACGATCAGGTGCTCGGGCAGGTAGCAGATGCGCGAGTTCTTGTAGCTGCTCATGCGCAGCTCCGCAATGGGATAGGTGCCGCCCCCCGCGCCCCCCGACACGCTGATGATCAGCGCGGGTTTGTGGGCGAGGATGCCGTCACCATTGGCGACAAGGAACAGGTTCTTGAGGCCCGACGGCACCATGCCGTGCCATTCCGGCGTTACTACAACAAAGGCATCACAGCTCTTGAGAGCCGTCAGCAGGTCGCCGGCGTAATCATCCCAGCGGGCCTCACCCGCCCAGATGCCCTCATCCCAGAACGGCAGAGGACTACCCGCCAGGCTGTAGACAAAGACCTCATCGCACAATTTTTGCGCCTCGAGTTGCGCAGCGGCGTAGCGGCCGATTTTTTCACTCTGGGATTCGTCGCGGTGGCTGCCGCAGATAATACCGATCTTCATGATGGCTCCGTGTTCTCCTGGCTGGGCTTGAAGCTCCGGCGATGCCGGTACCGTCCCAACATCATAAAGCCTGTGGCCAGGATCTGGGTCGCGAACATCACCAGAATCATGGGCAGGGGAGACGACACCAGCAGCGAACCCACGCTCGCCGTGATAACCGCCGACAATCCCATCTGCAGAAATCCGAAGAGGGCGGCATTGGTCGCCGCAATATGCGGAAAATGCGCCATGGCCAACGCCATCGCGTGGGGCAGGGTAATACCCAGCGCCACGGAATACAGCGCCATCGGTAAGACCAGAGCCAGTACCGACGTCGGCGCCAGCAAGTGCAAGACCAGCATCAGGAGCGTGGCCGTTGCGGCAAGCGCACCACCAGCGAGCATCACCTGGGCGGGCTCATATTGCGACGCGAGACGGGCGCTGAGGGCGCTGCCCGCCACGTAACCAACCACTGAGGACAGAAAGATCAGACCGAAGTACTCGACGGGAACACCAAGCATCGTGATAAACACAAAACCGGAGCTGGCCAGATAGGCGATCAACCCGGAGTACACCAGGGCGCTGGCGATGGCCACGGGCAGGAATACGGGGTCGCGCAGCAGAAGCAGGTAGTTGGCGGCGACCCGGACCGGGCGCAGGCTCTGCGGATGCGGCAGGGTCTCGGGGATGTGGCGCAATATCACGTAGAGCACGACCGTGCCGTAGGTGGCGAGAAAGACAAAGACCACGGGCCAGGGCAGGTACCGCATGAGTAGGCCACCCAGGCCCGGCGCTATCGCAGGGGCCAGGGCCATGATCATGGCGATCAGGGACAGAGCCCGGGCGGCGTCCCGGGGACCAAACACATCGCGGGTAATGGTGCGCGCCAGCGTGGGTCCCGTGCAGGCTCCAATGCCCTGGATAAAGCGGTAGGTTGTCAATTCCTCTACCGTCGCGGCCTGGGCGCAGCCGATACTCGCCAGCACAAACAGGCCCGTGCCGGCCAACAGCAGGGGTCGGCGTCCGTAGCGGTCTGCCAGTGGGCCACAGGCGAGGTGAAACACCGAGAAACCCCAAAGGTAGGCGCTCATGGTGAGGTGCATATGCACCGTGTCAGTCGTCAGGGCCTCGGCCATGGCGGGCATGGCTGGCAGGTACATGTCGACGCTCAGGGGCCCCAGGGCGACCAGACACGCGAGGATCGCCAGCGTCAGGCGGGCCTCAGGGTCCAGGGTGGGTCGTTGCGAGTGGCTGTTCATCGGCGCGCCATGGTACACGAGGCGCAGCGCTAGGAGGGGCCTGCACGTCGCGGTACATTAGGCGCTGGAGGAACCCGTCCCATGCGCTGGATCATTCTTATACTCGGTGTCGTACTCGTCGTGTCGGGCCTGTACCTGCGTTGGCAGGATGCGGGTGACGAAGGGCCGCTGGCGCTGCTGGCAGATCAGCGTACGTTGCGCGAGACCGCTGCAGGGCCGGTTGTGGGAGGTATGAGTCCGCCTGGTGCCCAGGTCTGGCTGGGCATTCCCTATGCTCAGGCGCCTCAGGGAGAGCTGCGCTGGCGGGCGCCACGCGAACCCGGAGCCTGGCTTAGTCCTCGCCCCGCCACGCAGTTCGCACCGGTCTGCCCCCAGTTCGCCAGCCGCCTGTCGGCTTCGCGCATGAAGCCGGGCACACTCATCGGTAGTGAAGACTGCCTGTATCTGAATGTCTTTGCGCCGGCGCGGGTGAATGCCGGGGCGGATCTGCCCGTGATGGTGTTCATCCACGGTGGGGGCAACACGATTGGCTCTGCCCTGCCCTACGACGGCTCCGCCTTCGTGCAGGAGCAGGGCGTCATCATGGTGACGATCCAGTATCGCCTTGGGCCCCTGGGGTGGTTCAGCCACGAGGCGCTGCGCGAGACGGCGACCACGCCTGAGGATCGATCTGGAAACTTTGCCCTGCTGGACATGGTGGCGGCCCTGAAATGGGTGAAGCAGAACGTAGGGGCCTTTGGTGGCGACCCGGACCGGGTCACGGTCTTCGGGGAGTCCGCCGGCGCCAGAAACATCTATAGCCTGCTCGCGTCCCCGCTCGCAGCCAACCTGTTCCACGGCGCGATTATCCAGAGCGGATTCCCCGGCACCTTCAGCCTTGCACAGGCAGAGCACGGTGCGACAGACTCGCAGCCCGGGCATCGCTTCAGCTCGACCAATCTGCTGCTGTCGTGGCTGAAGCACGCGACAACGGACCAGAGTGCCGAGCAGGCTCAGGCGTCCCTTGAGCGCCTGCCCGCGTCTCGTGTACTGGATTTCATGCGCGGCCTGAGCACCGCCGAGGTGTTGGAGCCCCTATACACTTCCGCGGGGATGTACCGTCTGCCGGTGCTGTTTCGCGATGGTCATGTGCTGCCGAAAGCCCCCTTGCCGGAACTATTCGCAGAGCCTGACAACTGGAATCGTGTGCCGCTGCTCGTAGGGACCAACCGCGACGAAATGAAGCTCTTTATGGCCCTGTCGGAGCGCCACGTGCAGCGCCGCTTTGGCCTGTTTCCCCGGCCCCGCGACCCTGAGCGCTACGCGCTGCTGAGCAAGTTGCACAGCGAGGCCTGGAAGGCGACTGGCGTTGACCTGCCCCTTGCGGTGATCAACGAAGCCAGCCCCGAGGTCCCGCTTTACGCCTACCGTTTCGACTGGGACGACATGCGTAGCAACTGGCTCGTGGACCTGCCCGAGTTGCTCGGCGCCGCCCACGCCCTGGAGCTGGATTTTCTCTTTGGTCCCCTGATCTCGCGTGTGGTCCCCGGCGTGTTCCACACAGGCAATCGCGATCGTCGTGAAGCGCTGGGTGTGTCGATGCGCGACTACTGGGCTGGCTTTGCCTACAGCGGTCGCCCGGGCAGTGGTCGTAGTGCGGCGCAACCTGCCTGGCCCCGTTGGCAGGCCGCGTCACCGCACGTCATGCTGCTCGATGAAGCGAACGACGGAGGCTTACAGGTACAGGAGCAGCGCATCACCGTTGACGAGGTGAAAGCGTCCATCGCGCAAAGCACCGTGTTATCGGAGCGTCTGCGCTGTGCCCTGTACGTGGATCTGTTTCTGGACAACAACGGTCTGAGCGAGCTGTTCGATGCTCGGCAGTATCAGGAGCTCGGTTGCGGTCAGTTTCCTGCCAGATCAGTGATGGGGATGTCGCGGTAGCTCCACCAGCGGTCGCTACTGGATGCTCACAAATTCACACCCACAAAAAAGCCCGCCGAAGCGGGCCCTTGGAAGTTCCGATTGATCAGCCTTTGCTGCGACGTGAGTATCCAAGTCCGGCAAGGCCCAGACCGAGAATAGTCAGCGTAGCCGGTGCCGGCACAGACGTTGCCGTGAGGCTTACGTTGTCGATCTGAATCCGGGTCCCGGCAGAAGCAGGGTCGTTTACGGTCTCGGTCAGCCTGAACAGAACTGCGGCGTTTTCAATCGCCCCCAGGAGCGGCGCCCCGGCCAGCGAGATTTGCGAAGAAAATTGCACGGTAGTTCCGAACGCTGCGTCGCTGCTTGACTGCTCGAACTCGAACCAAACGGTGTTGTAGGCGCCGAAGCCATCCAGCAGTAAAAGCCCAGCAAGGAAACTGTCCGGAGTGGAGGGCGGATTCACCTGCCATTCGTAGTCAAACACAAATTCAAGGACTTGCGTCCCAGGTACGATATCGACGATCTGGGCGAGATTGGATATCCCCTCCTGACCAGGCCGTCCGAGGTGGGCCGTACCATCGATCCAGGTCGTTGGAACACCCGTTCCGGTGGGGGACGTCAACCAACCACTGAGATCAGTGTCGAAGGTACCGTTCGTGATCAGATTGGCGTTTGCGCTGAAGGTTGACCCAAGCAAGAGCAGGCCGAAGATTAGTCGAGAAGCTGAGTTTAAGCGCATTGAGGGCCCCAGAGCGTACTGTAACGAATTCAACAGATAACAAGCAGTAAAAATGCCAGCCCGTTAAAAGGGCTTTAGAAATAACACGCTGCTCCGCGATCCCCCCTTGGATATGCCACCGGTTGTAAAGATAGCTGACACGCTTGGAGTTGATGCTTTGCGGCGCGAAGATTAGTTCGCGCTGGAGTGCGGAGGCAGGATCGCACTGCCAGGAGCAGCTACTGCGTGTGATCCAACGGCAGCGCCGTACGTTGAATCACGCGCCGCAGCACAAAGCTCGAGTGCACGCCGGTCACGCCCGGGATGCGCGTGAGGCGCCCCAACAGAAAACGCTCGTAATAGGCCATGTCGGGCACCACCGCCTGCACCAGGTAGTCCGAATTCTGGCCGGTGACCACCGAGCACTCCATGACTTCGGGATAGTTTTGCACTTCGGCTTCAAAGGTTTCGAAGCGGTCCGGTGTGTGGCGGTCCATGTTGATGCTGATGAACGCAGTCAGTGACAGGCCCAGGCGTTCCTGGTCCAGCAGCGTCACGTGGCCGCGAATCAGGCCACTCTCTTCGAGGCGTCGCACGCGGCGGGCACAGGGTGTGGGTGACAGGCCCACGGCTTCGGCGAGTTCGAGATTGCTGATGCGCGCATTAGCCTGCAGGCAGGTGAGGATGCGGCGATCCAGGCGGTCCAGTTGGGGTATGGCCATTGTGAATACTGCACAAACGCTGAAACGTGGTGAAAAAACCTACAACAAAACTTTTATTTAGGCAATTAACCTCAAAATTTGCCGAAGCGCTGCTTATTTCGCAATAATTCCCTATCCGTCTGCGGCTACACTACGCCCACTGGTGCCAGCACTGTCCCGCCCCGATTGTTTTACCCAGCATTCGGGTCGGTCACGCTCACAAGGTACGCCTGCCGGACAGTGTCGCCAGCCCCAACCCCGTTGCCTGTGTGAGAACCGCACACGCGGGACCGGGTCGCGCCAGCCCGATACCAAAAACCGTCGCCATTTACCGAAACCGTCGTCTGGATCGCCCATGAGCAACTTTGACCATCGCCGTTATCCCGCTTTTGCACCTGTACCCATGAGCGGCCGCCGCTGGCCCGATCGCCAGATTCGCCGCGCACCACGTTGGTGTAGCGTTGATCTACGCGACGGCAACCAGGCGCTCATCGAGCCCATGACCACGGCGCAGAAGTCGCGCATGTGGGACCTGCTGGTGAAGCTGGGCTTCAAAGAGATCGAGGTGGGTTTTCCCTCGGCGTCGGGCCACGACTTTGCCTTTGTGCGCGATCTCATCGAAAACAACCGGATTCCCGAGGACGTCACGATTCAGGTGCTCACGCAGGCGCGGGAAGAACTCATCGAACGCACCTTCGAAGCGCTCAAGGGTGTGCCTCGGGCCATCGTGCACGTCTACAACTCCACCTCGACGGTGCAGCGCGAGCAGGTTTTTGACCTGGACCGCGACGGCATCCGGGCCATCGCCGAAAACGGTGCGCGCCTGGTGATGGAGCACGCCGCGCGCCATCCCGAGACCGAGTGGACGTTCCAGTACTCCCCCGAGAGCTTTACCGGCACCGAGCTGGATTTTGCCGTCGAGGTCTGTGACGCCGTCACCACCGTATGGCAGCCCACGCCGGAGCGCAAGGTCATCATCAATCTACCCGCTACCGTAGAGATGAGCACGCCGAACGTATATGCCGACCAGATCGAGTGGTTCTGCGATCACGTGGCGCGGCGCGACAGCATCATTCTGTCGCTGCACACGCACAATGACCGTGGCTGCGCTGTAGCGGCCTCGGAGCTGGGTGTGATGGCGGGTGCCGATCGCGTCGAAGGCACGCTCATGGGCAACGGTGAGCGCACCGGCAACATGGACATCATTACCATGGCCATGAACCTTTACAGCCAGGGCGTGGACCCCCAGCTCAACCTGGGCGCCATGGACGAAATCATCGAAGTAGTGAAATCCTGCACCCAACTGCCGGTGCATCCCCGGCATCCCTACGCGGGCGAGCTGGTGTTTACCGCTTTCTCCGGCAGCCATCAGGACGCGATCAAAAAATGCCTGGCGCGCCGCCGCGACGACGAGTCCGCGACCTGGGAAGTGGCCTACCTGCCCATCGATCCCGCTGACATTGGCCGCTCCTATCAGGAAGTCATCCGCATCAACAGCCAGTCCGGCAAGGGCGGTGTGGCCTACGTGATGCAGGCGGATCACGGGTACGACATGCCTCGTTGGTTGCAGATCGATTTCAGTGCCACGGTGCAGGCCTTTGCCGAAGACACCGAAGGCGAGGTGGGTTCCGAGGCGATCCATGACCTCTTTCAGCAGACTTACCTGCCTGCCGCGCCGCGATGGGAGCTCAGCGATTACCAGCTCAGCCGTGCCGATGGTGTGGACCGCCTGGAACTCACGGTGCAGGAAGGTAGCAGTTCCCATCAGCTCACGGGCTCGGGCAACGGCGTGGTCGCTGCGTTTGTGGATGCGCTCGAGAGTCTGGTGGGCAAGCCCATCGTGCTGGTGGAGTACAACGAACACGCCCTGTCACACAGCGCCGATGCCGAGGCCGTGTGCTACATCCAGCTCAACATCGACGGCGAGCGTAGCTGCGGCGTGGGCCGCAGCCATGACATCGTTCAGGCGTCTTTGCGTGCGATCCTCGGTGCCCTGAGCCGCTCACCAGCGGTCGCACCTTCGAGCGCCGCTGCCTGAAAACCGCGCCGCTCAGTAGGGGTGGCGCGCAAAGTACTCCCGCGCCGCAGCCATAACCCGCGGCGCCAGCAGTAGCGTGCTCACCATGGTGGGAATCGCCATCAGGCCGTAGCAGCCCGAGATGATGTTGAACACCACGTCGATGCTCACGCTCGCCCCGAACACCACCGTTGCCACAAAAATCCAGCGGAAGTGGTGTTGCCACTGGGCGCCGATTAAAAAGCCAAAGCACTTCGCACCGTAGTACCAACCGGTGAACATGGTGGTGGTGCTGAGGACCAGGGCCACGAAGGCCAAGGGAATCAGGGCGACGCTGCCCATCTGCCCAACAAACGCGTTGGCCGTGAGCGTAATGCCCGACAGGTCCCCCGGCGTCTGCCAGGCGCCGGTGAGCAGGATCACGATGGCAGTGCAGGTGCAGACGATCAGCGTATCGATGATCGGGCCGAGCATTGCCACCAGCCCCTCGCGCACCGGTTCATTGGTGCGCGCCGCGCCGTGGGCCATAACCTCGGTACCCACGCCGGCTTCGTTTGAAAACGCGCCGCGGCTGATACCGATGAGCATCACCCCGACAAATCCGCCCCCGACAGCTTGCGGGCTGAAGGCTTCGGTGACGATGCTGGCGAGAATGCCAGGCACTGCGCCCAGATTGCCGATGATCACGAACAGGGTCATGAGCATATAGACCGCGACCATGCCGGGTAGCGCGGCCACGGCTACCGCCGCCACGCGGGGCAGGCCGCCAAAGATCACGCCAGCGACCACGCTGGCGATGACACAGCCGATGACGGGGCCGCCCCAGACGGGCAGATCGCCGCGAAACACCGTATCGCCGATCAGGGCCGTAAGCTGGTTCGCCTGAAACATGGGCAGGGTGCCAATGAGCCCCGCGAGCGAGAAGAGTATGGCCAGCGGGTAAAAGGCCTTGGGCAGCGCTTCGCGAATAATGTACATGGGGCCACCCTGCAACTGTCCCAGGCTGTCCCGGCCGCGATACATCACGCCCAGGCTGCAGGTAAAAAACTTGGTGGCCACGCCGACGATCGCCGACACCCACATCCAGAACACCGCCCCCGGGCCGCCCGCGACGATCGCCAGGGCCACACCGGCGATATTGCCCAGACCCATCGTGCCCGACAGTGCAGCCGCGAGGGCCTGACCGTGAGACAGCTCTCCGGGTTCGCCGGGCGTGTCGTGGCGACCGAGCATGATGCCCACCGCGTGACCGAAATGGCGGTAGGGCAGGCCGCGCGAGAAGAATGCAAAGAACAGGCCTCCGCCGAGCAGCAACACCACCAGGGGCGTGCCCCAGACCAGGTTCACAAAAACCTCGGCGACGTGTTCCAGTTGGGGCATGGGCGTGTTCGCGAAAAAGAAACGCACATTAGCACAGGCGCCAACCATCCCCTTGCGGCGCTACACTGGCCTTTTGGCCACCGGAGCCCCATCGCCATGCCCGACACCGCGTTTCACCTGGCCCTGCCTGTCGATGACCTGCAGGCGGCAGCGGCTTTTTATGGCGACATGCTGGGCTGTCCCCGGGGACGCTCCTCGTCCCGCTGGATCGACTACGACTTCTTTGGCCACCAGCTGGTGGTGCACAAGGTGGCGACGGAAGACCTGCCCGCCGTGGCGCGCAACCCGGTGGATGGTGAGTCCGTGCCCGCCAGCCACTTTGGTGTGGTGCTGGACTGGGATGCCTGGGATGCGCTGCAGGAAACTATTCGCGGTGCCGGGGTGTCCTATGTGATGGAGCCCTGCACACGCTTTGCCGGGCGACGCGGTGAGCAGCGTACCTGCTTTATCCGCGATCCGGCCGGCAACCATCTGGAGTTCAAATGCTTCCGCAATCCCGACATGCTCTTTGCCAGCGATGACGATGCCTATGACTGACCGCTTCGGTCTGCGCCGTTGCGTCATCGCGCTGCTTCTACTGCTGTTGGTGGGCTGCTCGAGCACGACGTTCTTCTACAACCGCCTGGATCACCTGCTGCCCTGGTACATCGAGCGTTACGTGGACCTGGATCGCAGCCAGCGCCAGTTGCTCGACGCACAGCTCGCGCCGCTGCTCACCTGGCACCGGCGTGAAGAGCTGCCGCGCTACGTCGCCCTGCTGGATGAGTTCCGGGCGGCGCTTGACCAGCCCGTCACCACCGCTACGTTGCAGTACTTCAGTGAGGGCATGGAGGACGCCTGGGAACGCTTGCGCGACCGCAGCATGGATGAGCTACTGGCGCTGGGCAGCGATCTGAGTGACGAGCAGGTGCAGGAGTTTTTTACCTACCTCGACCGTCGTCAGGACAAGCTCGAAGACAAGTACCTGCCGCGTGATGACGAGGAGTTCTACGACGACACGCTGGACGAGATGCGCGACTTTGCCGAGGACTACCTGGGGCGCCTGAGCCGGCAGCAGCGGCAGGACCTGGAACAGGCGGTGCGCTCTCTGCATCGCACAGACCGCGACTGGCTTGCCGAACGCGCCCAGAGCATCGCGCTGCTGCGCATCGAGCAGTCACGCAGTGCAGGCTGGCAGGAGCGGGTGCGAATCATGGTGCGGGATTGGGAGTCTCGCGTGCCTGAGGCCACACAACAGCGCTATGACCACAATAGTGCGGTGATGCACGAGGCGCTCGCAGCGCTCATCGATGGGCGCAGCGAAAAACAGGATCGGCGTTTGCGCCGGCGTCTGGATTCGCTCAGGGAAGACTTCGAACAGCTGATTGCCCAGGCAACGGACTGACGTGGGCGTAGCGTAAACGCGGCGCCCGGCTGGCGGGATTCAGGCGCGCTGCACCAACGCCTTGCGAAAGACCTTGGAGTTACGCTGCAGGTTGTATAGCGCCTGACGCTCGGGGGGCAGGCTGTCCAACGACGCTTCGACAAACCCCTGTTCCAGGAACCAGTGGGCGGTCTGGGTCGTGAGTACAAAGACGTGACTCAGGCCCTGCTTGCGAGCCTCGTCTTCAAGTTCCTCAAGTAGACGCTGGGCGCGTCCATCACCGCGGTAGTCCGGGTGTGCGACGATGCAGGCCAGTTCCGCTTCACTCTGCTGCGCAAAGGGGTACAGCGCGGCGCAAGCCGTGATACGGCCATCGCGTTCAAGAATCCTGAAGCGACCGATCTCAGCTTCCAGCAGCTCGCGGGAGCGTTTGAGCAGCACGCCGGCGGCCTCTAGAGGCGCGATCAGGTCGAGGATTCCACCCACGTCGTTGATGCTGGCCCAGCGGGACTCCTCAAAGGGACGCCGGGTGACCAGGGTGCCACTGCCATCGGTGGTGAACAGCTCCGTGAGCAGGGCGTTGCGGTCTTCGTAGCTGACGATCTGACAGCGTTCCACCCCGCCGCGGCACGCGCGAGCGGCCAGAGCCAGCGCATCGTTTTCTTCGTCGCTGACAAAGGTCAGCGAATCGCTGTCGTCGGCGACGCACTGTCGGATGAGCTCGCCGTGCTCGTCATGCAGGCCCTCGCCAGCGGTCAGCACGATCAGCTTGTCGGCTTCCAGGGCCTGGGCGGCACTGCCGGCGACGTCACCCAGGGCGAGATTGAAGGACTCCCCCGTGGGTGAAAAACCCAGGCAGTTCAGTAGCACCAGGCTGCCGGTATCAAGAAGTTCGTTGATAGCGGTGGTGTCGATACGGCGCACGCGCCCGGTCCACTGGTAGTCCACGCCATCGACCACGCCCAGGGGCTGGGCAACGACGAAGTTGCCCGACCCAACGCGCAGCTTGGCACCCTGCATGGGCGAGTTGGGCAGGCCCATCGACAGCAGCGCCTCAAACTCAAGGCGCTGGGCACCGACCACCTGCTGCAGCAGCGGCAGGGTCGTGGCGTCGGTAATGCGCCGGCCGCCGTGGTAGGCGCTGGCGTGTCCGGCTTCGGTCAGCCGGGCTTCCGCCTGGGGGCGCGAGCCGTGTACCAGCACCAGGCGGATGCCCAGGCTGGCGAGCAGCGCTACATCGTGCAGCAGATTCCCGAGCAGGCCCTTCTGCTGCACCGAGCCGGGAATCATGATCACAAAGGTCGCGCCGCGATGCAGATTGATATAC